>PKYA01000062.1 GCA_003133545.1 Acidimicrobiaceae bacterium | reverse complement strand
GCGAATTCACCCGCAACGCCGATTTCTCGCTACCGACCGAGCGGCTCAAGCGGGCCATCACCGCCGACGCCGGCCGCGACAGGACGCATTTCATCGACGCTTCCCGCCTGGCGACGGCGCTGTTCGGGCAGTCGATCGGCTCCAACATGTTCCTCGTCGGCTACGCCTATCAGCTCGGAGCGATTCCATTGTCGGCCGCTGCCATCGAGCGGGCGATCGAACTCAATGGTGAATCGGTCGCCATGAACAAAGCCGCCTTTCACTGGGGCCGCCGCGCCGCAGTCGACCGCGCGCAAGTGGAGGCGCTGGCGAAGCCGGCGACGGCGATGACCAGCGATGCGCTGCACCTCTCCGAATCCTTCGACGAGACGGTCGGGCGGCGGGTGAAATTCCTCGCCGCTTACCAGAATGCCGCCTATGCGGCGCGCTACCGCGATCGGGTCGAGAAGGCGAAATCGGCAGAGGCCGCGCTGGCGCCGGGGAAATGCGGGCTGGCCGACGCGGTCGCGCGCTATCTGTTCAAGCTGATGGCCTACAAGGACGAGTACGAGGTGGCGCGGCTGCACTTGCTCGCCGAGGAACAGGAGGCCTTCGCCCGGGCCTTCCCGGGAGCCCGACGCGTCTACCTGCTCCGGCCCCCCCTGCTGGCCCGCCTCGGGTTGCGCCGCAAGATCAAGCTGGTCCGCACCGCCCGCCCGGCGTTCCTCGGGCTGCGCGCGGCGCGCCACCTGCGCGGCACGCCCCTCGACGTCTTCGGTTGGTCGGCGGAACGGCGGGCCGAGCGGCGGCTGTTGCGCGAGTACCGGGACTGGGTGGCGGACGCCTTGGCTCTACTCACTCCCGCCACCGCCGGCACTGTCGAGGCGCTGGTGCGGACAGCCGAGGACATCCGTGGCTACGCCCACGTCCGCCAGGCCAACATCGCGCGGGCGCGCGCCGAGGTCGCCCGGCTACGTGACGAGCTGTGCATCCCGGGGCTGCGGGAGAGGAGCTACCCGGTCGCCGGCTGAGTGCCGCGCCGTCAGCTGCCGCGCCGGTGCACCGACACGGCATAGTCGCTTCTCGGAGTGAAGGGCTGGCGGTCCCAGGTGGACCAGCGGTCCTCGAGGACGAGGCCGGCCCGGCCTGCCACGTCGTCGTGTGCCGCGACGGTGAAGCCCCCCGGCCGCAGCGAGTACCCGCTGACAAGGCGCCCTCCGGATGCCAGGTGCGCGGCCATGTTGGCCACCACTGCGCCCTCGGTGCCCGGTGCCACGAAGATGAGGACGTTCCCCGCCATCACCACGACATCGAAGCAACGATCGAACGCCAGCGCCGGATCGGCCAGGTCCCCGTCCACCCACGCGAGCTGCGGGGCCTTCTGGCGGGCCACCTCGAGCATGCGCGGATCGACGTCGGTGCCCACCACGTCGTAGCCGCGACGGCTCAGCTCGATCGCCACGCGCCCCGTGCCGCATCCGGCGTCGAGTACGGAGGCGGGGCGGTACGACTCGACCAGTGCCACCTCCCCGTGCATGTCCATACCCTGGGCGGCGAACTCGTCGAAGCGACGGTCGTACAGCGCCCCGCGGGGAACGTCACCCTCCATCCAGCGGTTGGTGTTCATCCCCCAATTGTGCCGCGTCACCAGGCACGGCGCGGCCGCTCCGGGCCGCTTTCCGCGGATACGCCCAGGCTCCCGGGCTACGGTGTGCCATGGCAACTGGCGTCCTGCCCGCACGACGGCCGTTGCCGGCGCGCCTGCTGCGCCAGGCCCTCCGCGTGTTCAATGCCGCGGCAACCCCCTACGGGGTGGATCGATACGTCGAGCTCGTACGCCCCTCGTGGTCATCCAACGAGATCCGGGCCAAGGTGGTGCGCGTGGAGCGGAGCACGCCGCGCAGCGTGACCCTCACCCTGCGCCCCAACGGGAACTGGGCCGGGTTCCAGGCCGGCCAGTACACCCAACTCAGCGTGGAGATCGACGGCGTGCGCCACACCCGCTGCTACTCCATGGCCAATGCTGCAGTCGGCCCTGGAAGGTTGATTGAGCTGTCGGTCACCGCCCATCCCGAGGGCCGCGTCAGCCAGCACCTGCGCCAGGCGGCCCGTATGGGCCAGACGGTGGGCCTCAGCGCGGCGCAGGGCGCGTTCACCCTCCCCGAGTGCGAGCCGCCCCGCCTGCTGCTCATCAGCGGAGGGAGCGGCATCACCCCGGTCATGTCGATGCTGCGCACCCGCTGCGCGCGCGACTGGACGAACCCGGTGACGTTCTTGCATTACGCACTCCGCGAGGCCGACATGCTCTACCGCGACGAGCTCGAGGCCTTGGCCGCCACGGCCGCCAACGTCCGGCTGGTGCGGGTGTTCACCGAAGAACCGGGGAGGGGCGACCTCGACGGCTTCCTCACCGCGGCGCACCTCGAGGCGACCGAACCCGGATGGGCCGAGGCCGAAGCCTTCGTCTGCGGCCCCGCACCCTTGATGGACTCAGCGCGGGAACTCTTCGCCCGGGTGGGCCGCGACGATCACCTCCACACCGAAGCCTTCACCCTCGCCCAATTCACCGCCGAGGCCGGGAACGTGGACGGCACGGTGCGCTTCGGCGCCAGCGAGATCGGCGTGGCCAGCGACGGCAGGCCGTTGCTCATCCAGGCCGAGGCGGCGGGGCTGGCCCCCCTCAGCGGTTGCCGTATGGGCATCTGCCACACCTGCACCCGCCGGCTCTGCGCGGGGGTCGTGCGAGATGCCGTCACCGGCGATCTCACCAACGGGCCCGACGTGAACATCCGCATCTGCGTGAGCGTGCCCGTGGGCGACGTCGAGATCGATCTGTAGCCGGACCGTGCGCGAAGAGGAATGACGATGACCACCGTTGCCGAAGCCCACGGTCTCACCCCGGCCAAGCTCGATGCGCTGGCGCGCGAGTTCGAAAGCCTGCGCGGCGACATTGCGGCCCAGCTCGGCGGCGAGGACGTCCGGTACATCCGCCGGCTGATCCGCGTGCAGCGATGGTCCGAGGTGGGCGGGCGGGCATCGCTCTTCTTGGGCTTCCTGCCGCCCTTCTGGCTGGCCGGCGTGGCCGCGCTGTCGCTGTCGAAGATCCTCGACAACATGGAGATCGGGCACAACGTCCTCCACGGCCAGTACGACTGGACGAACGACCCGGCCCTTTCCTCCACCGATTTCGAGTGGGACTCGTCGTGCCCCGCCAAAGGATGGCAGCACTACCACAACTACCTCCATCACACCTTCACCAACATCACCAAGAAGGATCGGGACCTCGGGTACGGCGTCATCCGTGTCAGCGCGGAGACCCCGTGGTCGCCGGCCAACCTGGGCAACCCGCTCTACGCGCTCGGCTTGGCCGTCATATTCGACCACGGCATCATGTTGCACGACGTCGACTTCGGCCAGGTGAAAGAGGGCAAGAAGACGTGGGCCGAGGCGAAACTTTCACTGAAGAACGGGCTGCGCAAGTCGGGCACGCTCGCCTTCCGTGATTACATCATGTGGCCTGCCTTCACCGGCCCCCTCTTCCTCTCCACGCTGCTGGCCGACGCGCTGGCCAACCTCATCCGTAACCTGTGGGCGTTCATGATCATCTTCTGCGGGCACTTTCCCCGCGGGACGGCCGAATTCACCGAGGAGGAGTGCGAAGGCGAGTCCAAAGGTCACTGGTACTTCCGCCAGATGCTCGGTTCGGCCAACATAAAGGGCGGGCGGCTCTTCCACATCATGTGCGGGAACCTGAGCTACCAGATTGAGCACCACCTGTTCCCCGACATCCCGGCGCGCCGCTACGGACAGATCGCCCCCCAGGTGCGCGACATCTGCGAGCGCTACGGGATCCCCTACAACACGGGCCGACTGTCGCGACAGTTCGGCTCCGTCGTGGCCAAGATCTTCCGCTTCGCCCTCCCCGGTCGTCCCAAGCCCGTCGCGTCCGCCCCGCCGCGCACCCCCGAGACGGCAGCTTCCGAGTTGATGGCGGCCTGATCGGCCCGACGGCTTCGGCGGCTTTAGCGGCTTTGGTGGCCGGGGCCGTCTGTAGTGTGGCGGCATGTGCCTGCTCGCGGTGGCCTTTCGGGTCGTCCCCGGTGCACCGCTGCTGATCGGAGCCAATCGCGACGAGTTCTTGCACCGCCCCGCCGTCCCCATGACCGTGCTGCGCGCCGGCAACCCTGTGGTGCTGGGCGGGCGCGACGAGCAGTCGGGCGGCACCTGGCTGGCGGTCAACGAGCACGGTGTGTTCGCCGGGTTGACCAACCAACCACTCGGCGAAGCCCGCGACCCGACCCGCCGGACCCGGGGGGAGCTCCCGCTGGCTCTCGCGTCCTACACCAACGCCCGCAGCGCAGTCGACGCGTTCCTTTCCCGCCACGAGCCGTCGAGCTACAACGGGTCGTGGCTCCTCGCCGGCGATCGCGATGCGCTGTTCTTCATCGACTTCACCGGCCTGGTCGACCCCCGGGCCGTCGCGCTGGCACCGGGGCTCCACGTCCTGGAGAACCGGCCCCTCGGGGCGCCCTCCACCAAGGCCGAGCGTGTCGCCGGCTCCCTGGGCACCAACTTGGACGCGGAGGGCACGGTCAGTGCGCTCCGACATGTGCTGGCCGATCACGCGCCCGATCTCTCGGCCCATGCGGAAAGCGGCCCCAAATCCTCGTCCAACTGCGTGCACCTCGAGGACTACGGGACCCGCTCGTCGTGCATCATCCTCTGTGGCGACGACCCGGCGGTACGCCCCCGGATCTGGGCGGCGGATGGCCCGCCCTGCACCGCGCCGTTCGTCGACGTCAGCGCGCTGTGGTCGGCGCGCTCCTCGTTGCCCCTATGAGGCCCTCCCACGCCCGGAGCTCCAGCGTCCCGGTCACGGGCTCCCCGGCGCGGGCGGCTTCGGTGCTGATACGCACGGTCCCCTCGATCCCGGGCACGGTCGCCCCCCGGTCGGCCATGTTGAGCACCACAATGTGGCGATCACCCCGGGCGAAAGCCCAGACGCCCTCGGGCGCGGGGAGGGTGCGGTACGCCCCGACGGCGAGGTCCGCCTCCTGACGTCGCAGGGCGATCAGGGCGCGCACCAAGGTGAGCGTGGAGTGCGGATCGGACCGCTGGCTTTCGACGTTGCAGGCGTGGACGTCACCCAGGGGGAGCCACGGGCGCACCCCCGGCTCGGTGAAACCGCCCCCAGGCGCGTCCCGCCAGGGCATCGGGGTGCGGCCGGCGTCGCGCCCCGCGTAGTAAGGCCAGTAGCGGACGCCGAGGGGATCGCGCATGTCCTCGTGGGCCAGCTCCGTGTTGGCCAGGCCGATCTCGTCGCCCTGGTACAGGACAGGGGTGCCGCGCAGGCTCAGCAGGAGCATCAGGGCGACTCGCACCTTGCGGGGGTCACCTTCCGCCCAGCGCGTGGCCAAGCGGAACATGTCGTGGTTCGAGCCGGTCCAGGCGGGCCAGGCGCCCGCGGGCAAGGCCACCTCGGTCTCCTCGACGATCGACCGCATGGCGGCCGGCTCGAGCGGCGCGCTGATGAACGGGAAGTTGAAGGACAGGTGGAGCTCGTCGCGGCCGTCGCCGTAGTACGCCGCCAGCTCGCCGACAGGGACCGGGGTCTCCCCGATGAGGACGCGGGGTGCGTCGTACTCCTCGGCCAACGTGCGCCAGCGCCGGATGACCTCGTGCACCTCGGGCCGGTTGGCGTTGTACACCGATCGTTGCCCGAAGAGCTGAGCCTCGAGATCGTCTTCCTCGGTGGCCGGCGGGTTGTCGCGCAGCTCGGCATCTTTGATGATGACGTTGCACACATCGATCCGGAAACCCGCCAACCCCCGGTCCCACCAGAAGCGCATGATCCCGTCGAAGACCTGGCGCACCTCCTCGTTCCACCAGTTGAGGTCGGGCTGGACGGAGAGGTGATTGTGCAGGTAGGACTGCCCGGACCCGGGGTCGGGCGTCCAGGCGGGCCCGCCGAAGCTGCTGACCCAGTTGTTCGGCGGCGAGCCGTCCTCTTTGGGATCAGCCCAGACGTACCAGTCGCGCTTGGCCGCGGTGCGCGCAGAACGCGCGTCCAAGAACCACGGATGCTGATCACTGGTGTGGTTGGGGACCAGGTCCATGAGCACACGGATCCCACGGCGGCGCGCCTGCGCGATGAGGCGGTCGAGGTCGTCGAGGGTCCCGAGCTCGGGCGCAATGGAGGTGAAGTCCGACACGTCGTAGCCCCAGTCGGCGTTGGGTGAGCGCGTCACCGGCGACAACCAGATGCCGTCGACGCCGAGCCATTCGAGGTGGTCGAGATGTGCGATGACCCCGGGCAGGTCGCCCACGCCGTCGGCGTCGGAGTCGGCGAAGGAGCGGGGGTAGACCTGGTACAGGACCCCGGCCTTCCACCAGGGCTCGGCCGTCGGGCTCTCCGTGCCCGCCACGCCGCTCAAGACGGGCCGGCGCCGGAGGACGCGGCGCGCCACGGTGCCATGTCGAGGAGGGGGTAGCGCGCCGAGACGCCGCGCAGGGTCTGCTCGTTCCAGTACGGGTGACCCGGCTCGGGGAAGCCGAGCATGGTGAGCTGGCGCACGTTGGTCTCCTGCATGAACCGGTGCCAGGCCAGGCCCTCGGCCGCTCCGGGCCAGGCCTGGGACCCGAGCCAATCGGTCGCGACGGGCTTGTACGAGACGTGCAGCATGAAGCGGGCCGCGCCGGGGGCCGTCATGCGCACCCCCCGGTGGTACACGTCGGGCCGGTAGGCCAGTATGGAGCCGGCCGGGCCCGAGGCAGGCACCTCGGCCGCGTAGAGATCCGGGTACTCCGTGAGGCTGAGATACGTCCTCTCGGTCGGGACGCCCGTGGTCAGGCGGCGCGACACCATCCGCGTCGCCGCAGTCTCTGCGGTCACGTCACTCAGGTAGATGAAGAGCTCGAGGTGCTGGTAGCCCAGGTCGGGCCGCGGCACCACCAAGGTGTGATTGCCGTAGTCGACGTGCAGGAGCTGTTCGTCGTCGAGCGCGCCGTCGGAGTACTTCGCGCTCACCATGCCCTGGTAGAGGCGGATGTTCGTCAACCCCAGAAACTCCTGGGCCAGGTCGATCACCTTGTCGTGCAGGACCATGCGATTGAGTACGCCGCTCTCGAAAGGGAACGCCGGCAGCACCGAGTGCGAATCGACGCGGAACGGCAGATTGCGGGCCGGGTCGCGGTCCTCCGCGAACTCCTCGGCCGTCGGGAAGAGGTCGGGCAACGCTTCCTGCGCCAGCCGCACCTCGTCCGCGGGAAGGAGCCCGTGCAGGATGCACCAGCCCTCCTCCTCCCACAGGCGTTTACCGTCGTGCAATGCCACGGTGCTCATGACGTCGTCGGGGTGGTCAGCACCCGCCGAGCCGCGATGACAGGGACCCGTGCTCCCGCGACCTTGCTGCGCATCCTCGCCCCCTTCTCGCGCTCGTCGTCGCGTGGCGGACGGAAGCTTTGCACAGGCGCCGCGCCGTCTGCGAACAGGGAGAACAGAACGCGCCCCCGACTCTGCGCCGCCGGACGGGAGAGCTATGCTGGCGACGTTGGGCCGGATGACATTTCCGATCTCCCCAATTGATGTGATGTTCATCGATCGGAGCTCGAGTGACCATTGTGGCCCCAGACGTCATGCCGGTCGCACCTGCCGTCCCGACGCTCCGGGCCACCAAGGTGCAACTGGTCAGCGCTGCCCTCCTGGTCGTCCTCCCTCTGGTCGCCGTGGTTTTCGCCGTGGCGATCTTCTGGAATCACGGCATCGGCTGGCTCGACCTTGGGCTGGCCGCCGGCATGTACGTCTTCACCGGCCTCGGGCTCAGCCTCGGCTTCCACCGCCTTTTCAGCCACCGCTCTTTCGTCCCTGCCCGATGGCTGAAGGTGACCCTGGCCATCGCCGGGACGATGGGCATAGAGGGCTCCGTGACCAGTTGGGTGTCCCAGCACCGCCGCCACCACGCCTTCACGGACCAGGCGGGGGACCCCCATTCGCCGGTCCCCGACGGTCCGGGCCTGGGCAATCAGCTCCGGGGGCTGTGGCACGCCCACGCCGGCTGGCTCTTCGTCGCCAACGAGGTCAACGCGGCGCGCTGGAGCAAGGATCTGGTGGACGACCCCGACGTGGCGTTCATCTCCCGCACCGCGGTGTGGTGGACCGTGCTCTCCTTCCTCATCCCATCCGCCATCGGCTTCATCGTCACCAAGACGGTGTGGGGCGCCCTTCTCGCCGGGCTGTGGGGTGGAGTGGTGCGGGTCGCGCTCTTGCACCACGTCACGTGGAGCACCAACTCGCTCTGCCACACTTTCGGGAAGCAACCCTTCGGCGACAGGGACCGCAGCACCAACTTCGCGCCGTTGGCCCTACTCAGCTTCGGTGACGCCTGGCACAACGCACATCACGCCTTCCCCCGCTCGGCCCGCCATGGCGTCGACCCTGGACAGGTCGACATCTCGGCCGAGGTCATCCGGGTGTTCGAGCGCGTGGGCTGGGCCACCGAGGTGCACTGGCCACGCCGTTCGGTGATGGACCGGCGCCGCCAGTTGTGGCGCACGGGTCAGTCGCGCACCAAGGGCTTGTAGCGGAGGCGGTGGGGCTGGTCGGCGTCGAGGCCGAGGCGCTTCTTGCGATCGGCTTCGTAGTCGGTGAAGTTCCCCTCCCACCAGCGGACCTCGGAGTCACCCTCGAAGGCGAGGACATGCGTCGAAATCCGGTCGAGGAACCAGCGGTCGTGGCTGATCACCACGACACAACCCGGGAAGCCCAGCAGGGCATCCTCGAGCGCGCGCAGGGTGTCCACGTCGAGGTCGTTGGTCGGCTCGTCGAGTAGCAGGACGTTGCCCCCGCTCTTGAGGATCTTGGCCAGCTGCACCCGGTTGCGCTCGCCACCCGAGAGCTCACCGACCTTCTTCTGCTGATCGCTTCCCTTGAACCCGAAGCTGGCCACGTAGGCACGCCCGTGGATCTCTCGGCTCCCCACGACGATCCGCTCGACCCCACCGGTGATCTCGTCGAAGACCGTGGCGTCGGGCGCCAGGCTGTCGCGTGACTGGTCGACGTAGGCGAGGACCACGGAGGCGCCCACCTCGAGGTCCCCCGCGTCGGGCTTGTCCTCCCCCACCATCATCTTGAACAGCGTCGTCTTGCCGGCGCCGTTCGGGCCGATCACCCCCACGATCCCGCCGGGAGGAAGCAGGAACGACAACCCGTCGATCAACAGGCGGTCACCGAAGCCCTTGACCAATCCTTCGACCACGACCACCCGGTCGCCCAGGCGCGGCCCGGGCGGAATGGTGATCTCGACCTTGTCGGCCCGCCGCTCGGCTGCCTCCGCCTCGGACGCCAGTTCGTTGTAGGCGGTGATGCGGGCCTTCCCCTTGCTCTGCCGTGCCCGCGGCGACATCCGGATCCATTCGAGCTCTCGGGCCAGCGCCTGCTGGCGGGACCGGTCCGACTTCTCCTCTCCCGCCAAGCGGGCCTGCTTCTGCTCCAACCACGACGAGTAATTCCCCTGCCACGGAATGCCTGCCCCCCGGTCCAACTCGAGGATCCAGCCGGCCACGTTGTCCAAGAAATAGCGATCGTGGGTGACGGCCACCACGGTGCCGGGGTAGTCCTGCAAGGTGCGCTCCAGCCACGCCACGGACTCGGCGTCGAGATGGTTGGTGGGCTCGTCGAGCAGGAGCAGGTCGGGCCTCGAGAGCAAGAGGCGGCACAGCGCCACCCGGCGCTGCTCGCCGCCCGAAAGCGTCGTCACATCGGCGTCACCAGGTGGCAGCCGCAGCGCATCCATGGCGATCTCGATGGTGCGCTCGAGGTCCCATACCCCGGCAGCATCGATCTTCGTCTGCAGGTCGGCCTGCTCGGCCAGCAATGCGTCGAAGTCGGCGTCGGGCTCGGCGAAAGCGGCGCACACCTCGTTGTAGCGGTCGAGGAGACCTTTGGCCGGCCCGACGCCGTCCGCCACGTTGCCGGCCACGTCCTTGGTGGGGTCCAGTGTGGGCTCCTGGGCCAGGAAGCCCACCGTGAACTCGGGTGTGAGACGGGCCTCGCCGGTGAAGCCGTCGTCCTCTCCCGCCATGATCCGCAGCAGGGACGACTTGCCCGATCCGTTCGAGCCGATGACCCCGATCTTGGCCCCCGGGTAGAACGAGAGGTTAATGCCCCGCAGCACCTCACGATCGGGTGGGTAGAACCGGCGGAGGTCGCGCATGGTGTAAATGAACTGAGCTGCCATGCCAACCAGTGTGACCCAGCCTGGGGCACCGGCGCGCCACGCCGCCGGGCGCGGACGCCGCGGACCATGGCGCAGGTAACGTCCCGCCCTGGACGTAGGACGGGCCGGGGACGCCGTTCCCCCGATGAGCTGGGAGGGGAAGTGGAGTCAGGGCAGTCGCGGTGGCGGCGGGCCGTCATGCGGGTGGGCACAGTTGCACTCTGCGCGGGGGCGGCCGGGCTGCTCGGCGGCGTCGCCGGCGCCGCACCGCCCCTCGGCGCGGTGGACCAGGACTCCCCCTACTACCTCGCCCTCGGAGGGTCCGCATCGGTCGGCTTCCAACCCACCGCCGCCGATCCCCACGGGGAGCGCACGCTCTCGGGCTACGCGAACGATCTGCTCGACGCCGAACGCTCTCGCTGGCATGACCTGCGGTTGGTGGACCTCGGATGTCCCGGTGAGACCACAGCGACCATGCGCACCGGAACGGATCACTGCACCTACCCGCAGGCTTCACAACTTGGAGCAGCGCTGTCCTTTCTCCACCAGCACCCGTCGACGGTGCTGATAACGGTTGATCTCGGCTTCAACGACGTGGTGCGCTGCCTCAGGCACGCGACGATCGACGAGACCTGCGTGGCGCGCGCCCTGCGGGACGTCGGGGTGCAGCTCCCCCAGATACTGACCCTGCTCAAAGAAACCGCCGCACCGGGGACGCTGATGATTGGGCTCACCCACTACGACCCCTACCTGGCCTCCGCCCTCGACGGGCCAGCAGGGCGAATGTTCGCCGCGCAGTCCCTGGCCGTAATCCTCAGGCTCAACGACGCGTTGCGTGCCGCCTATGGCGCCGCGGGGATCCCTGTCGCCGACATCCCCGCGGCATTCGACATGACGAACACGCAGCCGACGTCGGTGCCCGGCTTCGGGACCGTCCCGCTGGACGTGGCGCGCACCTGTGCGCTGACCTGGGAATGCGCACCCGCACCCCTCGGTCCCAACAAGCACCCCAACGATGCGGGCTATCGGGTCATCGGCGAGGCCATCGCTGACGCCGTGGGCGACGCCATCGGGTCTTGAGTATCCGCTCAGAGGCGTCCGGACGGGACCATCTGTTTTCCCCCGAGGGGATCCGCGCCGACCACGGCGGTGGTGCGACGCAGCCCCGGCCCCTGCGGCACACGTGATCGTCCGGTAAGGGGCTTTGCCAGCGGCGTCCGGGCCAGCAGCTCGGTAAGGGCCACACAGGCTACGAAGACGAGCGCGACGGTGCAGATGCTGAGGACCGGCCACGGCACGAACGCACTGAGGTGCTCCCAGCCGACCCACGTCAAGGCCGTGATGAACACCAACTGGGCCAGATACACACCGTAGGAGTCGTCCGAACCGGTCTGCGTCAGGGCGCGGGTCGTTGCGGAGCGATTGGGGCCGACGAGCCACACCCCGACGAGATAAATGGAGGCGATGGCGCCGATGTTGAACGGGATCACCACCGGTTGGAAGGGATCGGAGCTGGAGCCCAACCACGAGACCACATGGTCGGCGGAAAGGAAGTACCACCCCTCGGCGATCCCCGCTGTCGCCAAGGTGAACCCGACCACCAGGCGCACATGCGCACAGAGCCACTGGTGCACCTCATCGAGATGCAGGGCCACCACCATCCCGGCGACGAGGTAGAACTGGTACGAGGTGACCTCGCGGGTAGCCCAGAACCCCTGCATCGAGCGCGGGAGCGCGCCCCAGTGTATGAGCGAGACGAGCAGCACCTGGAGCGCCCCGCTCGCCGCGAGGAGCGCCCCGTGATGGCCGGCGGTCCGCCGCAACAGCGCCATGAGGAGGGGGAAGACGGCATAGAACTCGAGCAGGACCACCAGGAAATACAGCTGGTAGTACCCGGTGGCCGTGAGATAGCCCAAGTGGAGGAGTCGCGCGGAGACCGAGCCCGTGGTGGTCCGCCAGGTGAGGCAGAAGTAGATGGCCGTCCAGCACAGATACGGCACCCCGACCATCATGAAGCGGCGGCGCCAGAACGATGCGAGCTCCACCCGCAAGACGTGGCGAAAGCTGTAGGTGATCATGCACGCCGACACGAAGAGAAAAGCCTCACGCGTCGCGTGCAGGAGCTGGAGGGCGGCACCGACGCCGCCGGCCGCCGCCGGCGCGAAGGCAATCAGCGTGTGGGTCGAGACGACGCCGACCTGCTTGACCGGCCGCATGGCGTCGATGTGATGGAGCCGCTGGCGGGTGCCGGGCCCGGGCTCGGCTGCTGCGAACGCGGCTGCGGGCGTGCTCATCGGCAGTCGAGCCGAAAGATGACCGGCACGTCGCCGGCACGCAGGGCGCGCCGCGCCACCTTGCCGGTGGCCCCCGCCGGCAGCGCGCGTACCACCATCAGGGAGGCAGGCCGCTTGCTCCGGACGAGCGACACCTCGAGGTGGTCCCGGACCCGGCGGGTCACGCGGGAGACCCTGGGTCGATCGGTGTCGTCGGCGATGCCGTGCACCACGAGGAACGCCACGGGCACCGCACCCAACTCGGGATCAAGGGCAGCGACCACCGCGATGGCAGCCACATCGGGATCGAGCAGGGCCACCTCCTCGATCTCGCGGGGGAAGACCTTCTCACCGCCACGGTTGATCACATCGTCGGCCCGGGCGTCGAGGTAGAGGTAGCCGTCGTCGTCGAGATGCCCGAGGTCTCCCGTCCGTAGCCAGCCGTCGGAGTCGATACATTCCCGGTGGTCATCACCGCCATAAGCCGTGATGACCGACGGTCCCCGAATCTCGACGTGACCGGTGCCGTGGGGGCAGCCTGGCGCCGACTCTTCCGGCATGGCCGTCTCGTCGGCGACGATGCGCAATTCGACCCCGACGGGGAGCCCGACCGAGCCCAGCTTGCGCCCGCCGTCCACCGGATTGGTCGTAATCTGGCTGGCTGCCTCCGTCATGCCGTATGTCTCCACCACGGGTATGCCGGTCGTGGCCTCGAAGCGGGCAGCCGTCGCCACCGCCAAGGGGGCCGACGCCGAGCGGATGAAGCGGATGCCCGGTGGCATCTCCTCCCCACGGGGATCGGCCAGCCGCGAGATGATCGCCGGGACGGCGTTGATCCAGGTGATCCGCCGCTCTGTCATCACGCCCCAAAAGCGCGTGCGGTGGAAGCGGTCGTCGAGGACCAGGCATGACCCGGCGACGAGCGAGGCGAGCAACCCCACGACCTCGGCGTTGATGTGGAAGAGCGGCAGCGGGCAGAACCCGCGGTCGCTCCGGGTGAGCCGATGGTGGGCGGCGACACCGCGCGCCGTGTGCAACAACTGGTCCTCTCCGAGTCGGATCACCTTGGGAGGGCCGCTCGTGCCCGACGAGGCCAGCACCGCCCCACCCGCGTCTCCCCTCCGCGCCGGCCTTGTGTGTGCAGGGTTCGAGGGGGCCCCGAGAAACGCACCCGCGCGCATGTGCACCCAGTCGAGGTCGACCCCCGCGGGCACCGGCGCGTCGGCGAACACCATCACGGCGTGCACCCGTGCGGCGGCAGCCTCCAACCCAGCCGCCCCGTGAGCGGGCTGGGCCGGATTCAGCGGCGCGACCCAGCGCCCGGCCGCGATGGTCCCGAGAAAGGCAATCGAAAAGTCAAGGGGATCACTGATCGAGAGGGCCACGGTGGACCCAGGCGCGACGCCTGCGCGGTCCAGCACGGCCGTCCAGAGCTCGACCGCCCAGGAGAGCTCGCCGAAGGACACGACGCGGCCACTGCGGGCATGCTCGAGATACGGCCTGGACCCCTGGCTGGCGCACCGCGCGCCGATGATGTCGGCCAGAGTGGCCACTGCGGGAAGGCATGGCGCAGTGCCGGAGAGTGCCGGGGCCAGAGTGAGTGCTGCCATGTCAGTACATCATCCGGGGATCGGCATAGTGCTTGAACTCGACCAGATTGTCCGACGGGTCGCGCAGCACGAAGGTGCGGTGCACCTCGACCATTCCTTCGAATCTGGTGCTGAGCTCGCGGAACATCTCGATCTTGCGCTCGACGCAGAGGTGGTGCACGGCATCGAAGTCCGCCGCTGCGCGGAACGTGATGCCGAAGTGCCGTGGATAGAGAGAAAGGCCGCCCGCGACACCTGCGCCAGGCTCGCTCAGATGGCAGACGACCTGATCCCCGAAGAAGTCGAGGGTGATGCGATCCGGATAGCGCCGAGCCAGCTTGCAGCCGAGCCGGCCGACGTAGAAGTGCTCGGTCTCGGCCAGGTCATATGCCGGTATGGCGAGGTGGAAGACATCCCTTCCTTCCCTCACGCAGCCCCGCTCTCGAAGCAGCACAACGTGTCGGACCGGAGTCCGAGACGGATGGTCTCGAGCCCGAGTACGGCGGAGGCCGCCACATTGCCCAAGTTGACATCGGGTCCGACCCGTTTCACGAAATAGCACTGGAGCTCGGTCGAGGGCGCTTCGAAGAGCAGGCCTTCGTGCCGGAGGCCGCTCGCCAACAGCTCCTCGATGAGCCCGAATCGGAGCTCGCCGTTGGGACGGCAGATACCCGAGCGGCCGCTCTCCCTCGACTCCAGGGTCACGAGCGAGGCTCCGGCGTCAAGATCTTCTTGAATGCATTCGATCCACCGACTCGGTGGCAGGTTCTCGGAGCGCTCCGCATCCTTGAATCCCACCTCGGAGATGACGTCGAACTCGCCGGAGAGCTTCCGGATGTAGCCGGCCTTCTCAGAATTCGTCAGATCGATCGTGCCGTTGGACACCTCCACGAAGTGACAGGAGTGCTCGTGGCACAGCGCACGGAAGTCATCGAGCCGATCCTGCAGCACGAACTTCTCGAACAACGTGCCGCCGAAGTAGAAGTTCACCCCGCTTTCCTGCAGTACCGCTATCTTCTGGGCGAGATCCTTCGTCACCAACGCGGTGCCCCATCCGAACTTCACGAAGTCGAGGAACTCCGCGCCACTCTGCACGACATCGCGAAAGTGCCGGGTGGGCAATCCGCCGTCCACCATCATTGTCAGCCCGGACGACCTGGGCTTGCTTGCTCGGTCTGGAAGCTCTAGGGCTGTGGGACGCATATGACCCTCCGTGCGCTCGGGGGATGGGGGACGACGACAGCGGGCTCCGGTGGGTGCAGGGGCCAGACGGTGCCATTGGGGACCGGGTCCCAGGCGGCGTTGCGCAGGGGCGTACCCGTGCAGTACGCGCGCACGACCCGCATGGTCCCGCCGTGGGTGACCACGACGACGTCGCCCGTGTGCCGCTGGCCCGCCAGCCGTTGCACGAACCCCGCCACCCGCCGCCGTACGTCCGTGAGCGACTCGCCACCGGGAGGACGCGCCGAGGGGTCGACGATCTGCATGCCAACGATGCCGGACGCCTCGGGCTCGAGCGCCTGCAATGGGAGTCCCTCATAGGCGCCGAAGCACCGTTCGCGTAACGCTGCATCGCATCGGACCGGGAGGGCAAGAAGCGAACCGACATAGGCCGCGGTTTGCTGGGCGCGGACGAGATCACTGGCGTAGAGCGCTTCGACACGACGAGAACGGAAGCGCTCGACGAGCTCGGCAGATTGCCGGTGGCCCTGTGCCGTCAGTACCGGGCCGTCGGCCTGTCCTTGGATGAGCCCGCGCACATTCCACGTGCTCTCACCGTGGCGCACCAGCCAAATGTTGTTGCTTTCGTCACGCGCACGATTCATTCATCACAGGATGGACAATTCCTCTGGGTCAGGACTGGGAACGCACCGAGAACCACGTCAGACTTCGACATAAAATTCATAAATTTTGCCAGTGGTGCCTGGCGCCCTGTCGCACCATGCATGGTGTCAGGCGTCGCGCCCGGCGCGTGGCTGGGAGGGACCTGGGTTCGTGCCATCGCCTCCCGCACGATGTTGGGCCTCCATCTCATGCAGGCGGTCAGCCAGGAACCCCCTCTCTATTTCGTTCTCGCTCAACAGCAGTGCTTCTTCGTAGGCGGCGCGGGCCTCCCCCGTCCGGCCCAACTTCCGCAGGAAGTCGGCCCGCGCCGACGCGTGATAGCTGTACGTGGCAAGGAGCGGCTCCGTCCCCAACGCGTCGAGCGCCGCGAGCCCGGCCGCCGGTCCGCCAGCGAGGCCGACCGCCACGGCGCGGTTGAGAGCGACGACGGGAGACGGCCATATCTCCACCAAGATGTCGTAGAGCCCGAGGATCTCGCGCCAGTCGGTGGCATCCCACGAGGGGGCCTGGGCGTGCACCGCGGCGATGGCCGCCATGAGGGCGAAACGGCCGGGAGGCCGGCGCTGCAGGGCAACTCCCAACAGGGAGATGCCCTCCTTGATGGCGTCTTGGTCCCAGCAAGAGCGATCCTGGTCGGACAACAACACCAGTTGGCCGGCATCTCCCAGCCGAGCGGCGCGCCGGGCGTCGGTGAGCAGGATGAGCGCCAGCAGGCCGGCGACGTCGGCATCGCCGGGCAGCAGAGCCCGGAGGACCCGGGCCAGGTCGAGGGAACGTTCCACCAGGTCCCGTCGGATCAGATCGGCGCCGGCGGGAGCGGTGTGTCCGGTCGAAAAGAGCAGGTGGAGCACCGTGAGCACGGCACCGATACGAGCGGGGAGGTCTTCGACGGGCGGCACGCGGAAGGGGATGCGAGCAGCGGAGATCTTCTTCTTGGCTCGGGTGATCCGGGCCGCCATGGTGGCCTCGCTCACCAAGAAAGCCCGCGCCACCTCGGCGGTCGTGAGCCCGCAGAGCAGGCGCAGCGTCAACGCGACCTGCGCGTCGGTGCTGATGGCCGGGTGACAGCACGTGAAGATGAGGCGCAGCCGGTCGTCGATGATCTCGGGGGGCTCCCGGTCCTCCGGGCCGGGAGCCGTCACAGGCTCGACGCGGAGGGGGAGGGCCCGGCCGTGCGTGGAGACTCGCCGCATGACGTCGACGGCACGGCGGCGGGCCACCGTCGTCAACCATGCGCCCGGTCTGGCCGGGATGCCGTCACTGGACCAGCTGGCCAGGGCGCGGGCATAGGCGTCCTGGACGCACTCCTCCGCCACATCGATGTCGCCCGTGACCCGCACCGTCGCGGCGAGCACGAAGGCCCATTCGCGACGGTGCGCGTCAGCGACCGCGGCCTCGACAGAGGCGCGCTCAGGGCGGGGGACGTCGCTCAGTCGAAGGTCCTGATCGGCCGGACTTCGACCCCGCCTGATGGCATGGGCACCTGCTTGGCCATGGCCAAGGCCGCGTCGAGGTCGGGGGCTTCCACCAGGTAGTACCCGCCCAGGGCCTCCTTGGTCTCGGCGAACGCCCCATCGGTCACGGTGAAGCCATCGCCCGAGTCTGGGCGCAGCGACGTCGCCGTGGCGGTGGGCTGCAAGGCATTGCCGCCCCGGAGTGCGGCGGCATTGCGCTCACCGAATTCCTGGTGGCCCTTCATGATCATGTTCGTTTCCTCGCCGGCGGCATTGCCCAGCGCAGACTCGTCCCCGTAAATCAGGAAGAGATACTCGGCCATGATGTGCTCCTCTCTTTCGCAGCCCTCTTGGGCTTCTCACTCAGTACGACGAACGGAAGACGCCGCGATCGACAGCACCACCCAGATTCTTCACCATTGACGCGCGGGCGGAGCAGCCGGGCCGGATCTGCCACAATCACCGATATGCCCCCCATTGAACTGCCGTATTTCCTTGCCGTCCCGCAAAGCAGCAGCCCTTGGCCCGGAGTGGTCGTGATCCACGAGGGCGGGGGCATCAGCCCCCAGTTGCTGCGCCTGTGCCAACGCCTGGCCGGCGAGGGATTTGCGGCGATCGCCCCCGATCTCTTCTTCCGAAACGGGGGAACCGAGGCGGCCGACTTCGCCACCCTGATCGGCGCGCTTCGGCCGGAGCAGGTCCTGGCCGACGTGGAAGCGGCGGCCGACACCCTGGGCGGACTGGGGGCGGCGCGGATCGGAGTGACCGGATTCTGCATGGGCGGCCGCTACACCTGGCACACGGCCGTGCACGGCGAGGGCTTCGCGGCGGCGGTCGGCTTCTACGGGAGTGGCATCGCCGACGAGCTCAGCACGCCGCGGTGCCCCACCCTCCTGTTCTTCGGTGGGCAGGACCCCTACATCACGCCAGCCGAGATCGAGCGGGTGGCGGCCCACCACCCCGACACCATCGTCTACCCCGACGCCGATCATGGCTTCATGCGCGACGGGTCGGCCAGCTTCCACGCCGAGTCGGCTGCCGATGCATGGACCCGGACGCTCGCCTTCTTCGGAGATCACCTGCGCTAGTTGGGTTGTCCCGCGAGGGTCCGTGACCCCCTAGATGGCGCGCATCGAATTGTTGCGGGGATCGTGGGTCAACTCGGCGAGCCCGAGCGCTTCGAGCAACGGCGGGAGGTACATCCCGAAACGGCCCCGATAGCCCTTGCGCAATCCGTACCATCCACCGACGGGGTTGTCGGCCGATCGCCCCCATTCCTCGACGGTGCCCGCCGACGCGTCCTTCTTCTCATCGGCCGCACCCAAGGGGACCCAGTCCCCTCTCTCGATCAACCACGCATGCAAATCGTCTATGGCGCGAAGGTGATACCTGAGGGTCGTGGAGCCCACCTGGCACACGAGGGCTGGGGGATCGGCGTCCTCGTCCTTGTACATGGAGTACTCCGACGTCCCCGGTGGCGTCGTGAGCATCCAAGGGTCGTCCTTCGTCCCGGCAGGCATCGCCTGTCTCCCTTCTTGACATCAGCCGCTCGAAGGGGCGGGCCGCCGCGGCCGCTATGGAAAAGCAGGGTAGTCAACAGCGCGTCGCGCGCGGGCTGCGGCCGCGTGAATTCAGCCGGCCGCCCGGGACGATCCGGCCGGCGCGACACGGGCCAGGCGGTCGAGGACCCGATCGATGACGGCCTCGGTGGAGCACCCGGCCGACCAGGAGGCCCGGGCCAGCACGTTCCCCAAATTGTGCGAGATAGTGACCACATCGTCTTTGGGCGACCTTCCGACGAGCTGGGCCGGCTCGGTCCGGGGCTCCAGGCCGCCCGCTTCGGCGACCATCGGCGGGAGGGCGACGACCGTTGCCCTGGCGGCAGCCAGATCGGTGCCACAGCGGCGCATCCAGATGGAAAGTGCCAGTTCAAGGCATAGATCCTCGCCATCGCCGGCGACGACATCGAAGTCCGCCAGGCCCCGGAGGACAAGGTCGGCGAAGGCCAGATCGATGTCTGCCGGCTGGTGCATCACGCCCCCAGTGTGGCGAGGGGGTGTGACACGGTGGTGGATCACCCCTGACCTGGGTAAAGCTATAGGGATGGCACGAGCAATCTGGAAGGGCTCCTTGAACTTCGGACTGGTCAATGTACCCGTGGGCGTGTACCCCGCCACACAGGACAAAGGCATCCATTTCAACCAGTTCGAGGCGGGCACGTCGGACCGCATCCGTTACAAGAAAGTCAACGAGCGCACGGGTCAGGAGGTCGAGACGGCCAACATCGTCAAGGGCGTTGATCTCGGTGGCGGCGAGTTCGTGATCCTCAGCGATGATGAGCTCACCGCGGCCGAACCCGAGCGCTCCCGCTATCTCGAGATCACCGATTTCGTCTCCCTCGACGAGATCGACCCCGTCTATTTCCGCGCCACCTACTACCTCGCCCCCGAAGGGGACTCCGCCGGACGCGCCTACGGCCTGTTGCGCAAGGCCATGGCCGAGTCGCACAAGGTGGGCATCGCCACCATGGTCATGCGCAACAAGGAATACCTGGTTGCGGTCCGCCCCCAGGGTGACGTGCTGGCACTCGAGACGATGTTCTTCCCCGATGAGGTCCGGTCCCCGACAAGGGAACTCCCGAACCTCGGGGAGGTGGAAGACCCGACGGAGCGCGAGATCAAGATGGCCGAGATGCTGATCGAATCGATGGAGGGATCGTGGGATCCCTCCCGGTACCGGGACACCCACCGGGAAAAGGTCGAAGCCCTCATCGAGCAGAAGAGCAAGGGCAAGAAGATCGTGACGCACGCGGCTGCGCCGGCCAACAAGGTGATCGACCTCATGGAAGCGCTCAATGCGAGCATCGCCGCATCGAGCGGGCGGCCCAAGTCCTCGACGGCGGCGCCCAAGGTCGACCGCCAGGCCAAGCCCGCCAAACGGATTGCGGCTGCGAAGTCGGCACCACCCAAGAAGGCGGCCGCAAGCGCGAAGAAGGCAACGCCCCAGCCCGCGACCAAGACCCCGCGTCGAAAGGCGTCCTGACCCTGCATCCGTGCGGGGCGCTCCCCGCGCGCCGCAGAATCCGGTGATCAGGCAGGCCCCTTGGGTGCGCCGCCCCGGGCAGAAGCCAGGGACAGCGCCGTCGTCACCGCCTGGCGTGGCTGGGCCACCACCTGAATCCCCCGGTCCAGCTGGCGGTCGGGACGCGTGAGGTCCCACGTGCCCAGACCGACGACCGGAGTCCCGGCGCGTAGAGCAAGCGCTATCTCTGAGAGCGTGCCGTACTCCCCGCCGATGGCGATAACGGCGGCGGCCGCGCCCACGACCAGGGCATTGCGCGCCTCGCCGAGGCCGGTGGCGAGGACCACATCGACCCACTCGTTGGCAGCCGAAGGGTCCGTGCCGGGCAGGATCCCCACCGTCAGTCCCCCGGCGGACTTCGCCCCCCGGCACGCCGCCGCCATGATCCCACCCAGCCCGCCACACACCACGACAGCTCCGGCGCCGGCGAGAGCGGCCCCAACCTCCTCGGCCATCGCAGTCGCCTGAGGCGTCGCCTCGGACCCACCGACGACTGCGATCTGAACGGCCACGGGCTTACGAGGCCGCGATCGCCCTGTCGGCCAGTTCGACCTCGACGCGCGCATCCATGGGGAAGGCCAGTATCCCATGGCTCCGACGACGGATGGCGGCCTCAATCAAAACACAGGTGCCTCCAAGGGGGAATTCGGCTGGGTCCGCGAGGATGCGCACGGTGCGCGCCTTGACCGATCCGCCCTACGCTCGGCGCGCCCACCCGGACGCAGAGGCGAGCATCGATCCGAACCGACCGGGCTTCGGTGACTATCTCGGTCAATTCGATTCGTACCGGGTCGTGGCCTGCGGCGCCGTGGTGCTCCAGCATTCATTCCTATGGACGATCCCGGCCGGGATCGTCGTCCCATGGGCCTTCGTGATGTTGCTGCATTTCAGCCGGACGGCGTTCTTCTTCCTGTCGGCGTTGCTTCTCACCTACGCCCAGATCACCAGGCCCCGGTCCACTCGGGAGTTCTGGCGCCGTCGCTACGTGCAACTCGGTGTGCCGTACTTGGCCTGGACCTTCGTCTACTGGGTGTACACGCTCCTCAGCGTGCACGGATCGACCAGCCGGGCGGGGTCTCTGTTCTGGCACGACCTCGTTTTCGGCTACTACCAGCTCTACTTCGCCGTGGTGCTCCTTCAGGTCTACCTCGTGTGGCCACTCTTGATCCGGGTGCTGCGGGCCAGCCGCCATCAGGGCATCATCATGTTCGCCAGCCTCACCTTCGCCCTGGCGCTCGCCGCCGATCTGCACTGGCCCGGATCGTTCGGGGTGGTCGGGGACGCCACGCGGCGGCTGGGTTCGATTTGGCCATGGGAGAGAGACCCCATCACCTACCAGGAGCAGTTCGTGGCCGGCGCCTTGGTGGCGCTGCATCTCGACCAAGTCAGAGGATTCGTGCAGCGCTGGGGCCGCACCATTATCATCGCCGCCGCCGCGATGGGCGTCGTCGCCACACTCTGGTACCTGGTCGCGGTCTGGACCGGGTCGCCCACAGGGCGCGCTTCGGATCTCTATCAGCCCATTGCCTTCTTGTGGTTCACCGCGGCGGTGGCCGGGCTGGAGTGCGCCACCTGGATGTGGTACCAGCGCGCCCAGAGGGACGAGCGGCGGGTGCGCGCTCCTGCGTTCTCAGCCGTTTACCTAGGGAGCCTGACCGGCGGCATCTTCCTGTGTCACGTGCTCTTCATAAGCCTCGTGCGCTGGGCGCTCGGCGCGATATGGATCGGACCTCACATCGGATGGGCGGGAAGAGTTGCAGCGACCTTCGCCGCCACCCTAGCGCTCTCGGCGGTCTTCACGTCTCTCGTGCTGCGCACGCGACTGCGGTGGGTGCTCACCGGCCCCGTCAGGTCCGAGCAACGGGCACGGTTGCATGCTTTTGCCGGCGCGAGGTTGACGTGCCCGCCGGGTGTGAACGCAGGGTGATCCCGTCCACGGCGCGCGGCAGGCACGCCGTGGGGATCTACGGCCCCGCGAGCGATTCGATATCTACGATGCGCCAGCCGTCATTGCTCTTCTGACGAACGGTGAACTGATGCCCAGGGACGGCGCGCCGATCGTCCTTCCGCTTCTCGGTGAGGCCCGCCTTAATCCGCACGACGACCTCGGTGTCCAAATCCACGACCTGGGGAGACCCCGCGTAGGCCCATTCATCCTCGACGATGAAATAGAGATCGGAGTTCCGCAGATAGCTGTCAGTGGCAAGATAGGACGCGGCCCGGTTGAGCTCGCGATGGCTCATCGCGTCGACAAACTCGCGCACGAGCTCAAGGGCACCCCCTGGAGCTGTCTCCACCGCACGTTCTCCCGGCGATGTCTCGGAATTTTCCTGGTCCATCGGCCCCACCTCGACTTCACGCGTCGTCACCTCGGCCCCGCACGACTAGACCGCGACTGAAATTTAGTTGACGGGTGGCTTCGAATAGAGGATGGTCATGACGGCGCGGTCAAGAACCCGTTCGCCCGCAGGTTCTCCGATGGTCGGAGTTCTCTAGTAGACATCCCTCCGCAGCGAAAGCGTTGCATCGCAACTATCGGCGAGGTCCGCGGGGGGTACGGCTGTTATGAAGCTCATCACGTTGGGGACGGGAAGCCCACTCCCCGATCCCAATCGCGCCGGACCCGCGAACCTGGTGCGCACGCCCAGCGGCGACTTCCTCTTCGACTGCGGGCGGGGCGTGCTCATGCGCTGCGCCGCTGCAGGCACCGGACCCCTGACCTTGCACACGGTCCTGCTGACCCACCTGCACAGCGATCACATCACCGATTTCAACGACGTGGTGACGATGCGGTGGGCCATGTCGCCGACTGATCAGCCGCTGCGTGTCGTCGGGCCGGTGGGGACGGGCCGCATGGTCGAGCGGACGCTCACGATGCTCGACGACGACATCGGCTACCGCTTGGCCCATCACGACGACCTCAACTGGCGCCCCACCTGCGACGTGGCCGAGGTCTCCGAGGGCGTCGTGTTCGACGACGGGACCGTGCGGATCATGGCCGAGCCCACGGATCATGCCCCCGTCCACCCCACGGTCGGCTACCGGGTGGAGGCCGAGGGTCGCGCGGTCGTGATCGCGGGGGATACGGTCCCGTGCGCCGGCCTGGACAGGCTGGCGGCGGGAGCGGACGTGTACGTGCAGACCGTGATCCGCAAATCGCTCGTGGAGGCGATTCCGTCTCCTCGCCTGCAGGACATCATCGGGTACCACTCGAGCGTCGAAGATGCCGCCGGAACGGCGGCGCGTGCCGGGGTCTCGACTCTCGTGCTCACCCACCTGGTGCCGGCGCCGTGGCCCGGGACAGAGGACGAGTGGGCAGACGAGGCCCGCGCCCATTTCAGGGGGGGTGTCGTCGTCGCGCGCGATCTGGACGAGCTCGAGGTGTGAGGATTGGGGGCCTAGAGGACGGGCGCCGCGTCCACCGGGATCGGCACCGCGGGTGCGCCCCGTGGAAACGTGAAACGGACGATCACGGCAACAGAAGCGAGCGCGGCCATGACCAGTGCCATGGGCAACGCGGTATGACTTCCGGCGACACCGACGATCGGTGCCACCGCAGCGGCGAACAGGAACTGCGCGCTCCCGAGCAGGGCTGATGCGGCTCCGGCTGCGTTGGGATGGTTCTGCAGGGCCAGCGCCATGCTGTTGGGTCCGACGAACCCCAGGCCGAACATGGTGGTGAACAACGAAGGCAATATGAGGGGGAGCCCGATCCATCGGGTTGCCACGTCGGCGAGGAACACCAAACCCCCCACTCCCATGAGGATCAAGCCCACACTGAGCAACGGGCCGCTGCCGAAGCGGTGGAGCAGGTGGCCGTTGATCTGGGCCCCGAGGACAAGCCCGACCGCGTTGATGGCGAACACGAAACCGAACACCTGGGGCGAGAGCCCGTACACATCTTGGAGCACGAACGGTGATCCCGCGATGTAGGCGAATACCGCACCGAAGCCAAGCGTGAGAACGAGCGCGTAGCTTATGAACGAGCGATCCCGACCCACGATCCAGAGCGTCCGGATCGTCGAGCGCATACCGCCCGCGTTACGGCGATCCGGCGGAAGGGTCTCGGGGACGTTGAACAGGGCGCTGACGAAGAGCGCCGAGGCGATGATCGCCAGGGCCACGAAGATGCCGCGCCACGACGTGACCCGGAGGATCTCGGCGCCAAACTGCGGCGCCAGAATTGGCCCCACACCGGTGGCCAGCATCAGGGTCGAAAAGAAGCGTGCCGCTTTCACCCCTTCGAAGAGATCCCGGACGATCGCGCGGGAGATGACGATCCCCGCCGCGCCACCGAGCCCCTGCATGAAACGCAGCGCATCGAGAACGTAGACATTCTGCACGATGGTGCACGCCAGCGACGAGAGCACGAAGGCACATATCCCGGCCAAGAGGGGGCCTCGTCGCCCATGACGATCGCTGACCGGTCCGATGACCAGCTGTCCGACCGCGATGCCGATCAAACACGCGGTGATCGTGAGCTGCACCGCTGAAGTGCTGGCATGGAGATCGCGGCTTATTCGGGGCAGGGACGGGAGGTACATGTCGATGCTCAGGGGTCCGAAGATCGACAAGCCCCCGATGACGAGCACCAATCGCCAACCCTTGGGCACATGCGGATTGACGCCCTTGCCGCGGCGTACTATCGAGGCGGCACGCTGGGGCAAGTCGCTCATTGACCCACCATCTTGTCACGGGGACAAGGACCCCAAAACGGGGAGTGGGCGCCGGCCTCAGGCCAGAATCTCCGCCGGAGACAAGCTTCGCTCCCCGGTGCTCTCGGCGAATTGGCGAAACCACTCAGGTGCTCCGACCTATGGGTTCCCCCTACGAACCGCCCAGCTGGTCCAGATACATGACACCGGAGCGGGCCAATGTAACGGCAATGTCGCCCGTACCCGCTTGGGTGTTCGTCGTGCTTTCGGAGTCGCCGAAGATCACGACGTTGCCCCACAGGACCTGACATTGGGAAAGTCCGAGGACCGGCACCGTACCGCTTGCGGGCAACGAATAATTTGCACACTGGGCCTGCTGGGAAAAGCCAGAACAATCCAGCGGCACGCTCGTCGTCGTCGCGCCGTGCAGTACCGGCGTGGTGTTGAACCAGGTCCCTGCGTCTTGCGCAGTATCGAAAATGTAGAAATAGAGGACGTCTTCGTGGTCCGGTCCCGTGAAGGTGGCGGTGATGTACGAGCCGTTGATCAGGCCGGTTGGCGGGTCCGTTCCCGCGCTGAAGGACGCAACCACCGGGTTCGTCAGCCCATCGGGCTCGAACGCCGTGTTGAAGGTGGCGTTGCGGATCTGCGCGAATTGTGCGTCAGGATTGAGCGACCCCGGAGGAGGCACCAGCGGCGCCTTGGGTGCCGTTGCCGCCACGCTCCCCACGTGACGGAGGGCATCTTCGGTCAGTTTCGCCACGAGCGCGTCGTCAGCGGTCGTTTTCTTGGAGGAAGTACCGACGTACACGAAGTCGACCACGTTGGCACTCGCTGTCAGGCAGTCAGAGGACCAGAGCTGAGTGTTCGTTGAGCTGGCCGCTCTATATGACGTACCGCATTTCAGCGAGTTGCCGATTCCGGGGGAGGCGAATGTACCCGTCGTTCGAAAGCCGCCACCCACTGGGTCGGTGTCCGCCACATAGGCCTTGGCAGCACCGGGAGCGTCAAAGACTAGGTAGTTGATGCCGATGCTCGGGGCCAACCCCGAGAGCTGGACTTCGATTTCCGCAACCGCATTCTGGAATCGGTAGGTGCCCAGAAGCGGAGGGCCGGAAGCCGATACGCCGCTCGGGAGAGCGTGGCCGGTGAATTCCGCGCCCAGTAATGCCTCTGCCATACGATCCGGAACAATCGCGGCAACGGTGTGCGCCACAGATAGCTGTGCGGGCGGCTTCGGCTTGGGTCCCGGGCGGGTGATGAAGTACACGACCAAAGCGACCACCACGACCAATACGGTTATCCCCACGGCGAGGTTGCGGCCCGAAAAGGAGACGCCGCGAGCCTTTTCACCGGCGACTCCTTCACTTTGCTTGGGAGTCCGAGGCTCGACCCCTGGGACCGTCACAGAAGCCTCGCTGTCCACATACGGCTCCACAGCGGTTACCAGGCGCTGCACGTCAGAGTCCCAACGCGCATTCTCAAGGTCGAGGGCGTGCCGATTGGCCAAAGGGCGAAGGGGCTCGGGAAGCTCTGCTCGGTCGGGCATCGGTGTGCGTTCAACGAGGATGGGAATGATCTGGACGTGCTGCTGTAGCGCGGCGTCGATCTCCAGGCGCACGAAATCATTCGGATCATTCAGCGTGCGACCGCCGCTTCCGATCCAGTCCCGTCCGATCAGGACGAGCACCACACCACTCGAGTCGATGGCCTCATTGATCTTTTCGACGAAGTCCGCTCCGGGGCTGATCGAATCTACGTCCATGAAGACACGATTCTTGCCAAAGTGACCAGCTAGCTGGTCGTGGAGGGCCCGAGCCTGACCGTTCGTCTCACCGCGCCGGTAGCTGATGAAAACGCCTCGCGGCCGCGCGCCCTCTTGTGTGATTTCCGCCACCGTCCACCCGCCTATGAAGCCACTAACCCCAGGCAAGACTAGACCTGGACTGCCAAGACGTCTAGTGGGTGAGCCGAGCGGCTCAAGAAGGCGGAGCGATTGCCTCGTCGTGACGCACCCAAGCCCAGCCATCGGTGAGGGTCCAGGCCACGGGGCCTTCGGTGCCCCAGCCGACCTCGGCAGCCCTGGGGAACACTTCGCCCGTCAGGGCAAGCGGCGTTGGTCGGTCGCCTTGGAGACGGCAAACCGGCGTTGCACCTGCGACGCGCCAACCTGCACTTGCCCGCATGGATGCCGCGTGCCCACGCCCAAGATGGACGAACCTTGGCGGTTGTTCGAGCAGCGTCCAGCGAACTCATCTCTTTCTGGTCTCGGGGACGACGCAAGGTCTTCGGCTTCGTTTGATCGGCGCAGATGACGTCCTATTCATGATCAGCACGGGACCTTGCGATCAGCACGGGACCTTGCGACGATGACACCCGCAAGAGCCACCAGCAGGCCCGAGGCCACGATCGTCGGAACGATCCCCCACAGGCTGGCCACACCGGCAAGAGCGGCTCCGCCGGCGACCTCTCCCACCGATTCGGCCTGCGAGAGAAACGAGTGCATCGTGGCTCGAATGTCACTCGGTGTCCGTCGATTGATCCAAACGGTGCTGACAGTACGAGTGACGTTGAAGGTGATGCCGCTTATGACAAGGATGCCGGCGCTGCCCTCGAGTGCCTTCGGAGCGTAAGCCAGTACCAATAGCCCCAACATCCCGACGAAACAGCTGAGCGCATAGGTCCGGCGCGCCACACCAACTCCCTCAATACGAACCTCCACGAAATGCAAGGCAAGAATCCCGATGCCGGACGAAAGGATTCCAAGGGCGGCGTACCACAGCACGGGACTACTTGGAAAACCGCGATCGACGAGCTGCTTGGGGAATGCCCACGAGATCATGGCCGCCCCGTTGACAAGCATTGTGGCAACGAGAACAAGCAACACCTCACGGTCTCGGCGCGAAAGACTCAGCCCTCGTCGGAAAATCGACACCGAGGTCTTCCATTTCTGCGCTTTCGCGGGGGTGAAATTGTCCTCGCGAAACCGAAGAGCTACGAAGACCCCGACCACGGCCATCGCAGCCCCGGTGATGACGATTGCCGTTCCCAGGCCGATGGCCCAGCCAAGGACTCCGAACGCGGTCATGCCTACCGCTCCACCGATCAGGTCCCAACGCGCCCGGGCCGTGAGTACGCGAGCGATGAGCCCGGGCTGGTCCAACTCGTCGGTCACCCACGCCACATCCGCTCCGGTCGAAAACGCCCAACCCAAGCCCCACAGGACCTGCGTCACGAGCAGGAGCGGGAACGCGGTGACGAGGCCGGTCAACACCATCCCCGCGGCGAGGAACACGTGGCCGATGACCAGTGGCCACTTGCGGCTGAACGCATCGGACCACACGCCGAAGGGAATGTCCGACAGCAGCAGTGTGATTGCCATGACGGTGGCCAGAATCAGGAGCTGGTATCCCGACAGGTGGGCGTTGATGACGAAGTAGAGGCCCGAGGCCAATACGTAGCCCCGGTGAAACAGCGCCCGTGCGAAAGTCCACCGCAGGAAGGTCGAGGAGATGGATCGGTCTACCGGTTCGCGTCCAGCATGTCTTCCGGGGGTCCCTCTCATCGCTCGTGGACCCCGCCTGTTGTCGGCCGCCCGCCGCTGAGCCGGAGCAGGTATTCCTTGCGGTTCAAGGGATTGCCATCGGTCCGGGGACGGGCCGGTGCAGTACCACGAACGGGCTCATAACCAGCAAAGAAAGCTTCCAAGACCCCTTCGCCCCTCGAGAGGACCGGCAATCGCTGCTGCAGATCGTGCGTTCGAGATACGGGGATCTGCCCTTCCAGCGTGACGGTGCCGTCGCCCATTTCTGTTTCGCCGGTCGTCACGCCGAGACGCGAGAGCAGGGCCGACACCTTCGAACGAGTTCCCGCCGGGAGCTCCACATGTACGTGATTGATCGGCTCGCACACCTTCGTGCCGGACTGTTTGAGGGCTGCCATGAGTACCAGCGGCGTCAACTTGGAGAAGTCACCTGCGGTTGTCCCGGGCGACGTGTATCCGCAGTCGGTCATCGTGACCAGGCAGTCCGTGACCTGCCATCCGTGGATCCCCTCACGCAACGTCGTGCGCACTGTGTCCGTCATCGCCCGGTGGAACTCTTCGACGGATTTGTACACGTTACGGGGCATCGATTCGAGCTTGAGATCCAGCACCACCTCAATGCCCGACCGCATAGGTGCCGGTTCAACCCGCAACCCGACCGTTGCCAGGAAAGGATTGCCGGCTTGGCCGAGCACCTCGACCGCCGAGCCGACGCCGATGGGGCGTTCGATGCAAATGGGGACCGTCTCGCGGAACTCCACCTCAATCCCAAAGTCAGCCAGCAGGGTGTCCCGGACTATTTCCTTCTGCACCTCGCCGTACAGCGAAACGTATAACTCCTGGCGGAGATCATCCTGGCGCAAACCGATGAGTGGATCCTGCTCTGCTAAATGGGCGAGTGCGGCATGCAAGGCGCCCTTTTCGTCGGAGATACATGGAACGATCGCCGTCTCAAGGGTGGGCGGTGCGAACTGTCGACTGGCCAAGTGAGGCCGAGCTGAGCCGATGGAATCTCCAACCTGGATCGCGGAGAGCCCCCACACCTTCCCGATCTGCCCGGCGGTGAGGGAGGATGATTGGACAGCCGAACCGCGACGAAAGACCTTGACAGCGGTCACTTTTCCCTCGCCATCATGTCCGAACGGGATCCGATTGCGAGTCCGCAGTTCTCCTGAGAACATTCGAATGAATGCGATCTTCTCCCCAGATGGGCTCCGCTCAATCTTGAACACCGCCCCGCTTGCGGGCCCGCCATCGACGTTGGCGGTCGGCAGCAACTCGGTGATGGCGGACATGAGGGACTCGATACCTGCGCCGGTGATGGCTGATCCGCAATACACAGGGTGAACCAGCGCGTGCTGCACCTGGACGGTCAACGCAGCACGCAACCGGCGATACGAGATCTCCGCTTCACCTTCAACGAAGTCGGCAAGAAGCGATTCGTCGTGTTGGGTGAGCTGCTCGGCCAAGCTCGCCAAGAAGGCGGGATCGGCCGGACCGTAGGGATCGAACGCCGCGTGGCGGGTTCCCAGGTCATGGACACAACCCATTGGGGCAATGTCGGGCGTCAGCCTCTCCGAGATGGCGCGTAGTACTTTCTGCACGTCCGCGCCGCGGCGATCGATCTTGTTTATGTACAGCAGGGTGGGGATATTGAGCCGCTTCAGGGCCCGCATGAGGACGCGGGCCTGAGCCTGCACTCCCTCCACGGCTGATAGCACCAAGACTGCGCCGTCGAGCACATTCAACACGCGCTCGACCTCCGCGATGAAGTCTGGGTGACCGGGCGTGTCGATGAGGTTCACCGCGGTGGCGTTCACGACGAACGAAACCACGGCCGATTTGATGGTGATCCCTCGTTGCCGTTCTAAGGCGAGGGAGTCGGTTTGGGTCGTACCTTTGTCGACGCTTCCGATTTGGTCGATTACCCCGGCGGCATAAAGAAGCCGCTCGGTCAGGCTGGTCTTACCGGCGTCGACATGCGCCAAAATTCCCAAGTTCAACGATTGCATGATGCGTCAGGCCCTCTCGATAGGTGATCTCTCCTTTCTTGATGGACACAGACGCTTGGCGCATTCGTTTCTCCTAAGGCATTCGGCTGGCATTGAGGATACATCAGAGGATGGGAATCACCAATACTTTGGCCAGGCTCATGTCATTCGACGGAGTGGCTCGTCGGTGCTGGACCAAGGTGGGAACCGTTGCGAGGCCGAATACCGCGAGGACCAGTGGGGACCGTCGCAACGGCAAAGCAAATAGTTCCGTTGCCAGTGCACCAGCCACGGAGGGGAGCGGGCTCCCCAGCGTGCGTTAGCCCCTCACGACCGAGGACCGTTGACGAACAGAGACCTGCTACCGGACCAATCCGGCACCGACTCGGGTGCGACTCAAATTCCGAAGGCTCGCAGGGTGCCGTCCTGATTTGCAGCCAGAATGACTCCCCCGGAGACGGTTGGCGGGTCCCAGAACCAATACTCGGGCGCCCCGTAGCTACCCTTTTCCCCCTTTTGCGGCACCGGTTCGGCGTAGGAGAAGAGCGTCGCCCCATTGGAACTCGACAAGGCATCCAGGTCCCTGCCCGCACCAACGACGACGAGGCCGGGAAGCTCAGTCACCGCACCTTCGACCCCTCCCTGAAGAGTCACTTGCCAAACGGGTTGACCGGTGGATGGATCGAGCGCCGTCATCGTTCCGATGCACTTGGAACCACTCAAAGTGACCCCGGCCACCATGATCGGCAACCCAGCGCCCGCCCAGGCAGAGGTCGAAATCGTGTTATTGCAGGACGCATTTGCATATGCTGCGCTGGATTCGACCCGGTATTGCCACACCGGGCCGGCTGCCAGATTGGTTCGATCGAGCGCGTAATAGACGCCATTTTTGTTCTCCGCACCGACAAGCTGCCGTTGTACCCCGTCGATGTCGGCGGAGAAGAGCATGGGAGTGGCGCCGAAATCTGAATCGGCAGCATGCTGGGAACTCGGGACCTGCCAAAGCGACTCGATCGCGAGGGTCGAGGGATCCAATTTGGCGATGGCGTCTTGATATTTCGAGCCACAGAGGTCATTCGATATGCCGATGAAGATGGATCCGTCCCTCGGGTCGACCGCTGGCGACGACCAGGCACCGGGACCAGCGCACTTCTTGGGCAACATCGATGAGAAGTTGATGGCATTCTGCACTTTCCCCGTCGCGGCATTGAGTTGCACGATTCGCCCGAACTCGTCCGGGCAGCCTTGCCAGGACGCCACCCCCACGTAGATGCTGCCGCCGTAGTAGGCCGGTGAGCTCCAAATGGCGTCGCCCGGTTCCGTTTTGAGATTGGTTGTCCAGATCGTCTTGCCGTTCGAGGCGTTCAAGGCAACCAGTTGGCCTTTACCCCCGCCTACCCACACAACCCTTCGACCGTTGATGGTTCCGATCGTTGCTGAGCTCAGTATTCCTAAACTGGACAGAGGATAGGGACAGCCGGGCGGCCTGGCGGATCGGCCGAGTGACGTCGACCACAGTGGTTTGCCAGTCAACGATGTGGCGTGCATGAGACCGTTCCAATCACCCCAATACACGACTCCGCTATCAACGATCGGCTGTCCGGATATCGGCGCAGATTCCGTGATGTGCCACCGTTGCGTGAGCCGCGCCACGTTGGCCGGCGTTATCGAAGTATCGCTCGAATAGCCCGTACGGGAGCTGCCTCCGTCGTAGGTGGCCGATGGCGAGGCCAAGGTCGTCGCGCTTCTCGTCGGCGACGTAGCCGCCGAGGCGTACGGCCCCGTCGCAATGCTCAGGAACAGCGAGAACAAAGCGAGGGAGATCCACCTTTGCGGCCTATTGATCATCAATCGTCTCCGATCCGGTGCCTCGATCATTGGGTTATGGGCTCTGGGGTGAATTGACTGAGATCGTAAATCCCGAGGGTTTCTTCAATGGCGGCCACCTTGGCGACGGTCTGGTTTAACGCATTGGGGCCGAACTGCTCACGTTGGAGATCTGCGAAGTTGGTCCCCAAATGACTGAGCTGCTCGGATGTCAGGATCGACCGGAACGTAGGGAAGACGACTGTGTCTTCCCGTGCCTCGTGCGGCTGATACATGCGAACGAACGCCGTCATGGCGCCGACGATCTGAGCCGAATCATTGACGGTTGCTGTCTGGGCGGCTGACTCAGCAAGGATGAGCTGCGTGAGCTGGCGACCTCGGGCGTGTTGCAGAAGCAGAGTGTCGACCGTGCCCACCAGCTTCCCGGCGGACCGCAATTTGGGAAAGACGAAGCCCTCTTCCAGTGCTTCATGGAAACCCTCGATGAAGTCGTGGATGATTTCCGCGCCGTCATGGACGGCCGAGACCGGAAGCTCCTGTCCGATGCTCTGACGCCGTATGCACTCTTGATAGATCAGCAGTACCCGCTTGAGAACACCATGCTCTTGCATGAGATCGACATCCGGCGGGTCCGGCGGTGCTGATGTCGAAGATGCCTCGGCCGCCGGAGTGACCGTTGCAGCGCTGAGGGCACTAATGGCCAGACTCACTCCACCCGCAGCGAACAGCCCTCTCCGCGACATTGATCGCGAAGAATTCCGAGCCTCCACTTCCGGGTTGCTCGTGCGAGGAGGATGGGTCACTTATGGGCTGGGGTCGCCGGCGGGTACGAGAGGCATACCGTCGGGTTTCATTAGGTACCAGTAACCGCCGTTGAGGTTGGTGCCCTGCCCGGTAACCATGCCCGGCTGGTAATCATCCTGGTAGGTGTAGAGCGGCCATCGGTTGTAGGAGACGACTCGATAGCCCGGGGTGAAGGAGACGGTCCCGATCAGGCTCTTCTTGACGCCGGATCCCGCCCGAGGGTGAGTTCCCGGGGCGACCGTGAAAGGCGGCCAACTTTCCACGCAGGTTATGTTGCAAGTGACGCGGTGTTGATGGTCGGGAACGAACATGTACAACGCATACCCCGACCCGTTTACCAGCACCCTCGAATTCTCCTGAGCCATATAGACGGCATTGACCCGTGCGGTGGGTTGGTGCGATGACTTCGAGGCACGGAGTGTTGACCCGCTCGACTCGCCACCCCCAACGATTACGCCGAGAAGAAAGACGGCGGCCACAATGAGGAAGCGTCTCCAGTGATAGGTCCGTTCAACCATCGGTCGAGCGGGCCCGATTGCCCACCGGTCGATTCAGATCGTGTTGTTTCAGTGCTTGCTGAACACCCACCAGTCCCCCTGCTTCCGGTTGTCCCGCACCGACAGCACCGCTGCGAGAATATCCAAGAAAATCCCGCTGCTCAGCCCACCCGACTAAGACCGCGATTATCCATTTTGCAATGCTCAGTACGGTCAACTTAACCCGCCGGGCGACCAGTCGCAAAACTCGGGGGGAGGCCACACCAGACTGGAGCGACGCTCAGATCCTGGCCGTGATCAGATACGTTTGATTCTCGCGAACCAGGCCGGCGCGCCGTCGTCGTCGTGGTATCTCGTCTGAACCCGGTCCGGCTCGATGGCGTCGACATTCCATCCGTTCGTGGGGTTGAACGCCGCTTTCAACTCTTCCCTACTGATGGGGTGCGGGCCTGTATCGGGACCGTCGTCACTGAAGCACACTACATACAGGGTTCCATCGATTTCGGTCACCGACGCGAGACCCGCCACGTACAGTGACCGTTCGTCGTCGTCGAAGGTGTGGAAAAGTCCGCAGTCCAGCACCGTCTCGAACGTGCGTCCCAGACGCTCCAACTGGAATGCGTCAGCCGCAACGAATTCAACCTCGATCCCACGGTCGTCGGCCTTCGCTCGGGCCATGGCCAGTGCGGTCTCAGCCACGTCCACACCCAGCACCGAAAATCCCAGCGAGGCCACGAGCAGCGCGTTCTCTCCCGTCCCACAGCCGGCGTCGAGCACCGCTCCGGCGAATCCGCCTCCGGCTGCCAAACGCACTATTGCGGGCTGCGGCCGGCCAATATCCCAAGGTGCAGGGCCGCTGTGGTACGACGCATCCCAGGGCAATCCCGTCAGCCGTTCGTGACTGGTCGGGTGTCGACCACTGAACGGATCGTTCGCGAGGGTTTCTGAATGTTCCGACAACTTCGCCCCCTTCCGGGCAACTGATCTTGCCACCTCATCACACGCCAATCCACGCTATGGACTAGGGCTCGGCGGTACCGACCACCAGACGGAGAGTGCTCATAAGGGCTGGCGCAATCGACTTCGGCGCAATTCGCCCTTACCATTGGAAGCGTGCCTTCTGAATTGATGCCAGCAGCCGTCTACGTAGGCGAGGGCAGGATCGCCGTAGAGGAGGTCCCTTGTCCCAAGCCGGGACCCGGAGATGTGCTCGTTGAAATTGCCGAGTGCGGGATTTGCGGATCCGATCTGCACATGGTCCTCGAGCGATACGCCCAGCCGGGTGCCATTCTCGGGCACGAATGGTCCGGCATTGTGGCCTCTGCGCCGAGTGGCTCTGGCTGGTCTCCCGGTGATCGCGTGGTGGGGAATCCGACCCCGGGGTGCGGCGTATGCCGGCCGTGCCAACGGGGCCGCCCTTCGGTGTGCCTCAAGCGCCCTCCAGCGGACTTCCGCGGATACATGGGAGCGTTCTGCCGCTACAAGACGGTCGGTGCCGACGGCCTGATCCGGATACCCGATTCTCTCCCGACCAGAGCGGCAGCTCTGACCGAACCGACGGCGATAGCCCTGCACGCGGTGCAGATGGGCGGCGTGCGGCCCGATGATCGAGTGCTCGTCACCGGGGCCGGTCCGGTAGGGCTCCTCATCATCGCCGTCCTCCGCGCGCAAGGGATCACCGACATCACTGCGAGTGAGCCTTCACCTGTCCGCCGCCAGCGGGCGCTCGACGTCGGAGCCACCCGGGTGGTGACACCCGACACGCTGGTGGAGCCACCCATAGGCGAACCGGTGGCGGAGCCCTACCCCGTGATATTCGAATGCTCAGGACACGCAAGCGCCGCCGAAGCAGCGCTCGGCCAGCTCGACTATGCGGGGACCCTGGTGATCGTCGGTACCGGGTTCGAACCGCCCCGATTCAACCAGAACCGCTTGATCATCTTCGAGCTCGAGATCGTCGGGGCCTACAATTACAATGAAGACGGCTTCCAACCGGCGGTAGATCTGCTCAACAGCGGAACGTTGCGGCTCGAGTCCTTGATCGAACCCAACGACATTCCGCTCAGTGAGGTGATGGATTCGATGGAACGGCTCTCCCGCGGCGAAATCCCGAGCAAGGTAATGGTCCGACCATCGATGTCGTCATGAGCGGGACATCGTTTGCCCCACGGATCAACCACGTGGCTATCAGTGTGGATGCCGACGTCCTCAATGACGAGGGTCGGGTGGCGCTCCTCGACTTCTACTCCGAGGTCTTCGGATGGACCGAGGGAGACAACAGCACGGAAAAGGGCAATCCCCTGATCCTCTACACCGGGGAATTGCGCCAGTTCCTCTACCTGCTGCCGGCAAAGGACCAATTCATGGTCACTCCGAAGATGGACCACTTCGGGATGGAGGTGTCTTCCAAAGAGGAGCTGATGGAGATACTGGAACGGGTCAGGGTGTACCAGCGCAAGGACGATCGGGTCCACATCAGTGACGTCGGCACAATGGTCACCCACCACAACGACTCCGAATACACGCTCACCAACGTCTACATCGAGTTCTTGATCCCGCTGTGGATCGAGCTCCAGCACGTCGCGCAACGTTCCGAAGGCTGACTCCGCCCAACCCGATTCACCTTCTGATGGACTGGAACTCGAATGGGTTAGGACACGGGCCGGCGTATCCAACAGAAACAGAAACCACCCAAGATGGCGGCAGGTCCGAGGAAAATCGCCAGTTCGTACGGACTTCCGCCCGTGCTGCTTCCCGAGCCCGTGAAACATGATCGCTCGACTGGATCAGACCCGAACCAACCAGCGATTGTGACTCAGCGCGTTGCGACCACAATGGGCCTGCCGTAATCAAGGTAACCGGCATGTCCCTTTACGACTTGGACTTTGCAAATCCGGCAGCTGTGCTGTGAGGCGCCGAGCTGCGGACCGCGGAACGGTTTCCTCGTTTCGCCATGCCACCACGGGTGGGTCTACTCTTCGGTCGATTACGGGAGGGTTGACGTGGAGATATGCGACCCAGCTCGTGACGAGATGCTAGATCTCGCTGAGCGACTCGCCGAGCTAAATGACGAGCAGTGGAACTCCCCTTCACTGTGTGCCCAGTGGCGCATCAGGGATGTGCTCGCTCACGTGACCGCAGGCGCGGAGGGTGCCTTCGGAGTTGGCGCGATCTTCGCTGGAATGCTTCGCCACGGCTTCAACTACAACCGATGGGTGGCAGCTGATGGACAAGTACGCGGTCAGCAGGACCCAGGGGTCGTTCTAAACGCCCTTCGGAACGCCGCTGTCAACCGCAAAGCCCCAACTGGAGCTCGGCCGGTCAGAAGCCTGATGCATGTCCTGATCCATGGTCAGGACATCTGTCGCCCTCTCGGCATCAAACGCGATCTGCCTGAGGCTCATCTCGTTCCGGTGGCGGACTTCGTCAAGGACGACGTTCATATATTCGGTGCCAAGAAGCGCATCGCCGGGTTGAAGCTCACGGCCACCGATATGGACTGGTCTCACGGGGCCGGACCCGAGGTGACGGGTCCAGCGGAGGCGCTGGTCATGGTGATGGCTGGGCGCTTGGTTGGACTCGACGATCTCTCGGGCGAAGGAAAGGCCGCTTTGGTTACCAGGCGTTAGCGAGGAGTGCGGAAGGCCATAGGCCGGAATAAAGCCCTCTACCAGGAGAAGCCCCACGAGCCTTCAGGGGTGCCCGCCCTTTCCGGTGAGCACTAATCCTCCCCAGGGAGGATCAGTGGCGGTGTGGGGAATTCTCCCGCGAAAGGTGCACCTCTGGTGCATCGACGGGCTCCTTAAGGCCATTCGACCCACGGCGACTCCCGTTCAATGGCGCCACCAGTGGCCGCTGGCCGATTCCTCATATCGGGCGCCTGGAGAATGACAAGGTCGGTACGTCGCTAAAGCATTTCGCGCCGAATCGTCCTAATCTGTCCGGCAGAAGGGAGGCGGAGCCCATGGCGAGCGATGAACAAACCGGAAGTCCCCCCAGGGGTCGCTTCACGATCGTCTACCTGATCCACGAGGCGTTCCGCCGTGATATCGGGCGGTTGAGTTCGGCCGTGCGGGCACCCGGAGTCAGCCAACGCAGGGCAAGCCAGCTCGGCGCGCACTGGGACTTCATCAACGAACAGCTCCACCACCATCACCAAGTCGAAGATGACTCCCTTTGGCCGCTCGTACGGCCCAAGCTCTCGGGAAGCGGCGACGAGGTGGCCGTGCTGGCCGAGATGGAGGCCCAGCACGAAGCGCTCTTGCCCAAGTGCGGGGAAATCGGCATGGGGTTTGCCTCCTTCGCGCAGAACCCGACAGGGGATAACGGCGCGGAGCTGGCGGATGGTCTTGATGCCCTCGCGATCCTCTTGGGGTCACATCTCGACGATGAAGAAGCCCGCTGTTTCCCTGTCATCGACAAATCGTTGAGCGTTGACGAGTTCGAGTCCTTCGGCAAGGCGACGGCCAAAGCGATCGGGATGCGCGGCTCGGCACGATTCTTCCCGTGGATCTTTGACGGGGCCGATGCCGTCGAGCGCAACGCCGTGCTCAGCATGCCACCGCCCCCAATCCGGCTTCTCTCCCGCTACGTATGGGAGCCGCGCTACGCGCGAACGGTCGCAACCCTTTGGGCGGAGTAGGTCCGAGTGGCCTGACGTCCAAGTTCGCCTAACACGACGATTCTGCAGCCCCGATCAACCTCAACCTTCGACCCAAAACCAATGGATGCCATTGAGGTAAAAGGGAGCAGAATGCCGGGTCCGGTTCATCGCGGTGATGCCGCGACCCGCGCCCATGCAATAGGGCATGTCGCATTGCCCCGGACCGACTCCGAACTCCAAGCAGGCACTTCTGCGATACTCGTATTGTCGGGTTCGGCGCTCTATAGGACGCGTTCCGTACTTGGAGTCATTCTGTCTCGGACCGTTCGAGAATCGCTTGGGCGCGACGGAGAGGGCGGAGTGGGTGCGCCGCTGAACCGGTGGTGCCTGCGTCACTCCATCCGTAGCAGCCGAGCGGGCCGCGCCCGTGCCGCCGCCAACGCTGGGCCGATGGCCAGCACGAAGGCTCCCACCAGGACGGCCGCGCCCAGGCCCACGATGACCCAGGGATTGACGACCGGCTCAGGCACAACGCCGACGTTGAGGGCGAAGGCCCTCCAGACCACCCGCCCGAGCGCCACGCCGACCGGGACACCGACGACAAGGCCCACCAGGGTGACCGTCGTGGCCTGCCAGTACACCGTCGCTCCCACCTGACGGCTCACGAACCCGATCGCCTTGAGCAGTCCCATCTCCCGGCGGCGTCGACCTACGCTCACCACGAGCAGGTGGGTGAGGGTGGCGGCGCCGAAGATGGCCAGGATGAGGCCGAGGATGAGTGGGAAGTCGACCGCCTCGCCGAAGTTCACGAGCGTCGTCGGCGTGAACGGGGTCCCGACGTAGCTCTGATCGGCGGAGATGATGTGCTCGATCGTCACGTGCCCCGAACCGCCGTGCGTGGCACTGGCAAGCACGGCGGTGCTCCCCAAAATCGACCCGACGCACTTCTCGTTGGCCGTGCCGTGCGGACACGCCGCCTGCTCGTATCCACCGAGCGTCAGCAGCGCACCCGTGCCCAGCCCGACCTCTCCGTCACCGACACCCGTCGGGAGCGCCGCCGTCCCCACGACCCGAAACGGCACGCTGTGCGCGTGGCCGGTGGGCGACGCGAACCGCACCAGCACGACGGCGCCCGCATGGGTGCCGATCAGGCGCATGGTGGACGAACCCAACGCGATCTCGCCTGGACCGTCAGGGAGCCGACCACTGATCGCCACAAGGAGGGGCGGGCCGCGGACAGCGGCATACGCGGCCGCCTGCACGCTGACGCCGTCGATGGAGATGGGCGCGCCCGTGGCCACGGTAATGCGGTCGATTCCCTTGTGGCGTTCGAGCCCCCGGATCACCTGATGCTGGTCGGCTTGGGAGAGCGACGTGCTCGACGTGCTCGCCGTTCCGTAGATGATCACCTGGTAGGTATCGCCGAAGAGTGCCGGCGTGGCGTCGAGGTGCGCCAGGCTCGACCCGAATACGGCAGTGCCGCATAGCGCGGCCACGGCGACCGCCGCGCCCAGGAGTGCGGTGGCCACCGGCGCGGAAGCGGCGCCGCGCCCGCGTTCGAGCGCGTTGCGCACACCGATCACCATGGTCGGTGGCGCACCCGCCGCGCCCACGAACCCGACGACGGCCGACGAGCGGGGACGACGGGCGTCGTCCGGCCGACCCCGCGCTGCGCGGAGCGACGGCCACACCCCCAGGGCGAGCGCGACCACCACCGTGGCGACCGCTCCCAGCAGAAGGACAGGGCCGTCGAAACGCAGGCCCGACGATGGCTCGGCGAGGCGAGCGTCGCCGACCGGGGCGAGAGGGGAGAGCACAAAGGCGACGGCCAACGCTCCCGCGGCGCCGACCAGGCCGACGAGCAGGGTCGATGCCATGCCCAGCCCCACGAGGCCGCTCCGCTCGAGCCCGAGCACCTGGAGGATGGGGAACTCGTCGCTCTCCACCAGGCGGGTCCGGCTCAGCGCCTGCCCGACGACGGCCGCCCCGGCCAGCGCGGCCAGCGCGGCCAACAGCCACCAGCCGACCGCCTGCGGATGGATGGAGTCGGCCAGCAGCACCTCGGGGGTGCTCAAGTCAGTGTAGGAGGCGTTGCCCAACGACTTGACGTAGGTCTTGAAGCCGTCAACGTCGGCGGCCCCGTGGCGCAGCTTCACGAGGTAGATGAATCCCGAGGTCGTCTTCGGCAGCACGGAACGGGCGAAGGCCGGTGTCGTGTAGACGTCGTACAACGGTGTGGTCCCGGCCTGGAACTCGTAGACGGCCGCTTCGATGCCGACGACGTGGAAGGAGACGAACGGACCCGTCGGCGGGGGACCGGCACCGGTGGCGTTGTTGACAGCCTCCGACTGGGAGGCCGCATACATCCTCATCCGCAGGACGGTCCCGACGTGGACGCCGTTGTCCCGCTGCAGGTTGAAGGAGGCCAGCACCTCGTCGGGCGACGACGGGTCGGGCATCCTGCCGGCGACGAGGTTGACGGTACGGGACATCTCCTTGGGCGGTACATACATGACGTTGAAGTTGTTGTTGTCGATCGGGTGCGTGCAGGCGCACGCGGGCTGGCCGTTGTAGGCGGCCGGTGCCGTCGTGATGGAAGCGACGGCGGGATACCGGGCAAGCTCCGGTAACGGCACCCCGTTGAAGACGACGAAGTCGTAGCCGTGAGTCCGCACGAAGGTTGGGAACGCGGTCGCCGTCCGCCTGCCGGCGGCGGCGGTGGCCATGACAACGCCTCCGACGACCGCGATGAGGATCGCCAACGCCAGCCACGATCGCCACCGGCGGCGCAGCTCGGCCCGGAAGATCAGCCTGAGAGCGTCCACGCGCCCGTCGCCTTCCTAGGCCAATACCGGTGGCCGGTGTGGCCTGAGCGTCGCTTCACCAGATCCATCCCATGTCCACCGACGTCGAGTTCGATTTCACACGCCACCTTCGTGGCACCACGGTGCGCCTACCAGGCAGGCTAAGGCGATGCGGTGTCACGTGCCAGGGTGGTACTACCCCATGACCCTGGTGATATTTCCCCCACCATGAACCAGGCAATCATTGCCCAACTCGGCACTGCCACGGTGTCCCCCACCGCCGGGACGTTGGGACACATCCAGCGCTTGGCCGTCCGGCATCCGGCTTGTCGGCGGACCCTTGGCCCATTGTCGTACGGTCTGGGTCCATGATCACCGAAGATGACGTTCGCCGCCTCTCGTTGTCGCCGCCCGACGTCGTCGAGAACCCCTCCTACAGCACGCCGGGGTTCCGTGTTCGTGATCGCCTGTTCGCACGTATGAGGCCTGAAGGTGACGCCCTCGTCTTGTGGTGCGACGACGTAGATGAGAAGGCGGCGCTCATCGCTTCAGAGCCGACGACGTTCTTTTCGACCCCGCACCACGATCGCCATCCAACTGTCCTGATCCGCTTGAGCGAACTCGAGGCAGATGAATTGTGGGAGGTGCTTTCTGACTCTTGGCGGGTGCGCGCACCCCAGAAGCTGCGAGAGTAGTGGGAAGACTTACCACCACCACCACGCTCACCCTGACTGCAGAAGTCGGTGAATACAACCGACGGAGGTCTTTTGTGGCAACTTGCCGTTCCGGGATCTCTCGAATCCGAAGGACCACAGCAAGTTGTCGACGCAAGGGGGACCCTTTTCGTGCGGACCCGTTCCGCCTTTTGGCGGCTGGCAGAGGGAGGCTGGCAGCGCGTTGCTATTGGACCGTGAGTCTGTGAGAGCCTCCGGTTGCCTTCCTGGCGTTACCGCCCTCGTCGACAATGACAAGGAAGGGCAACATTCAACCCGACCGTTCGTACCCCTGAGCTACATTGGTTCGTCCCACTCCACGGAGGCGCACGCCAAAATCTGACGCAAGAAGTTGCTCCGTCTCCAGGCAGCAAGAAGGCATCCGAGCATGTCTTCAGCCCTGAGAAATCGACTCCGGGATTGAGTGGAATATGAGGCCAGAGGGTGCCCCCGATCACAGGGCTGGTGGGACCATTTCCAAACTTCCGATGGCAGACCGTCGATGTGAAGTAAATCTCTAGTTATGCTCCCCCGACTGGCGTCGGTTGAATCGTCTCTTGCGGAGCCAGGAGAAGAGGAACACTCGTGCGACCAACATGATCCCGCCGATTCCGAGTACCCAGAAGATGGCAGCGTGTGTGCCGGCGAATGAGTCGACCAGCAAGAATCGCAGGGCGAACAACACGAGCAGTATCCCTATCCACCCAGTACCGCCGCGCATTCCGATGCCGAAGCGTCGACCCCCGCCATAGCCGTATCCCTGATTGGTAGGTTCGCCGGCACCGGGTTCAGTGTTGCCCGGTCCACGGCCGCTGGCGGGACGACCGCTGGGAACAGCGATGCCCTGGCTACGTTGCATCTGAGCGAACCGGCGGATCTCGCCGCGGTGTTCCCTGGCGTATTGACGAGGATTGATCCCCTGTGCCTGCAATTCCTCGGCGGAAGTACCGAAGATCTGGGTGAAGTTGACGCGGACCCATTCCTGGCGGTCGTGTTGTCCGCCACTGTTCTGCATGTTCGCGCTGCCATGAGTCGGGGTCGGATCGATGTCAGAGTCTCCCATGTACCCAACTGCGCAATGACGCGGGTCAAGAGTGAGCGGGCCACACCTGTTGCCCGAACCCATCGACGAAGTGTCCCCAATTCCCCGTCCGACCAGGTCTCCGAAGTAGCCCAGTTCGCCCGGTTCGAGGTGCAGCTGGCCAATCTTTGAGGCACTCGCCTACGAGCGCGAAACTGTGGATGTGAGCGACGATGACCTGCTCGCCGAGCAGCGTTCGTACTATCGGGCGCGAACGCCCGAGTATGACGAATGGTGGCAGCGACGGGGTCGGTATGACCGGGGCGAGGAACAGCTGCTCGAATGGCAGCGCCAGGTAGCGGTCGTGGACGACGCCCTAACCTCCTTTGGCGCTAAGGGCTTGGTCTTGGAACTGGCGGGGGGAACTGGTTGGTGGACTGAGCGTCTCGCACGGACAGCCGACCGCCTCACCGTTGTGGACAGTTCGCCTGAGGTTCTCGCACTCAACCAGGAACGGGTGGGACGCTCCGATGTCAACTATGTCGTAGAGGATCTCTTCGATTGGCAAGCAGACTCCAAATATGACGCTGTATTCTTCTCCTTCTGGCTTTCGCACGTACCAAGGGCCCGATTGGGCGAGTTCTGGTCCCTGGTTGACTCATGCCTCACTCCCTCAGGCCGGGCGTTCCTCATCGACAATCGAAACGACCAAGTGCCAAGCACGACTACGAAGGATCCATTCGTCGTCCAATACGACACCGACCTTCACCTGCGTCGTCTTAGCGGCGGATCGCGGTACCGGGTCGTCAGTGTGATGTACGAGCCAGGCGAGCTGCAGTCACTCATCGAGGCAGAGGGCTGGACGACTGAGATCCAGGCGACGCGATGGTTCATTTTCGGCTCAGCCGGTCGCCTCTGAATTGAACTGCCCCTAACATTGATACTTCTCTGAGGGATCCACCGCTTGACTGCCGCTCCTTTATAACTTCGGGAGTGCTGGCAGGTTCGGTCTGAGTTGGAGTCCCGTGACATCTTCGGGTGTCGTCGACTGGTCCCTCCAGCCGCACATTGAAAGACGGCACGTCCCGTCTCAGAGGTGGGGTGATTGGTCCGGGTTGCTAGAACAACCCAGACCGTCCGTCGCTCCGATCCGGAACGGCCGTGCCATCCCTTCTCTATGGCTTGCAACTGTGGCTCGTCCCTATTTCCCGACGGTTCGGAGCCCACCGTGGTCGACCGTACTCACACCGGCATTATGAATCATTATCGCCTGGTCGGCATTGAGTGATGACGCAAGAAAGGGCGGCGATACCGTACGGGGCGAGGACTCGCTTTGTCGCTAGGCGTCCAACAGTTGGAGTGCCGCCGCAGCGCGCCGTTCCACGGTCCCGTAGCCGTTGGTCACTGCAGTGGTGTGCGCCTTGGTGAGTAAGTCCCGAGCCTTCTCGATGTCCCCGGGGGCACGGCGCTCCGCCAGCATCCTGCCCCATAAGAAGTCTGTGCGGGCGGCGAAGAACTTTGCACCCACCCGCGCGCTGAACGCGGCGGATTGTGCAAAGTAGGCATCCGCTTCTTCGTAGCGGCCGAGGACGGTGGCGAGGCCGCCGAGGTAGTGGCTGACCGGTCCTTCGGCCGTTGAACCGGTACAGGACAACTGATCAGCCCACGGAGCGAGTTTGTCGAACATCGGCATGGCGTACGTCAGGTCCCGACATTCAACGGCAGCATCGGCGTAATTGACCATTGCGGGGATCCAGATCTGGTCCAACGGGAGATCGAATTCTGCGGCTGCGAACTCCTCGAGCAGGTGACGCGCGTCATCAACTCTGCCCCCATCCGTATAGGCCAAGGCCAGGGCCCCGTTGAGTGCTCCCGGGCCAAGATCGGGAGTCTCGGCGATCATCTGCTCGATGATAGGAACCATCTCGTAGGCGGTCCCGCGTTGGTGGTTCACGCCCACCAACTGGGCACCGAAAAAGATTGCGGCATCGGGCTCACCGGTGTCGGTGCCGATCTGGAGGGCCTCCGTGGCCAACTGTTCGGCCCGATCAGTGTCCCCGGCGATTATGGCTCGTTGGGCGCGCATGAAAGTGTTCCCCCAGGTCAAGTGGGGCTGGTCGAGCTGCTCGACGAGCCCCCTGGCTATCTCGACGCAGCGGTCCAGTTCTTCGATGTCCGCCGCGCGACAAGCAGTGATGGCACGCCAAATAGCTGCATAGTCAAGCAGCACCGGATCACCGACCCGTTCGGCTCGAACCAGAGCGTCGGCCGACCTGTCCAGCGACTGTTCGAGGAGGGATGGCACCTGGAGCGGGAGCGAGACATGATTGAGCACCCGCACAATGACGGCGTCGTCGCCATTGGCCTGTGCGATGGCTACGGCCTCATCTGCAAGAGCCTGACGTCGGTCGAGTGGGCTGCCGTGAGCAAGCTCGGAGCACAGCGTGGCGAGGACGAGAGCCCGATCCAGGTCGTCGGTAGACAGCCGACCAAGGGCGATCTCCAGGATCTCGACCTTGTCTGCGTCGATGGTGCCGATGGCGCTGGCCCAGCCCCGGTTATTGGCCAGGGCCGCCGCCACCAAACGCTCGGTGTCGCCGAGATTGGCCGCCCGATGCGCTGCGTGAAGAAGGGTTTCGCGAAATGCAGGGTCCCCGGCCTGGCGCTGGGCCGTGCCGAGGCCGATGGCCAGGTCGATGCCGAGGACGGGATCAGGGTCGGTGGCCTGGGGGCAGAGGTCGAGGGCCTGGGCGTAGTAACGAAGGGCGTCGGCAGGGGCGAGGGCATCGAGAGCGGCGTCGCCCGCCTGGCGCGAGTAACCGATGGCCTTGGCCAGATCGATGGGTTGGGTGGCGCTGAACCAGTGGCGGGCCAGTTCGCCCACCCGGCTCCCGGGGCGGTCGCCGCACAGGTCTTCCAGGGCTTCGGCTACTTGCCGATGTGCCCGGGCTCGACGGGTAAGACCCAAGTCCTCGTACAAGGTGTGCTGGATGAGGGCGTGGGCGAAGTTGTAATGCCCAGGGGCGTCGGCCAACTCCCGCACCAGGGAGGCAGTGGTGGCTGCTTCAAGGATGTCGAGCAGCTCGTCTTCCGAGGACTTCGTGGCCCGAGCCAGAACATCGAGGTCGAAGTCCCGACCGATGACCGCCGCCAGCGACAGCACACGCTCGGCGTCTTGTCCCAGTCGTCCGACCCGGGCACCAATCACGACGCGCACGCTGTCGGGTAGGGCCACCTGTTCCACGGTGTTCTCAGAGGTCCACCGTCCAGTGGCGTCCTGGTAGATAGCCCCGGTCTCCGACAGGTGGCGCAGCACTTCGCTCACGAAGAACGGGTTGCCGTCGGTCTCGTGATAGACAGCGTGGGCGAGACCCACTCCGGCGTCATCGAGGGTATGACCGGCGGCGGCCTCCATCAACGCCATTACGCCGATGTCGTCGAGCCCTGCCAGTTCGATGCGACTGACGTCATTCTGTCGATGCAGCGCCGCCAGGGTGTCGAGGAGCGGGTGGGAGCGCGATAACTCACTGTCGCGGTAGGTACCGAGTGTGAGTACGCGCATGGCTTGCTCGGCCGCCGTGAGGTGGCGAAGGAGCAGCAGGCTTCCTTTGTCAGCCCACTGGAGGTCGTCGAGGACGAGGACGACTGGCTGGTGTTCCGACACCTTGGCCAAAAGACCGACCACGGCGGCAAAGAGCAAGAACCGCTCGGTATCGGAATCGGTGGCCTTCGACGGCGGAAGGCCCGGAATTCTGCTGGCTAAGGCTGGCACAAGTCGGGACAGTTCCGATCCGTACTCCTCGACGTGGCTGCGGAGTTGACCTTCCGGGGCGTGGGTGACGTAGTGGCGGAGGGCCTCGGCGAAGAGCTGGTAGGGGGTGGCGAGGTCCTCTTCGCAGTGGCCGAACAGCACACAGGCCCCAGCCTCGAACGCAGCCCTTGCCGCTTCGGCCACGAGCGTCGTCTTTCCCAGACCGGCCTCGCCCGAAATGAGCAACACCTCGCGCCCTTCGCCCGCGGCGACGCGCTTGGTGGCGTCGGTCATGGTTTGCATCTCGGCTTCGCGTCCAACAACACCCACCATGGGGCGTACTGCCAGACGACCTGGCAAAGGGATGACTGTCCCGGGGTCGGTGTCGGCCCCTCCGAGGGGCTCCCAGACCACCTCGACGGTTTCGACCGGGTCGGACAGTCCCTTCAGGGTCAGTTCTCCGAGCGAGAGGCATTCGTAACGACTGCGCCGACCAGCCATGGCCCGCACAACATCGGTGGCCAGGACTTGCCCGCTCTCGCAGGTGGCACAGAGCCGGGCCGCTTCGACTACCGGGTCGCCGAAGTAGTCGTCGTTCTCTCTGCTTACCTCGCCCCCGCTCAGCCCTACTCGCAGTCCCACCGAGTGCTCCCGGTCCCGGTTGTCCCGCTCGACCCCTTGCTGCATGGCCACGGCACAACCGATAGCCGAGGAGGCCGAGCTGAAGACCACCATGAGGCCGTCGCCGAGGTTCTTGACCTCGGTGCCACCGGCCTCGGCCAGGGCCTGGCGCAGAATCGAGAAGTGCCCCCGGCGAACCTCGTCGGCGGCCTCGGCCGACAGACGTTGCGAGAGCTCCGTTGAGCCCACCACGTCGGTGAACAGGATCGTCGCGCTCTCGGTGCTCAAGAATTACCCTCCCGCCTGGGAACACCAGAGTAGGTCACGGCGGAACGGGCTGCCCAGGGGAGCCAGGGTGGCCATTTTGGGGGCTACGACACGCCCCACCTCGGGGCTTCAAGGCGCTCGCGACCCGCACGGAAATGTCAGCACGGGGCGTCCTTGTATATCCATCTGGCCCGGTGCACAAGTGCCGCTTGCGCGTGGGGGTCTTCAAGACGTCCTTGCGACGAAATCCGCTACATCTGTTTCGACGGGATGCAGAAAGAATCGCCTCGTTGACGCCGGACCTCAACAGACTCTGGAGGGTTTGAATAAAGCAACGAAGCTACCTAAGCGACGGGACGGCGTTCTGACCTCTCCACGGCTGGCGTCGATGAGGATGTTCCGACCATTGGACTGGTCGCCCGGGATCGGAGACCGACCGCATGTTTGGACGCGTCGGGTCAGCTCGGCTGTCACTTTCACTTTCTTCCGGAAGGTCTACCGGGTGCGTCGGAACGCTGTCCGCTGGTGCCGGCCACCGTCCTCCATGTCTCAGGTCCGTATACCCGTACCGGTTCCTGCTCGGTGCCCATGCTGGACGGACCCGTCACCCGAGGTAGAGGTTCGCGGCGAGGTCGAACCCGTCCTGGGGAAGACCGACGAACCCGCCGTCGGCAAACACAGACGCCTCGTATCGCTCCTGGGCGTAGCTGTAAATGGCCAGTGACCATCGTTCAGGGGCAAAGAAGCGAATTCGGCACAGTTTCAGTTCGCTTTCATCGCCTACCGGCTCCTCCGGTTCGACATATGCGTCCACGTAACAGAACTGCGCCTTGAAACGCACCTCGAGCTCACGGTAACGGTTCGTGAAGTGCCGCTGACCGTGAGCGAGGATCGCCGCCTTCGTCGCCCGGCGCACCGCATCTGGAACCGGACGCCCACCGCTACTCGGATCGAACTGCCACAGACTCTTCGTCACGGCACTCCCAAGCTATCGACGACAGAGTCCCCGCCGCTGTCATCACTGCTTATTCGATTGACCGGAGGATTATGGCCACATTGCGCCGTCATCTGGGGGTAAGCACCGGCGAGTGACCGGGGGCCCTGGACCAGCCGACGCTACCTGCTGAGTCACTACCGCTCAGTACCGTCTGATCGTGAGCAATGAAGATCTTCCCCGAATCCGACTCAGCCCCCGTCCGGAACACAACTCTGTGGTCGTGTACGGGAACCGTTTTCCGGTGATGGCCGGCCCGCCGACCGGCCTGAGACAGTCACTCCGACTGAGGGCAGGTCAGCTGGACTGGGCCGCCATGGATTGACGATCAATTCTGTAGCACCACGTGCTACAATATGCTCATGGCACGAGACATCACCCAACGTCAACTCAGGAACGACAGCGGCGAGATCATGAGGGGATTGGACCGCGGTGAGACCTTCGTCGTCACCCGACATGGAGTACCCGTCGGGGAGTTGACCCCGCTTCGGCGCCACCGCTTCGTGAATGCCGACAATGCCATCGCCATGTTCCGGGGCGCTCCGAGTGTCGACTTGGACCAGCTCCGCAACGACCTTGACAGCGTCGCATCCCAGGACCCCAGCCCTCGTGCCTAATTCTCCACGCGCTCACCGGGGTGTCATCGACACCTCGGTGGTCATCGACCTCGAACAGCTCGAGGTCGACCAGCTTCCCTTTGAGCTAGCCGTCAGCGCGATCACCATGGCAGAACTTGCCGCCGGATCGCACGCGACCGCTGACGCCAACGAGCGGGCGCGCCGGCAGGACAGACTACAACGGGCAGAAGCAGCGTTCGATCCCCTTCCCTTCGATGGAGAGGCGGCTCGCGCCTATGGGCGGATCTACGCTGCCGAAGTCGCGAGCGGACGCAAGGCACGTGGCGCTCGAGCGGTGGATCTCTTGATCGCGGCAACAGCCTGTGCTGCAGGACTCCCGCTCTATTCGCGCAATCCGGACGACTTTCGAAGTCTCCGAGGGCTCGTCGATGTCGTCGCGGTCTAAGCCGCCGGCTGGCCACCAAGCGGTTCGCGCAAGCGAAATTTGTGGGCGCTGAGGGACTCGAACCCCCGACCTGCTGGTTGTAAGCCAGCTGCTCTAACCAACTGAGCTAAGCGCCCTGAAACCAAAATGTGGGTGGAGCGACAAGCGTAGGTGACCGGATCGGTGGCCTCGTCCATTCGGGCGGCGGTTCAACGGAGCAGGAAATTAGCGAAAATCCTGCTCCACGGTCGAGCCAAGGCACGGAGTTCGGCGCAGTGGTCTTCGCCGAGGGCGAGGTACGGTGCCGCCGCCAGGCGGTCCGTCTGGTCCTCTATCTCCTGTCGCTGGGCCGCACCCCACTCGGTGAGTGCCAGCACATCACCCTCGGCCAGCCAGCCGCGCTCTTTGAGGGAGCGCACCGCGGCGCTCCACTGCTCGTCGTGCCAACCGCGCGTCGATTGGAGGAGGTGCGCCGGCACCTCGCCGCCGCTGCCGTGGGTGACCAGCGCATCAAGTCCGGAGAGATCGTGCGTGAGCAGCAGAGCCACGTGCCCGTCGCCTCGGAATTCCCGGAGGATCGACTGGGCGTGCCACAGTACGAGGTGGGGGGACTCCGGCCACGACAGATCGGTGTGCCCGGCACAGAGGGGTCGGCCTTCGACCCGATCGCGGACCACTTCGGCCAGGGCGCGTGCCAAGTCGGCGGCTCGACCCATCTCTGCTGATGCCACCACCTGGTCACCAAGGAGGCGACGAAACGCGCCGTCGACCGCTTCGAAACGAGCCTTCACCATGGCTTGGGGCGAAGCGATCTCCCACGCCCGCGGGATGGCGGCGTGCACCAACTCGGGGTTGAAATTGAAGAACGTCGCGATGACCACCTCGGCGGAAACCGCCCCCATGGGGGCGGCGCGCGAGGCGAAGTACCCCGTGCGCCCGGTGATGCCGATACTGGCGTAGGCATCGGCCGCCTCGGGCACGAAATAGATCATCCCGTGCAGCGGTTCGAGCGTCCTCCACGTCTTGCGGGCGAGCAACGCTCCGGCGTGTGAACTCACAGCGAACCCACCACGAGCAGCTGCGCGGAGAGCTGCCGCGTCGCCGCCACCACCGGACGGCGCGGACTGGCGTCGCGCACCACCACGGGTGCGCCGTCACGGTCGGCGGTCACAGCACCGGCTTCCGCGCAGATGAGCATTCCCGCCAGGTAGTCCCAGCCGAACAGCGTGCTCTTTCCCACGACGCTGTAGGCGTCGAGCATCCCTTCGGCCACGGCGCAGAACTCCAACGACGCCGCACCGAGGGCACGAAACTGGGCCCAACCGGGATGACAGCCAGGGAACCCCGAGATCCCCACAATGGCCGACGGCAGGTCAGTGCAACCCGACGGTGCAATGGCTTTGCCATCGTGGCGCGCCCCTCCGCCCCGCACCGCCTCGAAGCGCGTGCCGGTGGCCTGGTTCACGACCATCCCCGCCAACGGGCCATCGGAGTCGAGCACGCAGATGCTGGTCGAATAGAAGGGAATACCCCGGTGCGCGTTGGTTGATCCATCGACCGGGTCGATCACCGCCATGAGGGCGGCGGACGGGTCGCCGGACAGGCCCGACTCCTCGGAAAGCACCGCGAGGCCGGCACCCTGAAGGACCGGCAGCGCGGCGGCGTCGGCAGCCAGGTCAAGCCGGTACTGTCCCGGGAGTGTCCCGGCCGGGCCCCAATCGTCCAGTCCGTCCAGCGCGGCGCGCACCGCCCGGATGGCCTCATCGAGTACGTGTAGCAATCGTGCCTCATCCACGGGCCTCGAACCCTACTGGCTGGCAGGCCCATCGTGGCTATTAGGCTCGCCCCACTGTGGCAGCCATTGACGTCGCCGGATACGTGGCAGACCTGAAAGATCACTCCGTCGATCACGGGTTCCACGTGCATGACGAACGGCACTTCGTGGAGACCTACTCGCTGCGCCAGGTGTGGGAAGTCGACCTCCATCCCGAGGAGGGATGTGGGGGTCCCTTGGATCTGCATCTGGCCCTCGATGTGGATCCCCGCGTCCTCCTCTCCTTCGAGGACGCTGTAGTGCTCCTCACCGAGGAGGAGGAACCGCCCGACGAGTTCCACTTCCCGCTCACCTTCACATGGGCCCTCCCTCCGTTGCCCAGCGGTCCGGATCTCCTCCGGTTGGCCATCGACCTGGCCGGCGTAGGGGGGATCGAGCTCCCTCTCGAGGTGTCGGCCATCGACTCGTTCGCCAACGCCACTGACGGCTCCGAACGCCGATTGAGCATCGTGGCACGCCACCCGGTGTCACTGGCCCGCGTGCTCGGCGGCGAAGAATTGCTGTGCGACGTCTTCGACCGGGCGTTGGCCGTCAGCCGCTACCTACTGGAGTCAGCCGAGAGTTGGCTCGGCTGAGGTGCGGCGACCGCGCCCGACCGGTCGCCGTTCCCTCATCGGGCTCGGAGGCTCCGCTGTCGGAGCGTTGTTGTGCCTCAGTGCCTGCGGGCAACAGGATGGGATCAACCTGGCCCAGCAGGCCTGTGTGCACGTGCGGCTCTCGGTCCGCGACTACGAGCTCTCGACCAAATCGTCCACATCCGCGGCCGACGTCACCCGCTTACGGTCCGAGGCCGACGTAGAACTGCGCGCTGCCCTTCCGTTGGCGGCGGCGGCCACCTCGGACGACGGATCGTTGAATTCGCTCATGACGACGATCTCTGAGAGCGCCACGGTGGACGAAGCCCACCTCATCCCCGCGCTCAAGGGCCAGTGCGCCATGGTGGACAACAATGTGAACGTCAACCCCGCCCCAGGGGGCGACCTTCCGGACTCGAACGTCAACCCCGCCCCAGGGGGCGACCTTCCGGATTCGAACGTCAACCCCGCTCCAGGGGGTGACCTTCCCGGCACTCAGGGTTGACCGCTCGCTTTGGCGGTCGCGGCACGCTGGGCGCGACCCGACGCCACAATCAGCGGCATGATGTACGGCGCCATCGCCACGCCGCCGGCCGGCGTGAAATGGATGCCGTCACTGACGGTGCGGATCGTCACGCCGTCCTTGGTGGGGGTGTACTTGCCCCCCGGGCAGGCAGCGGCATCGAGATCGGCTACGGCGTCGGTGCGCGGGTGCTCTGCCGCCACCTCTCGCACCAGCTTGTTGTAAACGGCGAGCCGTGCCGGGTTCTCCTCCGGCCACGGCGCACCGTCGGGTTGCTCCCCCTCGTCGGTGCACGGAGCCGTCAGGAAAACCATGTGGGCTCCATAGGCGGTGACGAGGTTTGACGCCAGCTCCAGCTGACGCTTCACATAGGCGGCGAAGGGCGGGCTCAAAATGTTGGTCCACTTTCCCTGGTACTCCCGGTTGACCACCTCCCAGCGCCCGGCCAGCAGGACCACCACGTTGGGGCGATTGACCGCCATGTAGTGCTGCCACTGCACGGTAAGGGTTTGCTCGGCTATCGGGGCGTCCGGTGGCGGCGTGGACCCATTGCAGACCGAGCTCACTATGTCGATCGCGCCCATGATCTCCACTGCGGGGCCTTCCGCCACCCCGCAGCCCAATATCCCGTCGTCGGCCAGGATGTAGCCGTACCGGCTCTGGACGGGTTTCTCCCCCAAACCCTCTCCGAGGGTCAGGGCGGTCGAATCGCCGAGGAGCAGCACCCGCACCGGGGGTCCTGCACTGTTCGGCGAACTGGGCGAAACTGGCGCCAGCGTCCCGGTCACCGGGGGCACCGCCTCTGCGGCCACGCTCGATCCGGCCGTGGCCAACACCACGGCGGCCACGACCGCGCCGACGCTGACCGGCGCAGCCACCCAGGCGCGCCACTGGCGGAAGAACGAGCCCTGGCGAATCGGCCGTTCGACCAGGTGGTAGGAGGCCACGGCGACACCAAAGGTCACTGCCACGCGCACGCCGAACAGCTCGTACCCCGCGAGGCCCGTACGAGCGGCATTGAGCCAGATGAACATCGGCCAGTGCCAGATGTAGAGGCCGTAGGAGATCCGGCCGACGTAGCGGATCGGGGACAGCGAGAGGGCCCACGGGACGGGACTGCGTGGCGCGCCGACGATGGCCAGGATCACGCCGGCCGTGGCCAACCCGATGAGGAAAAACCCGCCTTCGTAGGAAAACGACGTGGTGGAGTTCACCCGCACCCACAGCGCGATCGATCCCGCCGCCCCGGCCAGGCCACAGAAGGCACAAAGGAACGCGCCGCGCCGGTGGGCCGGCCGCCAGAGCTCGCCTCCGGTCAGTCGGCCCCTCGAATGGCCGCGCTGGGACGCCAGCACGAGTGCCACCGCCAGCGCGGCACCGATGAAGAGGCACTGGGCCCGCGTGTCGGTCCCTAGATAGACCCGGTTGACCGAGACAGAGTGACGGAAGAGCAGGTACATCTCCCCGGCCGATCCGACCGCCGCCACGCAACAGACCACGAGCAACGCGCGCAGGTCGCGCGTGAGGCGCAGGATGCCCAGCACCACTAAGGGCCAGATCAGGTAGAACTGCTCCTCGACGGCCAGCGACCAGGTGTGGATGAGGGGTGACGCGGAGGCCGTCTCGTTGAAGTAGTTGGAGCTCGCCAGTACGAAGTGCCAATTGCTGACGTAGAGCAGCGTGCTCAGCGCATCGAGCCGCAAGGCCGGGTACGTGCCCTCCGGCACGATCACCGAGGCAAAGAGCGCGACGAAGAGCAGCATCAAGAAGAGTGCGGGCAGCAACCGGCGTGCCCGCCGGGCCCAGAACGCTCCGAGCCGGATCGTGCGCGTCGCACGCCATTCCGAGACGAGCAGCGAGGTGATGAGAAAGCCCGACAAGACGAAGAACGTGTCGACTCCCATGAAGCCGCCGGTGGCCACCGCCAGACCCCCGTGGAACATCATGACAGCCACGACGGCGAAGGCGCGCACCCCGTCGAGGCCGGGAATGTAGGCGACGCGCTGGTGCGCAGCCCCGGGCGGCCTCCTCGTTGTCTCGTCCGTCCTCTCCACCGTCACAATTTGTCAGTCTCCCGCTCGAAGGTGGAGGCGCGACATTCTGGCAGAACCGGGCTGCCGCCAAATGGCACGGCCCGCTGGCTACCCTGCAGTGACCTGAGCCCCTCTCGACCACCAGTGGCACCCAGACGCCATCGCCTGCGGCGATTCCTCGTTCTCCTTGCCGCCGTCGCCATCGCCGCAGCCGTGGTGGACCGCGTCGCCAGCGGGCCGTCCCTCAGTCCGCTGCGGGCGCGCATCGTGGCCGTGGCACGCAGCCAGCTCGGGTACCGCACCGATCCCGCCGACACCTACTGCAACCGCTTCAGCGCCTATTGGTACGCGGGCATCGCCGACTGCGGCAATGCCAACCGCAACGAGGAGTGGTGCGCCGACTTCGCGGCCTGGGTCTGGAAACAGGCCGGGGCTGAGGTCGACTACCAACTGGCACCCGGATTCCTCAACTCCGACTCGGCCAGCTTCTATGTGTGGGGGGTCGATCACGGTACCTGGCACCCGGTCGGCTCGCACTACACGCCACAGCCGGGCGACGTCGCCGTCTACGGCCTTGACCTCACCTCGGTCACGGCAGACCACGTCGCCATCGTGACGGGCGCCACCTCCAACCCGGACGCGCCCGACGTCATCAACGGGGACGGCGACCGTACCGGGTTCAGTGTGGTGGAGGCGGGGGACGACCAGGCATTCGCTGACGTGCAGGGCCACGGCGGCCGGCTCTCGGGTTACGTGGCGCCCAGCGCGCCGCGCTCGACGTCGTGATGATCCAGTCCTTTGTCGTCGCGGCGGGCGGGGACGGCCGGGCCGCTCAGCTGCCCGGCGTGTAGCCGGCCGGCAACGCAATCGACTTCTTCTCGAGAAAGCTCTCCAGGCCTTCGGGCCCGAACTCGCGGCCGACACCGGACTCCTTGTACCCGCCGAAGGGGGTGGCGAAATCGATCGGCACAGGGGCATTAAGCATGTAGGTGCCAGTGCGAACCTGGCGGGCGATCCCCAGACCTCGGTCGTTGTCCTTCGTCCAGACCGAACCGCACAAGCCGTAGTTGGAGTCGTTGGCGATCTCGACTGCCTGGTCGTCTCCGTCATAGGGAATGACGGCCAGAACGGGGCCGAAGATCTCCTCTTGCGCGATCTTCATTTTGTTGTCGACGTTGGTGAAGACGGTGGGCTCGACGTACCAGCCCTTGGTGAAGCTCGCCGGCCGGCCACCGCCGATGGCCACCGTGGCCCCTTCCTCACGCCCGCTGTCCAGATACCCTTCAATACGCGTCCGTTGCCGTTCGGCCACCACCGGGCCCACCTCGGTCGCCGGGTCGAGCGGATCACCCACCTTCAGCGCGCGTACGCCGGCCACCAGGGCATCGACAACCTCGTCGTAACGGGCGCGCGGCGCCAGGATCCTGGTCTGCGCTACGCAGGCCTGGCCGTTGTTCATGATGGCGTTGGGCAAGAGGGTCGCGATGGTGGTCGAGAGATCGGCGTCGTCGAGGATGATGGCGGCCGACTTGCCACCCAGCTCGAGCGTGCAGCGCTTGAGACGTTCGCCGCAAAGCCCACCGATGCGCTTCCCACCCACCCCGGAGCCGGTGAAGGAGATCTTGTCCACCCCGGGATGCGTGACCAGATGCTCGCTGACCTCACGACCGGCCGGGATCACCGACAGCACGCCCTTGGGGAGCCCGGCGTCGGCGAAGATCTCGGCCAGGCGAAACGCGTCAAAGGGTGTCTCCGGTGCCGGCTTGTACACGACGGTGCAGCCGGCCGCGAGCGATGGCGCCAGCTTCGCGGCGGCGATGAAGAGCGGCACGTTCCACGGCGCGATGGCGCCGACGACGCCGACGGGCTCCTTGGACACAAGTACCTGCGGGTTCAGCAGGCCGGTGCGCACCTCGTCGAAGGCGAAGGTGGATGCCATCTCGGCGTAGTAGTTGAAGATCATGGTCGGCGCCAGCACCTGGCCCAGGGTGGAGAACGAGATGGGGGATCCCATCTCGTTCGTGATGATCTCTGCCATCTCGTTCATCTCCGCGGTGATCTGCTCCGCCACCTTGGTCAGGATCGCCCCGCGCTCGGCCGGCGTCATGCGCGGCCACGGGCCGCGGTCGAACGCCAGGCGCGCCGCCGCCACGGCCTTGTCGATATCCGCCTCGGTGCCCTCGGGCACGCGCCCGACGACCTCTTCGGTCGACGGCGACACTACGGCGATGGTCTCGGACCCTTCGGGGGCGACCCAGTCGCCGCCGATGAACAAGTGGTCATAGTCCCGAATGGGCATGTGCCCTCCCCTTTTTCGTGAGCGTCGCCGCGGCCGTCCCAGGACGCGCGCGCGATCAGCCCACAGGGTAGCCAACGGCGAGGCCCCGACGACAGCGGGGCCCTGGCTACACTCCCGCCCCATGCCCGATATCGATCATCGAGACCCGAGTGAGGTTGCCTCCATACTCTCCCAGTGGCTGGCGGAGAAGGCGGAACAGGGCGGGGCCGGCCGCGGCACCCGGATCGAGGTCTTCGACGTGCAGTCGCCGGAGACGAACGGCTTCTCCAACGAGACCATCATGTGCCGTGTCCGCGCCGACTCCGGGGACGGCCCCACCGAGAAGCGACTGGTCGTGCGCGTGGCGCCCACCAAGCATCTCCTCTTCCTCGACGCCGACTTCTCCTCGCAGTACAGCGTCATGCGGACCCTGGCCGAGGGCGAGACCGGCATCCCCCTCCCCCAGCTGGGGTGGTACGAGGAGGACCCGCGGTACCTTGGCGTGCCGTTCTTCACCATGGACCATGTAGAAGGGCAGGTGCCGGCCGACAACCTGCCCTACACCTTGGAGGGGTGGGTGATTGAAGGGACGCCCGAGCAACAGGCCCGGATGTGGTGGAGTGGCATCGATGCGCTCGCGGCCGTGCATCGCGTCGACTGGACCGCGCTCGGGCTCGGCTGGCTCAGCGACCCCCGTCGCGGTCGACCCGGCATTGAGCAGCACATGGCGTACTACCGGGACTTCTACCACTGGGTCGCCAAAGGCACGCCGATCGCGACGCTGGACGCAACATGGGCGTGGCTGGTGGCCCATCAGCCCGAGGAGGTGGGCGAGGTGACGCTGAGCTGGGGCGACAGCCGCATCGGCAACATCATCTGGGACGACTTCGAGTGTGCCGCCGTGTTGGACTGGGAGATGGCCGGACTCGGCCAACCCGAGATGGACCTCGGGTGGTGGCTCTATTTCGACCTTCAGTTCTCTGACGGGCTCGGGGTGCCGCGGCCGGCGGGTTTCGGCTCGCACGAAGAGACGATCGACCACTATGCCGAGGTCCTCGGCCGGCCCTTGCGCGACCTGTTCTTCTACGAGGTCTTCGCGGGGTTCCGCTTCGCCGTGGTCATGGCCCGGTTGGCCGACCTGTTGGTGGGCAGTGACACACTGCCGGGCGACTCCGACATGGCGACCAACAATCTGGCCACGCAGCTACTGGCCAAAATGCTGGACCTCCCCGCACCAGGCTGAGGTTTCGCTCGGATCGTCAGGCGCCCAGCGGGTCGGCGTCGCCCGCATCGTCGGGAATCGGTTCCTCGGGCCCGGTGGCCACCCCCGCCGTGCGCAGCCGCTCGGCCAGCCACTCGGCTCCGCCGTCACCCGCCATGGCGGCTTGCCAGCCGTCGAGGATCCGGTGCACGTCGGGGAGGGATGGGATGTGGGCCACCACGTGCACGGTCATCTTTCCCTCTTCGGCGGCCCGCATCGAAAAGTGCAGCCCACCAAAGGGGTCTCCTCTGATGTGCGGGGCCGGCTCCCGCATGACGTAGAGCTCTCCGGTGTCCTCCAGCCAGCTGAGTTCGTACCGGGTGCCGTGCGCGTCATGCCATTCGGTGCCCAGCTCGGTCTCCGCCGAAGGACGGCGCCTGGGGTCGCCGTCGTAGAACTCTTCGATATCCATCAGCGGGAGGTTATCCCCCACCAGGGCGCCCACAGGATTGCGCCCGCGCCCTGCCGCCGGAGGCCCGTTGGGGGAGGCATGGGGGGAGCGAGACCCGAGAGGGTGCTGGCCATGCCTCCCGCCATGCGACACGGGCTCCTGCCCATCGAACAGCTGAACACGGAGTGGCGCACGCTCGGCCGCTCAGAAGGGGCGGTGCGCGCCCTGCACCGCCTGGCCCAGCGCGACCCGCACCTCGCAATGTTGGTGCATGGCGCGCCCGACACCCCCGGGGGCGCGCCGGGCGCGCCACCCCGGTGCCCGACGCCGTGTGCCCTGATCGACCACATGCGGCAGGCGACCGGGAGTCGGGGCCGAGAGGATGCGGCAGGGCTCGTCCGGGTGATGCTCCGCGAGGCCGCCGTGGACCCGCTGGTCGTCCGCTGCCTCGTGCAGGCCCTGCTCCCCGGTCTGCTCACCATCGCGGCGCGCCTGCGGTGGGGTCAAGGAGGTGAGTGGGAGGATGGGAGTGAGTTCTTCAGCGAGACCCTCTCCACCACGTGGATGGTGGTGACCGAATGGTCGGGCCAGGACCGGCCCTATGCCGTGCTCGACCTCCTGTCGGCGATCCGTTGCCGCATGCGCCGGCAGCTGTTCCGGGCCAAGGATCTCCGGCAACTGCAGATGCCGTTCACGCCGGACAGCGCCGAGCCGCGCGCCGTGGCGAGCGAGACCGACCTCGAGGTGCTGGCGCGTACGCTGATCGACCTGCGCCGCGACGGCATGCGGCCAGAAGAGGTCCAGGTCCTCTACGCCCACCATGTGCTGGGCTTCTCCATAGCCGAGTTGGCGTCGTTGACGGGCCGGGACCGCCGCTCCCTCTACGCGCGGCGCGACCGGGGTCACCGACGCCTCTGCGTGTGACGTCGCGATTTCCCGCATGTCGCATGGCGCGTAAGGTCACGCCGTGGGAGGGGTTGCGACCAGGCGGGAATATGACGGCTCTCGGCCAGCGCGCAGTCGCCCCCATTGGTGGGTCGTCCTGGCCGTGTCACTGTCACTCCTCGCAGTGGTGGCTGCCGTCGCTGCGGGCCGTCCGCACCCGCTGGGCGAGCAACCGGGACCGCGGACGCATGCAGCCCTGGGCCCATCACGAGCGGGACCGGCATCGAGCACGACGACCACCACTTCGACCACCGTGCGCTCTTCGCAGACACCGGCGACGTCGCCGGTCGCCGGTCCGGCTCCGACGTCCGCACCGGTCACCGACGCGCGGGTGAGCAGCGGCCCCGTCGTCACCACGACGACCAGCACGGTCGCAGCCTCCCCGGCGCGGGGTTCGAACGTCGCTGCCGCACCGGTGCAACCGGTCGTGCCCACCGAGTCGTACCCGGGCTATCTCCAGCAACCCGACGACGCGACGGCCAACTACTCCTTCAGCGGCCAGGGGTCCATGGAGGTGAGCGCCAGCTGGACGTCCTCCAGCATCCTCTCTTTGACCGTGACGTGCCCGGCCGGGACGCAGACCGACGAGGGGCCATCGCCGGTCACCGTGGTGCTGCCCGATGCCGATGGGGCCTGCGGGGCCACGCTCAAGGAGACCATCGTCCAATACGACGAGGTCCCGTACACCTTGACCATCGGTCCGGCCGAGGGTGGGTAGTCGCCGCACCCATGCCAGCGCCAAGAAGGCGGCCGACCTCGTGGGCTCGCTGCTCACCGCCCTGCTCGCCTTCGGCGCCACCCCGGTGGTCCTTGTCACTGTCGTGGGCGATCCCCTGTCCGGAGGGCTGGGACATCAACTGAACCATGATGCCCGCGTCGGACTGGCGGCCGTGGTGCTGGTGGCGTGGGTGGCCTGGGTGGCCTGCTGCTCCCAATTGATCCGCTCGGTCATCGCACAGGTCCGCCGGGGCCACATCAGTCCCGCCTCCAGCGCCACCCTCACCGAGAGGATCGCGGCGCGCCTCGCCGCCGGCGTGCTGACCCTGACGGCGTTGGCGGCGCCGGTCGCCCTGACTGCCACGGCCGGTGCCGCCACCACGGCCCCGCGCACGGAGTCAGTGGTGCCGGGCACCAGTGCCCTGCCGGCGCACGCTCCGGCTCCGGTACCGGTGCCGACCACCTACGTCGTCCGTCCCGGCGATTCACTGTGGTCGATCGCCGACGCGCAGTTGGGAGACGGGTCCGACTGGCCCGCCATCGCCGCGCTGAACCTGGGCCGGATGATGCCTGACGGTCTGCGCTTCGTGGACCCGAGCCGGATCTACGCCGGCTGGACACTGCTGATGCCCGCTCCCCCGACCACGGACATCTCCGGCCCCGCATTGCCCCCGGACCCGGTGGCCCCGTCGGCGGCGCCGCCGGCGGCCCCGACGGAGACGCCGGCCGTCCCGGTCTCCTACCAGCGGGCCTTCACGGTCACTCCGCATCACGCCAAACCCGACGCGCGGGCGCCGGCCTCGGGGCTGCCCGAGCTCGCCGCATTGGGGATCGGGGCCATCGCGTGTGCCGCGCTGGCACGGCGGTCGCGGCGGGCCCGCCTGCTCCGTCAGCTGACACCCCCGGCGGACGAGCCCGAATTCGTGCTCCCCGCGCGCGCCATCGACACGGAGGTCCTCCTCGCCCGCTTCTCGGGCGTGCCCGCCCTGCACGCCTTCGAGGCCGCGAACTGCCGGCTGGCGGACGCACTTTGCGGAGTGGGGCCGTCGGAGCGCCGAGTCGGGATCCGTGCCGTCTGCGTGGGTGCGGCCGGCGTGGACTTCTGGCTCTGCGATCCCGGACGCGCCGCTCCCGCCGGTTTCAGCCTCACCGCCGACGGCCGCGCCTGGCATGCCGCGCACGAGGACGATCCCTCGCACGACGTCGGGCGGCCGTACCTGCCCATTGTCCTGCCGATCGGGGAGGACGGCGACGGCACCTGGCTGGTCCCGGTGCAGCCCGGCATCTGTCTGCCCCTGCTGGGCGAAGCGGCGGGCGCCCTGTGGCGGGCGGCCCGCCCCGTGCAAGAGGCCTGGGCGTGGGCCGACACCGTCCTGGTCACCGCCGACCCCGACGCCGCGGCCAACGAGGTGGGCTGGCACGACGCCAGCGCCATTTACCCGGACGACACTCCGCACGTCCTCTTCTTCGGCGATCCGACGCTGCTCCCCGAGTCGCTGGCACGGGCGGTCTCGGTGGTCACCCTGGCGCACGTGCCGGCCAGCGACGTGGCCGTGCTCGCCGACCACCGCGCCGCATCGATCCACCCGTTGGCCCGGACCGTGCGCCCGCACCTGTTGGGCCACGACAGCGCCGACGCGGTGGGCCAACTCGTGGCAACCCCGTTGCCCGATGACGCAGCGCGCCCGGCGGAGCTGCGCATGGGCGGCGCGGCGCACCTTCGAGACGAGATGCCGCTCGCCGCCGGGAGTCACGCCGAAGGCGGGGGCACCCCTGATGGGCCGGCACCGCCGAGCCCCGGCACGGTCGAGGTACGGCTGTTGACGCCGACGCCACGGCTCGATGGCCTGCGGGCGGCGCTGGCACCGAACCGAGCACGCCGCGCCGTGGAGCTGGTCGCCTACCTGGCGCTGCATCACGACGAAGAGGTCACGAGCGACCGGTTGCGCTCGCGGGTCCTCGGGTCCTCCGATGCCGATGCCGCGTCGAAGACCCTGTTCAACATCGCAACGGCGGCGCGGCGTGCCATGGGCACCGACGCGGCCGGGGTGCCGTTGCTCCCGCCGGGCACCCGCAGCGGGCACTACCACGTGACCGACGCGGTCACCGTCGATGCGCACCGGGCCGCCACCCTGGCCGCCGAAGGGCGCACAGCAGAGGACCCCGAAGTGGCCATGGCCCTCCTGCGCGCCGCGCTCGGCCTCGTGGAGGGTGAGCCGCTGGCCAACGCTCTGTCGGGGTACACCTGGTGGGAGGCGGAGGGTCACGGCGCCCGCATCGCCGCCGTGCTCGTCGACGCCGCGAGCGACCTCGCGCGCCTTGCGGTCAGCGCCGGGCTCTACGACCTCGCGCGCTGGGGACTCGCGCGCGCCCGCCTGGTCGATCCCTACAGCGAAGCGATCTCACGCGCCGCCATGCAGGTGGCCGCGGCGGCCAGCGACGCCGACGGACTGCGCCGGGAGTGGCGCGAATGCCAGCGCAGGATCGACGAGCTCGATCCCGGGAGCGCACCGTCACCGCGCACCGAGCGCCTCTACGACGAGCTGGCCCGGCGCGTGCTGGTGGGTGCCGTCAACCCGGACCGCTGAGAGGCGTCGCTCACGCCAGCTTGGCTGCGATGGAGGAGGCCCCACGCAGGACCAGGCCATCGGCGCCCGCTGCGCTGTAACGCCCGGTGGGCCGGGCCACCGCTTCGGCAACCATGTCGCTCAGCAGGCGCGCGAAGGGCACCGCGGGATCGATCCACAGATAGCGGGCCAACGAGCCCGGAATGGTGTTGATCTCGTTCACGACGAGGTCGTCCCCGTCCGTCAGAAAGTCGATCCGGGCCACCCCGCGGACGAGGGCGAGGTCACCGATGCGGCGCGCCGCAGCCCGGACGGCCTCCGCGACCCCCGCCGGCAGCTCGGCCGGGAGCTGGCGCGGGGCGCTGGCCATGCCCTCTCCCCCCACGTACTTGTCGGTGTACCCCAAGATCTCGCCCCCGGCCGCACCGGATCCGCCCGGCGAGCGGAGGGGACGCTCTATGGCCGACACCTCGGTGTCGGGCCAGCGGCGCAGCGCCACCTGCACGTCGAAGAGGTCGGGACGGAACGGTTCGAGCACGGCGCCGTCGCGCAGGTGCACGCTGCTCCGGAGGAGAGCCCGCGCCGTCGTCACGTCCTCGACCACCTTGATCCCGATGGAGGAGCCGCCGAAGCGCGGCTTCACGATGTACGGGCCGCCGAATGCAACCCCGTCGGTCGCGGGCGTCAGGGCGACGCGGGGCAGGGTCCGGATGCCGGCAGCCGTCATCACGCCGGCAAAAGCCAGCTTGTCCATGCCCAACGCCGCGGCAGCCACCCCGGGTCCGGTGTAGGCGATGCCAGCGCCGTCGAGCGCGCCCTGCAGCGTCCCGTCCTCCCCCGGGCCGCCGTGGCAGCACACCACTGCGACCTCGAACGCCGTCGCCCGCTGCTTGGTGAAGCGACCGCCCACGGCTTCGAATCCGCCCCCGGCCCCGAGGACGAGCCGCAGGGGCTGGGCGCCCCGGGGTACGCCGTCGAGGAACGCGTCCGCCTCCAACGCCGCATCGACGGCGAACCACTCGGCCGTCTTGGACCAGTACAGGGCGTGCACCGTCCGGCCGGCGCGCTGGAGCTCATGGGCCGCCTGCAGTCCGGTGAGGACACTGACGTCGTGCTCGGGAGACGGACCCCCGAGGATCACGGCGATATCAGGCACGTTCGATCCCTCGCTTCGGTGATGTCAGATGGCCGGATGGCCGCGCCGGCCAACGGTCCCCCGCTGAGGCGGCCTCAACGGTAGTGGTCCGGCAGGTCGTTCTCGTACAGCACGGCGTCGCCGGGCCCGAGGGTGGCACGGACCCATGCAACCGCTTGCTCCCTGGTCGCGACGCAGAGCGGTCGGAGCGGGGGCGCCCCTGCCCGCAGGGCGCGCCGGTTGGTTTGGCCGACGATCACCAGGTCGGTGGCGCACGCGGCCACGGCCTCGGCAAAGGACCGGTTCTCCGCGAACTGGCGCGGCCCGAGCTCGACCATGCCCGGGGTGACCACGACGCGGCGCCCCGAAGCTCCCAGCTCGGCCAAGGTGGCCAGGGCCGCCCGGGCCCCGCGGGGATTCGAGTTGAAGGTGTCGTCGATGACCCAGGCTCCCGAGGGCGCCTGGGCGGAGGCCAGGCGGTTCGGCACCGGAGGGAGGGAGCTGGTGCGCGCCAGCGCGACATCGTGCGGCACCCCCAGCGCGAAGGCGGCGGCGAGGGCACAGGCCAGGTTGGTCGGTTGCACCGAGCCCGGGACCGCGACGGCGGCACCGATGTCGGCACCGGCCGCACGGACCGAGACCATGCCGCCGGAGGCGTCCACGAAGACGTCCGCCGCCGGATCGGTGGCGGAACAACGCAGCACCGTCTTGCCGCCGGCTTCGACCAGTTGGTCGGCCAACGCGGCCAGGCGGGGATCGTCGACGTTGAGCACGACCGTGTGCGCCGTCTCGGTGATCTCGGCCTTGGCGGCCACGATCGCCTCCTCCGTCTTGAAGCGCTCCAGATGCACCGGCCCGATCGCCGTGAGCACGGCGATGGCAGGGGGGCACCAGCGGCAGAGCTCGGCGATCTCACCCTTCCCGTAGGTACCCATCTCGGCCACGAAGACATCGGTGCCCGCAGTGAGGTGCTCGTTGACGGCGCGGGCGAGCCCGGCCCGGTTGTTGAACGATGCCGGGCTCGCCACGACCGTGCACGTCCCCGCGACCAGGTGGGCCACGTGCTGCTTGGTGGAGGTCTTCCCGAACGAGCCCGTGATCGCCACCACGGTGGGATTCACCTGCGCGAGCCGGGTGCGCGCCGCGGTGATGTACGGCGTCACCAGCCGGCGCTCCACCGGCGCGAGCACGGCGCAGGCGGCATCGACCAGGAGGGGTGCCGCGCAGGCGCCGAGCGCGGCGACAGGGGCGGCGCGGTGCACCAGGATCCCGATGACCAGCACCGCCGCCTGGAGCACCAGCCACACTGCGACCAGGAGGCGAAGCCGCCGGGTGAACGCGAGCGGCGCCGTGCGCCCGCGCACGCCGAGGTGCGGCGGCCCGACGATCACCACGGCCGCCGTGCCCAGCGCCACCAGCGGGTAGGCGAAGGCGACGCCGGCCGCGGCCAGCGCGACGAGCGCCATCAGCGGGGCCAACGGTCCCCCCCTCCACCAGCGCCAGGCGAACCGCGCGGTGGAACCGGGCAGGTAGTGCTCGCGCTGGGCCACGCGCAGCCACCGGGCCCCGGCCGGCACCAGCGCCAGCGCGCTGGCAACGGCGCCGATTACGACGAGCACGCCACGACGGCGGAACGAAGCTCGGTGGGAATCAAGAGCGGGGTGAGGTGGCCGACGCCGGGATACGTGGCGAGATCGCCCTGGGCGAGCCGGGCGAGCGCGCGCTGCGCCACCTCGACCGGCACCACCGTGTCATCGGCCCCCCAGACGAGGTGGACCGGACAACGCACGGCGTCGAGTTGCGCTTCATAGGTCTCGTTGACCGCCCGCACGTGCACCTGGCGCATGATGCCCTGCGCGGCCTTGTAGTCCGCCGATCCGTGCCGCTGCCGCGCTGCTTCGAGCGCGCGGTCGGAGACGACTCCCATCCGGTGTAGCCGGCGGACGAGCTTGTAGCCCACCGCCACCCGGGAGCGCCGGTCGAGCGGGTGCAGCAAGGGGACGCCGGTGAGCACGAGGGCCCGCACCGCATCGGGGCGCTGGGTGGCGAGATGCACTGCCACGCGACCGCCGAAGGAGTGGCCGAGCACGACCACCGGCGCGTCCATGTCATCGAGCACCGGCGCCAGGGCCTCGGCGTAGGCCGCGGCGCCCCAGGCCTCGGCGGGCGGGGGGGACACCCCGAACCCTGGCAGGTCGAGCGCCACGGCCCGTAGCGGCGGCGCGCCAGGCGGCGCCAACACGGCATCGAAGTCGCGGTGGGAGCGGGCCCAGCCGTGCAGGGCGAGGACCTGCGGCGCGCCGGTCCCGGTGACCGAACCGAAGAGGTGCCCGTCGGCAAACGTCCGGAGCAAAATCAGCCCGCCCCGCCCGCGCCGGCAGGCACACCCACTGCCACCTGCGGCTCCTTCCTGCCCATGGCGGTCAACCTCGCCCTTCTCACCTGTCCGAACTGCCGGGTCACCCTACCGAAGCGACGGACCCCCGGACCCCGATGCAACCGTTCGGTACGGTGAGCACAGTGGTGACCATGTTCGAGAACGAAGCCTGGGAGACGCTCCCGGGGGCAAGCCGCCTCACCCTGGCGCAGCGGGCCGCCATCGAGTCCGACGAGCCACTCCTCTGCGTCATGGCCGGCGCCGGCGCCGGGAAGACCAGGGTGCTCACGCTGCGGGTGGCCCGGCGGGTCCGTGACGGCTCCATGGAGCCCGACCGCGCCCTCGTGACCACCTTCAGCCGCAAAGCGGCCGAAGAGCTCCGCACCCGGCTGTGGTCGCTCGGGGTGACCGGTGTGAAAGCGGGGACCTTCCATCACACCGCGCTCGGCCTGCTGCGCGAGCACCGGGCCCAGCGGGGACGACCCGAACCCCAGCTCCTGCCCGACCGGCGCCGGCTGCTGGCCGAGGTGGCGGCGAGCGACCCGCGCCGGATGCGCGCGCTCGACGGTGAGATCGGATGGGCCAAGGCCCGGCTGGTGCCGCCCGGCCGCTACGAGGCGGAGGCGCACCGGGCCAAGCGGCGGAGCGGCATCAGCGCCGGGCAGATCGCCGATGTCTTCGCCCGCTACGAGACCGAGCGCGTGCGCCGCCGCCTCCTTGACTTCGACGACCTGATCATCGCCTGTGCGGACGCGTTGGCGGGCGACGCCGCCTTCGCCGACGCGGTGCGCTGGCGCACCCGCCACCTCTTCGTCGACGAGATGCAGGACGTCAACCCGGCGCAGTTCCGCCTGTTGACGGCGCTGCTCTCCGACGAGCCCGATCTCTTCGTGGTGGGAGACCCCAACCAATCGGTGTACGGGTTCAACGGTGCGGACCCGACGCTCCTCTACCGCCTGCCCGATATCCTGCGCGGGACCACGGTGATCCGCCTGGACGAGAACCACCGCTGCACCCCTCAGGTGGTGGCGGTCGCCACCGCCGTGCTGCGGGAGAGCGAGACCGACGAGGCCGTGTTGCGCGAGATCGACGCCGCCTCGAGCAGCCGGGTGGACGGCCCCGTGCCCACGGTCATCGCACACGCCACCGACGCCGACGAGGCCGCCTGGGCCGCTCAGCGGGCCAAGCAGTCACGCGCACCCGGGAGGCGCTGGTCCAGCATCGCCGTGCTGGTCCGCACGAACGCCCAGTTGGCGGCCGTGCAGGTGGCCATGGAGGCGGCAAACGTGCCGTGCCAGGTGGCCGGTTCCGATCTGGGTCCGGCCAGTGACGTACGCGGCGGCGGCGCGGGGCGCCGTCACCTCGAGCACGACGAGGAACCCGACAACGAAGAGGTCGACCACGACCGGGTGGTCCTGACGACGTTCCACCGGGCCAAGGGGTTGCAGTGGCACACGGTGCTGGTCCTCGGGCTGAGCGCCGGCCTGATGCCGCTGGCATCGGCCCAGACCGCCGCGGCGCTCGACGAGGAGCGCCGCCTGCTCTACGTCGCCCTGACCCGCGCCGAGGAGGAGTTGTGGTGCAGCTGGTCCGAGCGCGACGGAGCGTCCTCGGGATCCGAGCCGGCCCGGTCCCGCTCCCCCAGCCCGTGGCTCGAGCCCATTGCGCGCACGATCGCGCGGCTGGCCCAGGCCGCCGCGCCCACGGCCGCAGCGGACGTGGCGGCCCGGGTGGCCGAGCTCCGGCAACGACTCACCGCCGACGAAGGCGACGACGAGCCTGGCCGGTAGTGTCGGCGGGTCGAGTGACCGGGACACAAGGGGAGGCGCGATGGCTGAAGTGCTGACGCAGCTGCGCAAAGTGGTCGGCGACCCCAATGTCCTCTCCGGCGACGCGGTGCACGCCGACTACACCCACGACGAGGCCATGACGGCGCGGCCCGTCACGCCGCTGGCCGTCGTGTTGCCTGCCTCCACCGCGGAGGTCAGCGAGATCCTGCGCGTGGCCAGCGAGAACCACCTGCCCGTCGTCGTCCGGGGCAGCGGGACGGGGCTGTCGGGCGGGTGCCTGCCGGTGGCAGACGGGATCGTCCTCGGTTTCGACCGCATGCGCGCCATCAGGGAGATCGACACCGAGAACCAGCTGGCCGTGGTGGAGCCGGGCGTCACCCTCGCGGAGCTCGACGCCGCCCTGGCGCCGCTCGGGCTGATCTATCCCGTCTCGCCCGGGGAGCAGAGCGCCTCGCTCGGCGGCAACGTCGCCACCAACGCCGGGGGCATGCGGGCCGTGCGCTACGGCGTGACACGCCACCACGTCCTGGGCCTCGAAGTGGTGCTGGCCGATGGGACCGTGCTGCGCACCGGGGGGAAATTCGTCAAGTCCTCCTCGGGGTACGACCTCACCCAGCTGCTGATCGGGTCCGAGGGCACCCTGGCCGTCACCACCGAGATCATCGTCAAGGTGCAGCCCCGGCAGGCGCAGGCGGCGACGCTGCTCGCCCCGTTCGCCACCCTGGCCGAAGTGGCGCGGGCGGTGCCCCACATCGTGCGCAGCGGGGTCGAGCCGAGCATCCTCGAGTACATCGACGTGCTGGCGATGGCCGGCATCACCGCCAGCGCCGGCCTGGACCTTGGCGTCCCCGACGAGATCAAGGCCGGCACCCTGGCGTACCTGGTCGTGGTCCTCGAAGGCATGCGGGCGGACCGGGTGGATGAAGACGCCGAGGAACTGGCCGGCCTCCTCGCCAAACTGGGCGCGCTCGACGTGTTCGTCCTCCCGAGCGGCGCCGGCGCGCAGCTGATCGCCGCCCGGGAGAAGGCGTTCTTCGTCTCCAAGGCCGCCGGAGCCGATGACATCGTCGACGCCGTGATCCCCCGGGCCGGCATCCCGGACTACCTGGCCCGCGTGGCCGAACTGGCCGGGCGCCACGGCGCCCTGGTCACCGGGTGCGGCCACGTCGGCGACGGCAACGTGCACCTCTCCGTCTTCCAGCCCGACGACGACAGCCGCCACGCCCTGCTGGAGGCGATTTTCGAGACGGCCCTCGCCGCTGGCGGCGCCATATCGGGCGAGCACGGCATCGGGACCGAGAAGCTCTCGTACTTCCTCGACACCCAGGACGCGGTCAACCTCGACCTCATGCGCTCCATCAAGAAGGTCTTCGACCCCCTGGGGATACTGGGACCCGATCGCTTGCTCAGCCGGGCGGCCAGCCGCCGATGAACGGCGCCCGCGCCCTTCTGGCCACCTTGGTGGGGGGAGGCGTCGATGTCTGCTTCGCCAATCCGGGGACGTCCGAGATGCACTTCGTCGGCGCGCTCGATGCCGTGCCGGAGATGCGCGCCGTCCTGACCCTCTTCGAGGGCGTGGCCACCGGTGCCGCCGACGGGTACGCCCGGGTGACCGGACGACCGGCGACGACGCTGCTGCACCTCGGTCCCGGGCTGGGCAACGGGTTGGCCAACCTGCACAACGCCCGGCGGGCGCGGACGCCCGTGGTCAACATCGTGGGCGATCACGCCACCTACCACGCCCGCTTCGACGCGCCGCTCCAGTCCGACATCGCCTCGCTGGCCCGGCCCGTCTCGGGGTGGTACCGGGTGACGGCGCGGGCCGACGACGTGGGCGCGGACGCCGCCGACGCGCTGGCCGCGGCGTACGGGCCGCCGGGGTGCGTGGCCACCCTGGTGCTGCCCGCCGACTCCTCGTGGTCGGAGAGCGCGGTCGGGCCGTGCGCCCCGCATCCGCAGGGCGGCGCGCCCTGCGTGCCGGCTGAGACGATCGAGGGGGTGGCCAAGGCGCTGCGCTCCGGCGAGCGGGCGGCCCTGTTGCTGGGCGGGACGGCGCTGCGCGGCCGCGGCCTGCGGGCCGCGAGCCGGGTCAGCGCCGCCACCGGCGCGACGCTCCTGGGAGAGACGTTCCCGGCCAACCTGGAGCGGGGTGCGGGCATTCCCGCCGTCGAACGTCTCGCCTACCTGGGCGAGATGGCCCAGGCCCAACTCGACGGCGTACACCACCTGGTCCTGGTGGACGCCACGTCACCCGTCAGCTTCTTCGCCTACCCCGGCAAGCNNCACCCTGGTCCGCGCCGGCGAGGACGCGCCGGGCGCACTCGAAGCCCTGGCGGAGGCCGTCGGGGCCGGCCGCGACGGCGCCGCCCCCGCCCCGGAGGGCCGGCCGGCGCGCCCCCAGGGTCCACTCAGCGCGCAGAGCCTGGCCGCGGCCATCGGCGCCACCCTCCCGGAGGGGGCGATTGTGGTCGACGAGGGCAACACGTCGGGGCTGTTCATCGCGGGCGCCACCGCGGGCGCCCCCCCGCACGACTGGCTGACCCTCACCGGCGGGGCCATCNNGGCAACACGGCGGGATTGTTCGTCGCCGGCGCCACGGAAGGCTGTCCCCGGCACGATTGGCTCGCCCTGACCGGGGGGGCCATCGGCATCGGGTTGCCCGCGGCCACGGGAGCCGGCGTCGCCGCGCCGGATCGACCGGTCCTTTGCGTGCAAGCCGACGGCAGCGCCATGTACACGCTGCAGGCCCTCTGGACACAGGCCCGCGAGGGCCTGCACGTCACGACGGTGGTGCTGGCCAACCGGAGCTACGCCATTTTGAACATGGAGCTGCAGCGCGTCGGGGCCGATGCCGGGGGCCCGCGGGCGCGCCGCCTGTTGGATCTGACCGAGCCCGACCTCGACTTCGTCGCGCTGGCCCGCGGCATGGGGGTCCCGGGCCGCCGGGTCGAGACGGCCGAGGGGTTGCTGGCCGCTCTGGAGGAGAGCTTCGCCGAGCCCGGCCCTGCACTCATCGAGATCCCTCTGACGAGCGGGATCGGTTAGGTCGGTCGACCTGCAGGTGCGCTCACGCGGCCGCCAAGTCGACCACGACCGGCGCATGATCGGACGGCTTCTGGCCCTTGCGGGCGTTGCGGTCCATGAACGCGCCGGTCGCCCGCGCCGCGAGATCCTCGCTCAGGAGCACGAGGTCGATGCGCAACCCCCGCCCATTGTGGAAGTCACCGGCGCGGTAGTCCCACCAGGTGAAGACCCCGGGGTCGTTGTAGCGCCGGAACACGTCGGTGAGCCCCCACGCCTCCACGTTGCGCAGCGCCGCCCGCTCGGGCTCGCTCACGTGGGTCTGCCCGACGAACTTGGCCGGGTCCCAGACGTCGCCGTCGTCGGGAGCCACGTTGAAATCCCCACAGACGGCTACTGACCGCCCCGCCGGGCAGGTCTCGTCGAGCAGGGCGCGCAGCTGGGCCAACCAGTCCAGCTTGATTCCGTAGAACTCGTTGTCGAGACTGCGCCCGTTCGGCACGTAGACGGAGTGCACGCGCACGCCCCCGCACGTCACCGCCACGATGCGGTGCCCGTGATCGTCCTCGGNNGCATCGGCCTGCTTGGTCTCCTGCAGGCACAGCACGTCGGGCTCGTTCTCCTGCACCCATTGGGTGACGCGGAGCATGCGGGCGGTGAGGGAGTTGACGTTCCACGTGGCCAGGCGCATCAGCCGGCCCCCCCGTCGACGATGACGAACAGGAGCTCCGCCTCGCACGCCGTCTGGCCGTCCACCGATGCGGTCCCGTGCCCCTTCCCGGCCCGAGCCGACATGCGATCGAGGGTCACCGCGAGCTCGAGCGTGTCGCCCGGCACCACCTGGCGGCGGAAGCGCGCCCGCTGGATCCCGCCGAAGAGCGGCAACTTGCCGGCATAGCGCTGGTCGAGCAGCACCGCCACGGCGCCGAGCTGCGCCAACGATTCGACCATCAGCACCCCGGGGAGCGTGGGCCGGCCGGGAAAGTGGCCGGCGAAGAACGGCTCGTCGCCCGTCAGCTCCCAGCGGCCTTCGGCCGACTGGCCGGGCTCCACCGCCGACACCGCGCTCACGAAGAGGAACGGCGGCCGGTGGGGCAGGACGGCAGCGGGTTGCGGCATCTCCATCGGGGCGAGGTTAGCGATCAACGCCCTCGGGCCGGCGCCTTCGNNCGCCTTCTTGGCGGTGCCGCGCTTCTTGGGTGAAGGGACGGGCAGCGCCAGCTCGGCAACGCGCCGGGGCGGGTCCAGGCTCGAGAGCACGAACGGCCGCACCGAGCCCTTGGCGAGCACCTGGCGGGCCTTCGTCGGCGGGGGGTGGCCCATGGCGCTGAGTGGGATGTAGCAGTGCAGGACCCCCCCGTCGGGCAGGGCCACGTCGATCATGGCGCCGTGCGAGGTGAAGGAGACGACCTCCCCCTCGATGGTGCTCCCCACCGGATAGGTGGCCACGAAGGTGATGAACGAGAGCGGCTCGTTCACCGCAGGGGGTGGCGTCATCGAGCGCCGGCGCGCCGGCGGCCCGGGCGCGGGTGCCGGCGGCGGGGTCTTCTTCGCCGGCGGCTTCTTGGCCCGACCCGTCTTCATTTCGGGTGCGGCCTTCTTTGGGGCGGCCTTCTTCTCCGGTGCCGCCTTCTTGGCGGCTCCGGACTTCTCGGGCGTGGCCTTCTTGGCTGCAGCCTTCTTGGTGCCGGCCGCTCCCTTGGCCGCTGCTTTCTTGGTGCCCTTCTTGGCCGCGGCCTTCTTGGCCGTCGTCGCCTTGGTGGCCGCCGTCGCCTTCTTCGCTGCGGCCTTCTTCTTGGCCGGGGCCTTGCCCTCGTCTGCAGGGGCCGGCGGGGCGAGCGCCTCGGCGACTGCCTCGCTGATGGCGCTCGAGAGTGCGGTGTCGACGCCGGCCGGGGTGCGCGCGGCGCGGACCACCGGGGGCGGCGTGCTCGGGGTGAGCGGCCAGCTGGTGTCCACCCGCGGCGCGGCCCTCTTGGCCCCGCGGCGGTCCGCCTTCTTGGCCGCACGGGCCAGCTCGGCCGCCTTGGCCGGCGCCGACTCGGGATCCTTGCGCGCGCGCGGGCCGGACGTCGCGGCCCTGCTCTTGGCGCCCCGGATGGGCAGGCGAGGGGTGAAGATCCACCCCACCCCGGGCACCGGCTTGCCCCCGATGAGGCGGCCGTCGGCGAACAGCCAGGGATGCTCGCCATGGAACTCCTGGAACGAGTCGTTCGACAGCACGACCGCCCCGGTGCGCTCGGCGATCCGCAGCACGAACGCGTCGCCTCGCCCGATGGCGCCGGCCGGTGGGGCCACGACCTCGCCGTGCAGCTCGGCCGCTTCGAACTGGCCCCGCTCGGTCGGGTCGATCCGGTGACTGAACGAGGCGTCGACCACGACCACGATCTCGGCACCTGGGTCCTCGGCCAGATAGGCGCGGACCGCCTCGTCCAGCTGGGCCAGGCTCGGCGAGGTGCGGCCCTCGGTGGCCAGGTTGGACCCGTCCACGACGACATGGTGGGTTTCAGTCATCCGGGACTCAGTCAACCACCCAAAGGAGACGCCGGGTGCCAGCCGGGCCCAGGATCAGCCGATCGCCCGGTTGAGGAGGTCGGCCTGCTCGAGCTGGTGCTGTCCGGCGCTGCCGGTGGCCGGGCTGGCCGATTCGGCCCGACTCACGTGGACCAGGCGGTATCGCTCCCGGAGGAGCCGGTGGAGCCGTTCGTGCACGAACGACCACGCACCCATGTTCTCGGGCTCCTCTTGGAGCCAGACGACCTCCGAAGCGTTCTGGTACTGATCGAGGACGGTGCCGATGGCACCCTCGGGCCACGGGTAGAGCTGTTCGACCCGCACCACGGCGATCGCCGCGGCCGGCGGGTCCCCGGCGTCACTCCGCTCGGCCAGCCGTGCCTGGCGGCGCTCCAGGGCCTCGAAGGCGATCTTGCCGCTCGCCAGCACCACCCGTTGGATGGCCAGCCGGTCGGTCACATAGGGGTCGTCGAGGACCTCGGCGAAGGTGCCCGTGGTCAGCGCCTCGAGAGGCGAGCGGGACACAGGCGCCCGGAGGAGGGATTTGGGGGTGATGACGATCAGCGGGCACGGGCGCGAGCCGAGGACCTGGGCCCGGAGCAGGTGGAAGTACTGGGCCGCGCTGGAAGGGACGGCGACGCGCAGGTTGCCCCGCGCGCACAGCCCGAGGAAGCGCTCGATGCGGGCCGAGGAGTGCTCGGGCCCCTGACCCTCGTAGCCGTGCGGGAGCAGGAGGGCGAGGCCGGCCCGCTGGCCCCACTTGTCCTCGGCCGCCACCAAGAAGTTGTCGATGATGATCTCGGCCCCGTTGACGAAGTCGCCGAACTGGGCCTCCCAGGCCACCAGCGCACCCGGGGACTCGACCGAGTACCCGTACTCGAAACCCACTGCGGCGTACTCGGACAGGAGCGAGTCGAGGACGGTGAAGCGGCCCGTCTTGGCCTTCGTGTCGACCTGCACCGAGTCGACATGGGCGAGCGGCACGTACTCCTCGCCGGTCGCGTAGTCGACCAGGACCGCGTGCCGCTGGCTGAACGTGCCGCGGCGGGTGTCCTGGCCGGTCAACCGGACGTCGGTTCCCTCGGCAACCAGGCTGCCCATCGCCAACGCCTCGGCGAGCGCCCAGTCGACGCTCCCCTCGGCGACCAGCGTGTCGCGTTGGTTGAACTGGCGCTCGAGCTTCGGGTGGATCGTGAAACCGTCCGGGACCGTGCGGACGAGGTGAGCGAGGGAGCGGAGCAACTCGGCCGGCACGCCGGTCGGCACCGGGGCGAGCGCGTGCGGGGCCTCGACGACCAGCTCGGCAACTCGGGGCGTCTCGGCACGGACCTCGTCCAAGGCCGACTGGAGTCGGGCATTGAAGTCGTCGAGCGCCCGCTCGGCCTCCTCCAAGGTGATGTCGCCCCGCCGGACCAGGACCTCGGTGTACAGCTTGCGCACCGAGCGCTTGGCGTCGATCCGCTTGTACATGAGCGGCTGGGTGTAGCTCGGGTCGTCGCCCTCGTTGTGGCCGTGGCGCCGGTAGCAGACGAGGTCGATGACCACGTCCTTGTGGAACTGCTGGCGGAAGCCGAAGGCGAGGCGGGCCGCCCGCACGCACGCCTCGGGGTCGTCGCCGTTCACGTGCAGGATCGGCGCCTGCACCATCTTGGCCACGTCGGTCGGGTACACCGACGTCCGGGCGGCCTGGGGCGCAGTCGTGAAGCCGAGCTGGTTGTTGATGACGACGTGCACGGTGCCGCCGGTGCGATACCCCGACAGGCCGGACAGGTTCAGGGTCTCGGCCACCACCCCCTGGCCGGCGAAGGCCGCGTCGCCGTGGACCAGGAGCGCCAGCACCGGGTAGTCGTCGTCGGGGTCCGACGTCTGAGACGTCCCGTCGCTCGTGTGCGACACCAGCCGGTCCTGCTTGGCCCGGGCCATGCCCTCGACCACCGGGTCCACCGCCTCTAGGTGCGAGGGGTTCGACGCCATCGAGACGGCCAGCGACACACCCGAGCGCGACGCGAACTTCCCGACCGCCCCCTTGTGGTACTTCACGTCACCGGAGCCCTGGACCGACTCGGGGTCGAGGTTGCCCTCGAACTCCTCGAAGATCTCCTTGTAGGACTTGCCCACGATGTTGGCCAGCACGTTGA
>PKYA01000034.1 GCA_003133545.1 Acidimicrobiaceae bacterium | reverse complement strand
GGGGTTTTTCAGGGCGAAGTAGTTAGACGGCGGCTCGACCCCGCCAGAATCCGAAGAGCCACAAAAGTTAGGCCTGACCAGGAACTTCGTGAGAGCGGAAGACGGGATTCGAACCCGCGACCCTCACCTTGGCAAGGTGGTGTTTTTGGTCTGAGTGGTCGGCCTCAGTCTCCCATCGTGCGGTTTCGTCCGCCCAGTTTCCCCTACGTCCAACCAATCCGTCGCTGTAGTAGAGCCGTCTACTATCCCCCACCCTCCCTGGAACTCCCGGCTCGTCGGCCCAAAGGGCGGCCCGTCTCGACGGATTGCTTGTACCACGGGTCCATGGAGAGCGGACGATCGGAGTACCGCCCACTACCGGCCATGGTGGCAGTCTTGAACCGGCGTGAGCGGAGGCTTTCCGCGCCAGGTCGCAGGGCACGGAGCGAGACAGATCAGCTCCGCATGACAGGCTCCGCGAAGCCGAGCCGGTAAGCAGCCCGGTAATCGGCCTAGGTGCGGCCTGCGTATGGCGACCGACGAGCCCGCTCTCTTCCGAGCCGGGCCGTCGGATTGCGGCTGGGCTCGGGGGGCTCGATGAAAAACTTCCTTGCCCTTTCCATGTCCTCATCACTAGAAGGCATCGAGCCAGTTTAGGACTAGTGGGTAGATATGCCCCCCTGCCGAATACAACTGGGGATTCCGCTCTTGATATTCTCAGGGAATGTGACCACAGAACCCAATCCCGCCGACGAGATCGACTACCGCAATTTGCTCGAGGAAGAACGATTACTTCTCCAGCAAAAACTCACAGCCGGTGGAGGGGGTGTCGCTACAGGCGGACAGGGGACGCCGGATGCGAGCAAGATTGCATCCTGGCGCGGGGAGGCCAAATCGCCAACCGTGCAGGCACAGGAGGCATTAGGAGAGGTGGAGGGCGCTCTCCGTCGCCTAGATGACGGCACCTACGGACGCTGCGAAGGCTGCGGGGAGTTGGTCGCACCGGAACGCCTCGAGGCCTTGCCCGCGACTCGCAACTGTGTGAAATGCGCCTAAGGGGCGCGCTTCTGCGTCGTACCACGACCCATCGCCAGCGGCGTGGCCACCGCTCGACCATGTTCAGGTCGTCTTGGTGCGGGGCTGAAACTACTGCCACTGGGTAGCCCCAGACCGCCGGGATGGTGGGGCACGTCGCCACTTTCGGGCTAGACCGAAGAGTGCGACGATAACGGCGTGGGTTGCGACGAGAGCAACGAGAAGAAGTTCCGACGGCTCTTCCGAACTGCCCTCGATACAGAGGTCGACCAGCACTCTCGGACCTTGGGTTCGAGATACANNAACAAGTTCGGGGCCGAGAAGTTTGATGTCCTATTTTCGATCTTGATGATCGAGACCGACAGTCGCAGAGTGCGATGGATCTGGAAACCACGACCCGAACCCGGTGGCGACTGGAGGTACGAGTCGCCCGACGTCATAGAGGGTCTCGGGCAGAGAATGATTGACGCCGTGCTGTGTTCTGCGGTGCCGTTGGCATTCAATCACTTTGGTCCGCCAGCACGTGAGCGGCTTGCTCAGATAGCAAGGCAGACCGCCCCCGAGGTCGCCCGCGAGATTGGCGACGGGTATCCGATGAACTGGGATTCGTAGGAGGTAGCCCAGTACATTGCTGGGAGGGTGGGGCACTTCGGCACATATGCCACGCTTCCCACTTCAGTAATAGCTGAGCGTTAGAGGATACCTGGTGGTCTGTCGCTCAAATGGCTGGAGTGATCGGGTCGAGCCGCCCAGTTCGCCGAATCCAGCGTCGATCGAGCCAAGACTTAGTGCTGCGCGCCGAGGCGCGGATCCGCAGTTCTGGCGGGGGTGTTTCTGGGGGCCCCGATCGGATTATCTGGGGCGGCGCCACCTCGGTGACCTCGCCTGCTCGTGGGGTCCGGTGAGGAGTTAAGGGTCCTACTCCTCGACGGCGAGGTTGCCGTACGTGGGCACGCCGGCGGTCTCGTAGGCGAGGTGGAGCGTGCCGCTCGGGTAGGTGACCGAGTCGGTGAGGCGCAGCGCCGTGGGAACGGTCCCGTCGGCGAACACCTGCTTGCCGCTGCCGAGCAGCAGGGGGTACAGCCACAGGTTCATCCGGTCGACGAGGCCGAAGCGCAGTAGAGACTGCAGGAGGTCGAGACTGCCGATGACGTGAACTTCGTCGTGGCGCTCCTTGAGGGCGGTGATGTTCTCGGCGAGGTCGTCGGCGACGAGCGTCGACCCGTGCCAGGCGAGGGGACCAGCGAGCGTGCGACTGGCAACGTACTTGGGGACGCCGTTGAGCAGCCGGGTAAACGGAATCTCCTGCGGAGCGCTTGGCCAGTAGTCGGCAAAGATCTCGTAGGTCCTTCGCCCGAGGAGCAGGGCGTCCATCCTCGTCGCTTGCTCGAATATGACCCCGCCCGACTCCTGGTCCGCCACTGGCGCCTGCCACCCGCCGTGCGCGAAGCCGCCGTCGCGGTCCTCGTCGGGCCCTCCAGGCACCTGTGCCACTCCGTCGAGCGTCACGAACTCGGTCACGATGAGTTTGCCCATGGTGTGCTCCTTGCCGGGTGGCGATACGTTCCCGAATAAGACGCTGCCGTCGTGCCGAACTCATCGCCGGCGCCGCGATTAACGGCCCGCGTAGCCACGACGCTGGGCTCGGCCGGTTGGACCGTCGGCGCTCCCCACCGGAGCATGGCGTGAACCCATTCGCAGGACATGCCCCCATATGTTCGTCCGACAGGGTGTCCCAGGATCTCCCAGACGCCGGGTCGGTAGGACATCGCTGACTCAGGCCGAGGCGGAGGGGTTTCTTCGAACCCAATGCTTGACGCTGTAGTAGCGGTCAGGATTTCTGGGCGGTCGGTAATCCGATATTTCACCGATGAAGGTGAAGCCTGCCTTCTCGGCTACTCGCTCGGATGCGACATTGCCGAGCATCGTGGCGAGGGTGATCGACCCAAGCCCAAGGCCATCAAATCCCCATCGGGCAACGATCATGAGCGCAGCTGTAGCGACTCCTCGGTTTCGCCCCCATTGCGCGACCCAGTAACCAGCTTCTGGCGCTCGGTCATTGGGGAAGATCAGGCTTATTGCACCGAGGAAGCGCTCTTCTTCCTCCCCGACGATGGCGAAGGGGGCGACTTCACCTCGTTCCCATAGTCCGGCGTGGGTCGAGATCCAGCTACGGGCATGGTTCTCGTTATAGGGCCACGGTATGGCGTCAGTCCAGCGAGAGATCTCACGGTCTTGGCAAGCCGCCGTTACATCTTCCACATCGCTCATCTCAAAGGGCCGCAGCCCAACGGCTCCGTCCGTCAGGGGGAATTTTGGCTTGGCCAGCTCGACCATCGTTAGATTCTAGGGAAACTTCCTCATATCGCCGGACTGATGTGCTGTCTTGCGGCGCTGGCCCCGTCCGCCGGGTCGGCGGTGGCTTCGAGGGTCTCATCGGCCGGTTCAAACGATGATCCTCCGGTCGGGGTTTTGGGCGTCCTTCCTCCGACTCCAAATCCCGGTGCCCGAAGTGATCGGCTAGTGCTCGCCCACGCGGGCCCAGGCTGCGTCGAGAGCGGCTCGTGCAGCAGTTGCCCGCGGGTGTCCCGCATAAGCAGCGAAATGGATCACGAACTCGCGGAGTTCGTCGATCGAAATGTCTGCAGTTCGCAGCGCGGCGCCAAAATGCGTCTCCATGGCGACGGGGGCTCCAGTCATGCAGGCGCAGGTGATGGAGATCCAGCGACGTTCCTTGCGGGTCAAGCCCGGTCGGGTCCAAATCTCTGCAAAGACTTGATCGATGACCACATCGGCGACGTAATCGTCACCACGCTCCGGTGCCGGCAGTCCGGTGACTTCGGAAAAGGCTTCGGCACCACGCTCCCAGCGTTCGTCAGCCGTCATTGGGACGCATCTAACCACTGGATCTGAGACGCAAGGAAGGCCTCCCGGTCGGCCGCGTGTTGGTGGATCATCGATTCTGCGAGAGGGTCGGTCAGCACCAAGAGCCGGTCCTCGAGGATCCCCTGGACCACAAGTTCACCCGCATCTTCGGCGCTGATGATGGGAATTTGCGGCGGCTGCACCGGGGTCGACGGCCCGTACTCGCGGATCTGCTCCACGATGTTCGTCATGACGCCGGCGGGGCAGAAGCAGGTCACCCCGATCCCGCGAGGTCGGGCATAGAGCGCCAGTGATTCGGAAAGGGCCACCACAGCTGCCTTCGTCGCCACGTACGGCAGCCTGTCATAGGCATAGGGAAACAGTCCCGCCGTCGAGCCGGTAGTCACCACGTGCCCCGAACCCTGCTCGATGAGGGTGGGGAGGAACGCGCGAAGCACCCGAACGGTTCCCAGCAGGTTGACGTCGATGATCGATGACCAGGCGTCCATTGGGATCTCCAGAGGGTCACCCTTGGCAATCACGCCGACATTGCTCATGATGACGTCGATTCGCCCGTAGTCCAGCACGGCCCTCTCAGCTAAGGCAGTTACGTCCTCTGGGAGCGAGACGTCGCATCGCATTCCTTCGGCCCGACCTCCGAGCGTCTGGATCTCACCTGCGACAAGCTGGGCCCGATCCGCGTCGACGTCACTGATGATGACCGTCGTTCCGCGGCGAGCAAGAGAATGTGCGGTGGCCCGCCCGATTCCGCTGCCCGCTCCCGTGAGAACAGCCACTTTCCCGTCGACGGAATCCATCACGGATCGATCCGGACCGAGCTCGTCGCACGATGTGCGTGGTTCATTTGGCGAAGTCTTGCCGACAGACGGACACAGCGTCTATCGGGTGGCCGTACGTTCCACGGTGAACGATCCGGTACGGGGCGGTGTCATCGGGAGGCGGCAGCTAGTCCAGGCCGGCTTATCCCTACCGCCGTGCCGAGGCGACCTCCGGCGGCCTGCGACAATATGAAATGTCCAAATGGGTCCGGGTGGAGAAGCGAAAGTATCCCCATCAAACTCATCTGTCCTGGGAAGCCATCGAACTCGAGGTGGGTGAGCACGGGACATGGGTCTTCGCTCTGAAGGTCGTCCGAAATAATCACCCAGCATCGGGTGTCCAGCTTCTTCCCGCTAGTCGGTGGTGGGTGGCGTAGTGGTGGGCGGATACGAATCGGTGGTGGTGTGCGGCCGACGTTATACGCCCCCCTCCAACAATGACGACGCGTGGTCATATGACGACCTTGAAATCGACGTGTGGGGTGACGAGGGTGGTTTCAGGGGTGTGGTCGACGAAGAGGTCGATCAGGTGCGATTGGCATTGCCTTTATCCGAACGAGATTGTGAACTCTGCGCTGGCGTCCCGGGACGAGATTGTCGCACTCATGAGTGATCGGACTGAACCATTTGGAACCCTTGGTTGGGACAAGCTGCGGACTGCTGTTGGGACGTTTGGCGGCTCGCTGGCGTAGATCACGGCATCACCTGAGACCACCCCGGACCGCCCAGGCCGGGGTGCAACCGGGCGACACTTTCGGGCTAGTCGGGAATGACTCGTTCGAAACTGGATCGCTGGTATTTCGCCTGAATCGATGTGACAATGGAGGTCAAGGAGGGGCCGTAATGAAGCGTCTAGATCGAATCACGGCCGTTCTGCTGCTGGTAGCCGGATTGTTGAGTTTCGGCCTTACACTCTTGGCGTTTGTAGTCCACATACCCGTCAGGGAGGGCTCACACGACCTGGTACAAACCGCTTCGGGTGCTTACTCGGAGGTTCCGGTCGTTCCTCAGACCTACTTCCAGAAGTACGGCATCGCCGAGTTAGTGGTTCTCGCTCTAGGCCTCGCGTTTGTCATTGCGGTGGGGATCGCTCTTCGAAGCAGGGCCCTTCACGGTAGGGCTGGTGCCGGAGGACTTGCCTGGGGATTGTCAGTTGCCTCCTTGGTGCTAGGGACCATTGGGTCTGTGACTATCGCTCCATACCTGTTGTTGGTCGGTATCTTTCTTGTCGTGGCCTGTAGCGCGTGCTCGCGGAGCGGCATCGTTACTGAAGGCGGTACTTCACGATCGTCGTCGGTCACGTCAGGGGTTTCGCACTAACAAACAATCGGGTCGGCGGTTGGGGTGGTTTCCATTGGCACCCATCCGAGCGGCGTTGACCATGACAGAGTGGCCCGATGGTGTCTCAGCCCGAGAGGAACGTGGACAAGGTTGACGAGGAGGTCTTGGCCGCTGCAAGGGACCTTGTTGCCTCGCGTCTCCCCACCGCCACCAGCGTCATCCTTGCCAAAAGTGCTCTTGGAGAGCGGAGGTCATCGAAGTCGGACCTCGACTTCGTGGTGATCGAGGTGTTTGCCGAGTCCCGGTGGGAAGGGCTCCACGGAGGTCGATGGCCAGTCGAGATGTTCATCAGTGATCTAGAGGGATGGGAACGCTATGTCGCCCATGAGGTGCGCGAACGACGGCCGGTCGTGCTGCACATCACTGCTCCCGGTGTGCCGTTGACGATCAACAGCATGACGACAGATATGCAGCTCCATGCTCAACAACTCCTCACCGAAGGCCCGAGCCCACTCACAACGTCAGAGCTGGCGCTCCACTGCCGACTGCTTACAGACCTTGTCGATGACTTGGAGGACGCTGGACCAGGGCCTGAGCGACGGTTCGTAATCGAGGCGACATTCCGTCAATCGGCTGAGTTGTGGCTGATGTCGAACGATCAGTGGTTGGGGTCGGGAAAGTGGCTGGCGAGAACCGTAAGCGAAAAGGCTCCCAAGTTGTCCACTGAGTTGGCTCTAGCCGTTGATGTTGCGCACCAAGGTGATACCGCACGGTTGCTGGCAGTAGCACGGTTTATCCTCGATCGTGCGGGAGGACCAGTGCGATCAAACTGGATCGAGCCGGTGCCGCTATAGAGTCGGGCTAACGGTTGGAAGTGACCCCGTATCCCGGGAGGGTAGGACACTGCGGCACATATGGACTAGGGACCCCGCATCGGGCGGGATGGGCCTTTGGCCTATGCGGGACGACACCTCCTACATGACAAACTTGGGTATGGGAGGGCCAGGCGAATCAGCACCAGCCGGCTGGTATTCGGATCCATTCGAGCGGCACCAACTTCGTTTTTGGGATGGCAGCGCTTGGACAGATCGGGTCTCAGACCG
>PKYA01000220.1 GCA_003133545.1 Acidimicrobiaceae bacterium | reverse complement strand
AGCGATGGTCAACCGGCCTCGGACCTGTCCGCGCAGCAGCGCGGGTCCGGCGAGGTAGGCGGGAGGGACGACCTGGTTGGGGACGCGTCGGGTGCCCAGATCAGTTCCGCCGCTTCCGGGTTGAGTCCCGAGAAACGCGCTACCTGCTGAGACCTTCGGGTTTCGAACCGAAGGGCGGCGGTAGTAGTGAACGACACCGATATGAACCTACGACGGCCCAGAATTGCGTGCCGCTGGGCCTTGGGGCCCGTTCGGCCTCCATCGCGTGAGGCGCCGGTCCACTTGCGGGTCGAATGGGGGATGGTCCAGTTCAGGCGGCACTTTCGTCATCCAGCCACAGCACGGCATTCACCGGTACGATCGCCGGCTCGGTCGTAGCTAACGCGAGGATCGGGCCATGGATATCTCATAGCTACAACCGGTCGTCGAGCCGAGACGAGGTGGGGCTCCCTCAGTCCGTCGGTCGCGATTCGCGTTTGCGGCGACTGCGATTTGAATCGACGACCTACTTCGAGAGCGAACGCCTGGAGTCACAACTCGCTACGGCGGGTCCATCGCCGTCGAGCCTCTTCGATCTCCGGCCAGTTGGCATCGACCCATCGTTCGAGCGCAGCCAGCGGCTCGTCGAGGGATCTGCCGAGGTCGGTTAGTTGGTAGAGGGTTGCCGTTTCGACCCGACCGGGGTCGAGGTGTCGCACAACCAGGCCGTCACGTTCGGCCCGGCGAAGGGTGTCGGTGAGTACTTTGTGCGAGACGCCATCGAGGGCGTCGTCGAGGTCTTGGTAGCGGAGACCACCGCCTTCCACGCCTCCAGCCTACGTGCCTTCCAACGCTTGAACCTGCCCATGGGTGTCGTAACTGGACCAATACCGGGCACCGTCGGGGGGCAGATCGCATTGACTGGATTGCCCAGCCGAACCAATCTGCCGTCCGCTGACCTGTGCTGCGGACACAGATCGGGCTCGACCGACGATCTCCCGGAATGACCGCAAGCCGAACGGTCAGCGGTGAACTTTGATGGTCCGCACTTCATCATGGGATCCCCGCAGGCCGATCGGGTTACGGCGACTGCGAAATGGGACCTCGATCAATGAAACCAACTCGCTCGGCGTGAGGTTCGCTTCTAACGCACATGTGCCAGACGCCATTGACTCCAGTGCTTACTCGAACACGGAGGCCGCGCTGACGATCCGCCTTTCTCAAAATCGACCCAGCGGACCCGCGTTCACTTCCGGCTCTCCGACCTGTTAGCTGTCGTCCCCGTAGTGGCTGTATTTATGATCCAAATGGCAGTTAGGGTGAGGATTGGATAGCCCAGTCCCAGCGGTCGGCGGCTGACGACGAGAGAAATGGCTCCGACGTTCTGATCGCTCCGGCGGACGAAGCGGGGCGACAAAATTGCCTCCAGAAGCCCGATCAACACGATTCCGACGCCGATTCCAAGACTGATCGATCCACTAGAGATCAATGGGGGGACGTGTCCGAATCGACACAGGAGCAACCAGCCGAGCGTCGCACCGACCCAGATCGCGGCATCTCGCGTGAGTCCCCAGATTGCCTGCGTAGATCTCATAGACGGGGCCTCCGTTCGCGATCGAAGCGTACCGGCGCACATCCAACCGTGAACGTGGTGCGCCGGAAGGCCGCACCGCAACGCCGCCACACACGCGATGGCCAGAACGACGACCGCGCCGGCGGCAACACTTGGCGCTATGTATGTCTCTCTGACGATCAGGCTCGGCCAGGAGCACACGATGGAGGCAGCACCGATGAGTACCCAGCACATACCCTCGAGCTTCAGATAGCGGGTGTGTGTCAAGGAGGATCCACGCGGTGCCACGTGAGGGTGACCAGTCGAGCGCCGCTGCCGGAATCTCGGTGTGATCGCGGAAGCTGACCGTGTATGCGTGTCTGTCATCGGCGAGTTCCCGGTTCCGGCCTGTATCTGGCCAGCAGCGATGGAGGTGACGCAATCTGATGGCGTCATGCCGCCGACGCCCGTGTGGGGCCGTCTCCGAATCACCATCTTCTCTGATCGTGCACGTATCAACCTCGCGAGTGACTCACGACGACTGTAGTGGCAAAGGTCTCTTAAGTCAACAGATGTCGTGATAGTGTGAGGCCATGCTGGATGTTGAACAGAGCACCAGGACAACCGGCTCGAGCGAACGGCCTACCCGGTACCGCAGCGGCGGTCGGAGCGAACGGGTACGCCATGACGTGGCCGAGGCGGTGCTTGCCCTCATGCGCGAAGGTCGTGTCGGCTTCAGCGTCGCCGAAGTGGCCGAGCGGGCTGGGGTGCACCGCACGACCGTCTACCGATGGTGGCCGACGCCGGCCGATCTGGTGCGTGAAGCGCTCACCATCCATACGGCGAGACTCGTTGTCCCCGACACCGGCAAATGGGAGGACGACATCCGGGCCCTCGCTTTCCAGCTGGCCGACTTCTTTTCCGACCCTGTCGAGATGGCCATGAACGTCACCATGGCTGGCGGAACCCAACCTGACGTCGACATGGTCGTCATTGAGCACTGGATGCCCGTCTTTAGGGAGTTCGCACGGGTGGTGGAGCGGGCCGCACTGCGAGGTGAGGTTCGACCCGACACCGACGCCACGGTCGTGTTGCAGTTGCTGGTCAGTCCGCTGCTCATGCACACAGTGCTGCTCCGCTCCGAGCCCGGGCAGGGTCTTGTCCGAGATCTCGCAGATGCGGTGAGCCGAGCATTCAGTTCTGGCAAGACTTCGGTCGGCCGGGCCTGATGCCTCGGATCCAACCCGCTCCCCATGCTGACACGCAAGGCAGTCGCTGAAGACATCCCCCGACTCGGGGGCACCTTGGGTTCGGCTTTTGCCGAGGACCCCATCGTCAACTGGATCTTTCCGGGCGCCGGGACCCGCACCCGCGTGCTCCCCGCATTTTTCAGCCTCCAGATCCGTCATCTCTACCTGCCGCACAACGAGGTCTATACGACAGAAAATCTGGTGGCCGCTGCCCTCTGGTTGCCTCCCGGCCAAATCGCGCCCGGGTTTGCCTCGATCATGCGACTCGCCATACGGCTCGCGCCGTTTTTACCTCGAGCGGGAAGGGCGCTTCCTCGGATACCTCGGCTCCTGAGCACGCTTGATGCCAACCACCCCAAAGAACCCCACTACTACCTGGCCGTCCTCGGAACCGAGCCCGCCGAACAAGGGAAGGGCTACGGGAAAGCACTGCTTGAGCCACTCCTCGAGCGCTGCGACCGCGAGGCTATGCCGGCCTACCTCGAATCATCGAGCCCTCGAAACCTGTCCCTCTACGAACGACACGGGTTCAATGTGATCAAAGAACTCAAGATCGGGAAGAACGGACCATCGATGTGGCCAATGTGGCGCGAACCGAGATGATCGAAGCAGGGCTGGTTCCCACACACCCAAAGCAGCAATCACGGCTTGCATCGGTCACCGCTGACCGTTCCTTGCGGGATTCGCTTGCAGCGCGTTGGCCAATGAGCGGAATGCTGATTGTGCTCGCGAAAAGCAGCATTTCTGGCAATAGGACCGCGAAGAAGCGTCACCGTCCCGCAGCGTTCGGGGACAGGTAGGAGTGCCTCGTCCGATGGACGACGAAATGAATCGTCGACTGCGTTGTCAACCTCAGCTCGTACACACCCCTGACGAGCTGCCGGTTGTCGCAGATACCGCAGGGCCGCAGTAGAACAGCAGCGAGAACGCCGCCCGTGCGCACCCGGTCTGCCGTGCGGTAACCGGACCGGCGCTGGCAGGCTCCTCTCTTGTGATGACACTGTTCGAGGATCGGGACCGTTGGGCGGCACTGGTCGCCGCCGCCCAACGGGGCGATGCCAGCGCCTGGCCGGAGCTCATCGACCGATTCGAGGACATCGCGGTCGCCTCAGCCGTCGGGCTGTGCGGCGATCTGGACGAGGCCCCGGACATCGCTCAGGAAGCGTTCGTCCTGGCCTTCCGCCACATCGCCGACCTTCGGGACCCGGCCGCGTTCCCGGCCTGGCTCCTGCGGCTGGTCCGCACCGCGACCAACCGCCGGACCCGCCGCCGCCGGCCCGCCACCGTGTCGCTCGACGCCGCCTCCCGCGGCGACGGGCCAGGTGCGCTGATGGAACCGGCCGCAGGGCCCGAGGAGGTCGTGCTCGCCGCCGTCGAGGTGGCCGAGGTCCGGGCCGCGGTCGAGGGCCTGCCCGAAGGCGAGCGATGTGTGGTTGCGCTGCATTACCTGGCCGGAATGCCCTACGCCGAGGTCGCAGCCTTCCTCCGCATCACCGTCCCTGCCACGAAGAAGCGGGCGTGGTCCGCCCGCACCCGCTTGAAGGAGCTGCTCCCCATGGTCGCCGATGCCCTTGCCGCCGCCCGCCCCTCAGGTACCGAATCTTTTCGGGACACGATCCTGCTGTTCCAGGTCCTCCGCTCCCGGGACGCCGATGGGCTGGCCCGGCTCCTGGCCCGGAACCCCTCGCTCGCCACTGCCACCGAGGATTGGTCGCCGGTCGAGGGCTTCGACTCGCGGCTCGGATTCTCGGACCGGGCGACCGCTCTGATCCGAGCGGCCGGCATCGGCGACCTCCGGCTAGTTCGCCTGTTGGTCGAGGCCGGAGCCCCGGTCGCTGAGGCCCGCCCGTGCGCAAACCACGAGAGCGCCCTGTGGGCGGTGGTCAACATCGGCGCCGCCGACGTCGTCGACTATCTGCTCGACCACGGCGCCTCCGCCGACGGCGGGGCATTCGACGGGGAGGCCACCGCACTCCACGTCGCCGTCTACCGCGAACGGCACGATCTTGTGCGTCGGCTGCTGGCGGCCGGAGCCGACCCGGCAGCGACCGACGCGCACGGCCGCACCGCCGCGGACTGGGGTGCCTTGAAAGCGGCCTGCCGGTCCGAGGCGCAGGAGAGCGATGTCCTGTGGACCCGGTTCCGGGCAATCGATTTGTTCGCGCCGCTGCGGCGAGGGGCGCTGGTGCACACCCCGCCCGCCTACGGGCTCGGCGCGATAGTCGCCGTGCTCGGCGTGGTCGACGCTCTCGCCCCCGCGCACTGGTGGATGATCGGGTTCGAGCACGGACCCTACGAGCCAGTGGAGTTGAAGCGGGACGCGCTCGAGCGCGGCATGACGGCGACGATCGACCTGATCGGGCCGGGCGATCCCGGCGACCGCCGCCGGCAGTTTGCCCACACCCTCGAGCGGCTGGCTGCGACCCCCGGTCCCAAGGTCGTCACGTGCGTGCCCGTACCGGGGCACGAGCACGACGTCACCGTCGGCCTTCCCGGCCTCGCGGCCGACCCGTCGGTGCTCGCAACCTTCGTCCTGGCCACATACACGCCTGAGCCTGCGCCGATCCCCGAGGCGCTCCCCGAAGGGTTCGACGCCCGCATCACCTTCGACCGCGCCCGTGCCCGAGCTCGCCGCTGGCCCGCCATCGATCCGGACCGCACAGGCGTCCGGACCTACCCGGACGAGCGCCACGAGCACATCGCTCGCGCCGCTCGCGCCGCAATCGCCGACTACGCCGTGATCGACCCCGCGTTCGCTCTGGCCGACCCGTCCGCGTTCGACGACCCGGCTGCGGCCGAGCGCGCGCAGGCGCTCGTTCGCTACCTGTCCCACTCGTTCCGCGTGGTCGAGCTGTTCTTCGCGCTGCCGGCCGCCGAGACCCCGATGGCCGAGGTTCTCGACACCGTCGAGGACCTGCTCGGCCTCTGAGGTTCAGTCCTTCCCGAGGTCGAGGGACGCGCTGTTCGAGCAACGGCATCGTTGTCCTCGACACGACTTCACCCGGCTCTACCACACGAATTGCGGGACACACTGCCACACCTCCGCGACCGACCGAGGGGTAGACGGAACCGAGTGTCCCTGAAGTGCGATGGAGTGAGCGGGTTAGCGCGGCACTCCGGCACTTATCTCAAGTCCTTTGAGGGGTGTCTTTGATGTAGCCAGCGTGTGCTTTTTACTGCCGACGGAAGGCGACTTGTCGAGCGGAACGAAGGTGGGTTTCAGACGCTCGACCGGACCGGGACGCCCAAGGTAGTAGCCCTGCCCATAGGGAATACCGATCTCTTGTAGGGTAACGAACTCGGCGGCGGTTTCGATACCTTCGGCAATGATGCAGGCTCCGGTATCGCTTGAGAAGCTGTGGAGGGCTTTGGCAAGAGCACGACGAACCGGGTCGAAGTCGATTCCCGTCGTCAGCGCGCGATCGAGTTTTATGAGGTCCGGAGCCAACTTGAGGATGTGGCTCAGGCTTGCAAACCCAGACCCCGTGTCGTCGATAGCCAGCTGAACCCCTTGTTTTCGGTAGTCGGCCAACAGGCCTGACAAGTGCTGGTAATTGGCAACGGCGATCTGTTCGGTTAGCTCCAGCACGATCCGAGTTGGTTCCACTGATTCGATCATGACGGCCAAAGCGGAGGAACCTATGACCCCGGGGCTGGCGTTGATAGCAACTGGTATCTGCTCGGGGATTCTCCCCAGGAAAGACAGCGCCATTTCGATCGCTGCCAGCTCCAACTCGATACCCAGGCCAACCGAATGGGCCATTGCGAACCACACATCGGGTGTTCGATAAGGCATTGCGTGGAATCGTGCAAGAGCTTCGACTTCGATCAACGCACCTGTCGACAGCGAATATATGGGTTGAAAGACCATCGAGAATGCTCGTTGATCCAAGGTCTTGCGTAGTAGTTCCTCATCGAGCGCTTCGCCGATCGATCCGGGACTCAAAATATTCGCGATATACCTGGCCTTTGCCGAGATGCCGGCCGATGCCGAATCGACCACTTCGTCACCAAGGCCAAACATAGACGCCGTCGATCGCGAGAGGCTCCTCGATGTGAAGACGACCGCACCCACAAACTCAGCAACCTGGGTCAGAAGTGTGACGTCGGCCGCCGTGAACGCTTGTGGCATCGGCGCATTGACCGTGAGGACACCCAATCTCTCTGCGCCATGGCGTATTGGAACACAAAGCAACGAAACTGCGTTCAAGCGTCGACATGCCTCCCGGTCGACACGATCGTCGTTCTCGGTGTCTTCGCTGTATACGGCAATCCCAATGCGGTTCGCAAGGCCCGAAAGGCTGCCGTCGAGTTGCACAGTCGCTCCGACGGCATCGAGCCGAGTGCCTGCGCCGCGTATGTAGGTCAGGGTTCTCTCGTCGTCGACCAGCCCGATCAGTGCATTTTCCGCGTTCGATATGAGCGAGAGTGTCTCGACGCAGACCCGTTGCATCATTTGCATGGGATCGATAGCCCGATGGACCGATTCAAGAAGCTCCGTGCGCCTTCGCATCAGATCCCCCGCCCTTCGATTGTTTCGTTCCTTCCGAGAAGTTCGTCGGAAGAGCCGCCGAGAAAATACGCAGCGACCCAGCATGGATTCACCCTCTTATGTGAAGAATTATACGGACGGCCGCACCATGTGAGCCCAACGCTGTCACGACGCTCACCCAATTCTGGGACAAATAGGCGAATGTCAATCTGGCGAATGGTCTTCACTCCATGTGCGAAGGCCCGGCAGGTCGCCGACGGGTAAAAGCGAGAGGACTCCAGAAGTAGTGTCGGAATTTGGGCACCTAGACCAAGCTTCCAGGAAGATCGGCCCTAAGTCGCCCCAACCACCGGCTTGGGGAGATTATCCGGGTCCCGCTCCAAGGAGCGTTTGCGCGAGCGTTACCGATCGTTCCATCTGTGCAGCCGGAGCCACTGATCGATGCCGGGATCTGAACGGACAGATCGACGGTTATCGCCTGTGGCCAGTGACTCCTCCTCCTGAACTATTCGATGCGCCGAAGCTCCGCAGAAAGGTGGTGAGTAAGCGGCTGCCCGACGGCTGACATTCGGAGTGAGTATCGAAGAGTGTCGCCATCGATGAAGAGATCACGTTCGATCACGCTGACTCCCTTGGCCGATCCAGTGCAAGCAACAATGATCGATCGGAGCTCCATGGTTGAGCCGACGAAGGTTCCTTCAGAGACTTCCGCGATGCCGGTCGGGTGCGAAACCACCAGTTCCACCCAGCCAGGACGTGCCATGCGCCAGTAGCCCGCTTCTGCGTGAAGAGGGCGACCATCGACTGCATGCTTGGTCCGCTGGCTGTAGGCGAGGAATGGCTTCCCTACGTGCGAGAAACCGACGGTTTCCTCGTAGCCGAACGACTCGATCGTCGGATACTCGCCATGTCCGTGCCCCGACCAGGTGCCGAGTAAGACAGCGAGAGGTTCAACATCTGGATGCAGGGGAGTCATCACACACCGAGCCTTCCACCGCCGCGACTCCGGCGCTTGACTATCCCACTTCGGCTGTGCGGCCATGCTGCACCTCGGAGGCATGCCCCACATGCTTATTGCGCTGACAAAGTGGGACACAACGCTGGGAGTTGAACGTTGCCGATCTACGCCATTTCTTCCGTCACGATCTGGAAGCCGTTGACTGGCTGTGGCCCACACCTCCAAAAAGCGTCATATGGGACCGAGTGCTCGCGATGGTTGCCTCGCCTGGAACGGCCCGATCTGGCTACCGTGAGGCCGTAGGTAACCAGCCAGTAGCCCTGCCTCGTCGGACATCCTTCAGGCATGGATCGGATCAATCTGAAACAATTCTGTTTCGTGGCGATTGGATCCTCGCGGGAGGAAGGAACGCCCACTGGCTCACAGTGGGATTTCCCCGCTGACCCACGAGACGGATGGGAGCCGGGTGCACCGTCCCTACGGGCGCTGACGCCGAGTGCTATCGGAGGCGGTGTTGTACCCATCGTCGTGTACTTCCTGGTGCGTCCTCATGTCCACGATGACGCTGTTGCGCTCGCTATTGCAGGCATACCGGCTGCGGCCTGGGTCCTCTTCGAGGCAGTCCGTCGCCGCACACTCGACCCGATTGGCTCGATCGTGCTGTTCGGTTTCGTTGCGGGTATCACCGCCTCGTGGGCCCTTGGAGGCAACGCCTTTGTGCTCAAGGTTCGAGATTCGGCCTTCACTGCGTTCATCGGGCTGTTATCTCTTGTCTCGCTCTATGTAGGCGAGAGACCGTTGATGTTCCACATCGGCAAAGGCCTGTCAGCTGGAGGGGACGCGCAGCGTCAAGAGCTCTTCGATCGGCTGTGGGACCTTCCCCCCAGTCGAGCGGTCTTTCGCCTTCTTACGCTGCTCTGGGGGTTCGGACTATTGATCGATGCTGGCGGACGTGTCATTGCGGCAGCATCGCTCTCGACGTCGACGTTTGTTGTGGTGAACCCGATTCTTTCCGGGTGCTTCTTGGGCAGCCTGTTTGCCTTCACGATGTGGTTCTCACGATGGACCCGTGGACGCGTCGAAGGAATGACCGTCGCACTGCCGGATAACGGTGGGTCGACGGGTTGGTGGCTGAAACAGTTCATTTCGGCATCGCCCGGCTCTTAGGCGCTGGACACCCTCAGCGAGATTTGGACCATGCGAGCTGGGGTCGTTTCCAAATTCAGGGCTGTGAAGTTGACCCGATCTCGTGAACTCCCCTCTGGTAGGCCACTGGGGTAGTGCGCTCCTACTCGGAAGCGTCAACCGATTCCGCTTTTCCGATCTGAGTCAGGTCGAACCCTTGGCCGATCACGGTCAGCCGATCACCGACTTCGAGCTTGGTGTTCCCTGTGGGGAAGAACACCCTGTCCCCGCGCGAGATTGAAGTGATGAGTAGTCCGGCGGGCAGTTCGGCCTGGCGAAGTGTCTTGCCCGCCATCGGTGATGTCGGAGTGATCGTCACCTGAGCCGTGCCAGTCATGGCCCCGAGATCGCTCATCCGTTCGGCACTGGAGACCAACTCTTGACGGTAGGCCCGCACCACGTCGGAGATGGACAGAGTTCCCACGACGCGGCGTTCATCGTCGAGGACAGGGACCCACGATTCCGGTGCGGCGGTGAGGCTGTCGAGCGCAACATCGAGGCGACTGGAATCAGAGACAGTAGGAGCTCCGGCATCGACGAGAGCGGCCACTCCGTGCTGGCCGTCGCCGGACTCCTGGAAACTCGATCGGGAGATGGTCCCTTCGAGTCGCCCGGCCGCGTCGACCACCGGTGCTCCGCTGAGGCTGGCGTCGGCCAGAGCCCGTCGGACGCTCTCGATGCTGAGTTTCGTCGTGATCACCAACTTCGGCTCGGCCATGGCCCGAGCAACCGGAATTGCCCCGAGGAGCGGCAGCCCGGCCAAGAGACGCTGGGAGGGCGCGTCAGATCGGCTCTTCAGCTGGCTGCGGTACATGGTGTCGTCACTGCGACGCACGATCAGCCATGAGATGCCGACGGCGATCATGGCCGGTGTGAGGATGGAGAGGCTCCCGGTCATCTCGGCGACCATCAACATGACGGCCAACGGCGCCCGCGAAATACTGCCGAAGCAGCTCATCATGCCGACGATCACGTAGGGGGCGGGATCGTGCCCCATGGACGGGAACACGGGGTCGAACACCCGCCACACCGCAGCGCCGAGAAAGGCCCCGATCACGATGCCCGGGCCGAAGATCCCGCCCGACCCTCCCGAGCCGATGGACAGACCGGTGGCGAGAATCCGGGCAAAGGGGACGATGAGCACGATCCACAGCGGGATGGACTCCAGAGCGTTGTGGGTGAGGCACTGCTGCACCCAGCCGTAGCCGGTGCCGATGACCTGTGGGATGGCGATGGCGATGGCGCCAACCAACAGGCCTCCGACTGCGGGGGCAACCCACCGGGGCAGCGGTGACCGCTTGAAGAGGTCAGCCAACCCGTAGAAGCCCTTGGCATAGAGGAGGCCGATCAGGCCGGCGAACACTCCGATGAGGGCGAACCAGAGCAGTTGGACCGGATCGGTGAAGTGGTAGGTGGCGACGTAGCCGAAGAGGGGCGAGAACCCCTCGGCCGCCCCGAACACCACGAAGGCGACGACCGAGGCGATGAAGCTGGGCAGCAGCGCGGCGGGGTCGAAATCGTCGCGGTAGAGGATCTCGGTGGCCAGCACGGCACCGCCGAGCGGTGCTCCGAAGATCGCCCCGATGCCCGAGCCGATTCCCGTGGCGACCGCGATCCGCCCGTCGGCCGGTTCGAGATCAAGAAGTCGGGCCAGCAGCGATCCGAAGCCTGCGCTGATCTGCCCGGTCGGGCCTTCTCGGCCGCCCGATCCACCTGACCCGATGGTGAGGGCTGACGCCACGATCTTGACGATCACGGCACGAAAGCGCACACCCCGCGGGTTGTGGTGCACCGCCGAGATGGCGGCATCGGTGCCGTGCCCTTCTGCCTCCGGAGCGATGCGAACGACCAAGATCGCGCCCAGCAGCGCGCCGACCCCAGCGATGAGCGGGAGTGCCCAAGGGCGGGTGGGCGAACTCGACGCGGTCAGCCCGCCTTCACCTTTGGGCGTCGGAACCTGGTAGCCGGCGAGGACGTTCAAAAAGAAGTGGGTACAGACGACGAGCGCCTCGTAGAACACGATGGCGCCGACGCCGGCCACGGCGCCGATCACCACACCGAGGACACTCCACTTCTTGAGGTAGGACGCAGAGGCAACCCAGCGCCCCGCTCGTGCGCTGAGCGCCCTGGCCCACACGGCACGGCTTGGATGGGGGGTGTCGCCTTGCTCGCTCACAGGTCCCACCCCGCGCTCCAGTCCTGTTCGGGTACCTCGCCGGCAGCCTGGGCCAGCTGGGTCAGGGCGACCACGACCGAATGCTGGGTCTTGATCGGCACGGCGGCCAGCAGGTCGGCAATCTCCTCGCGCCGGCGAGCGGTCACGGCGTCGACGAGGTCCCGACCCATTTGCGTCAAGGCGATGTGCACTTGGCGGCGGTCGTGTCGGTCGGTTCGTCTCCGAATCAAACCCTTCTTGACCAGTCGTTCGCACAAGCGCGATGCAGTGGGCGGTGTGACTGCGACTGCGTCGGCCAGCTCGGCCACGCTCTGTGGCCCGCGCGAGGCCAGGACAACGAGGGAGCGGTACTGAGTAAGAGTGACATCCTCGCCGGCATCGGCCAGGGAGCGGGCGGCTATGGCGACGAGTACCCGACTGGCACTGAGCACGGCGTCAACGACGGAGTCCTCGCCAAGATTCGCGGCTTTGGGGTTTGGAGTCTTAGGCGTTCTATTCATATAGCAATAGGTTCATAGTACAACTAAATACGAACCTATCCTGATCGGCCGGGTCATGGACACACTTTTCAGAGCCTGGACGGCCGACTGCTTGCTCTGCGCTAGCGGTTGGAATGGTTCCGTCGGATTGTCCGCCCGAGCAGGCTGCGGATGCGCCCGCCCGACGGATTTGCGGTCCGGTGAGTGCCCCATATTGCGCGAGCGACATGACTCCTGACCCTGCCTCCGAACATTGCCGGTCTGGTAGCAGTTGCCGACCGTGGCCATTCGAATGGGGGATAGGCAAGGAAGCCTGGGGAACGGCGTTCGGTGACGGCAATATCGAGCGCCAGCACAGGCCCATAGGATCGGGATGTGTCCGTGCAGGTGCAGCCCGCGACCCCGGATCGGTGGAACGACCTCGTTGCGGCGTTCGGTCGCCGTGGTGAAGACCCTTCGTGATGCTGGTGTCGCCGCTTCCTGGAGTCAGAACCCAACGGAGACAACCGCGAGGCGCTGCGGCAGGAGATTGCCCATGCCGCCGTGCCGCCCGGACTCCTCGCATACGTCGACGAGCATCCTGTTGGGTGGACAAGAGTCGGACCCCGATCTGACTTTCCTGGCGTGAGCGGCAATAGAGCTTTGGCGAGAGTGTTGACGGACGATGCCGGAGCCTGGTGGGTGACCTGTTTCGTCGTCGACAGCCGCCATCGGCGATCCGGCGTTGGTTCAGCCCTACTCAAAGCGGCTGTCGTCTTCGCTCGTGAACACGGTGCTTCGGCTGTGGAGGGTCACCCTGTAGACGTGGCCGCGCTGAGCGCTTCACGGGTAGGTGGGTCCGCGGTCTTTACCGGCACGGTGGCGATGTTTTCCGCTGCGGGATTCACCGAAGTTGCACGCACGTACCCCACTCGGCCAGTGATGAGGCGCCTCGTTTGATGAGCGGTCCGTCCGGTTAGACCCGCCTTCCGAAACGTCCGCAACGTGCCGATACCGGGCGGGTACTGCGTATCCTCGTCCGCCGGGTACGCGACAGTCCCACGGCTGAGCGGCGCCACTGGGGCAGGGCCCATTACAACGGCGAGGTCGGACAAGTAGCTTGGCAAGAATGGAGGCGGGTCCGTGGGCCAGAATCGGAGATGCAGCTAGGACTACCGTTGAGTCCGGTCCTCGCGAGTTACCAAGGTCATCCGGGTCCAAGCCATCCGCCACGACCGTGCCAAAGAGCACGGCGCCTACGCCCGGCCCGAAGGATGCATCCGGCGTAGCTCGATCACCCGGGCCTCGATGACCGGCGATATCTGATGGGGGCAGCTCTCGGGCTTGGAGCTCTTGTCGGCCAGGGCGGCCATCCCCCCGTTGGCATAGCGGCGCAGCCACGCATGGAGTGTCTGACGGGTCACCCCGTTGCGGGCGGCCACCTCGGTCACGGTCATCCCGTCGAGGACATCGATCACCGCCCGATAGCGCTGTTCGACCACTTTGAGCTCCACCAACACCGCCGGCCTCCTTCGGATCTGTCGACAACTGCATCAACAGCGAAGAAGGTGGCGACCGCCACGTGGTGGACCCTTCTCCTTCACAGGTGTAAAGCAGGTACCGGAGCCAGTGTCGCCCAGGTACCGGAACCGGGTCAGGGAAGTGTCAAGCAGGTGCCGGAGCCACGCTGTCAAGCATGAACCGGAATTTCACAGACGTTTTTGACGTTCTATTGGGCACGTAGCGGGCACGAAATTTTGGCCTCACAAAAGAAACGCTCCGAAAAGTGCCTCTGAACTGGACTTTTCCAGTGGTCGGGACCGGCGTCGATCNNCCGGTGACCTCACGCTTTTCAGACGTTAGAAGCAACCCGATCAGTTCTTCTCCGCAGACCGGGTCATTGCCAATCCCGGTGTCGCGAGTCACCTGATCCGACTGAATCTCTAATGCGCCAAAAGGACAATTTCTTTTGCCCAACGTTTCCCCGCAGTTCACCTAACCTCGATAATTCGCGCG
>PKYA01000120.1 GCA_003133545.1 Acidimicrobiaceae bacterium | reverse complement strand
ATCCAGTACGGCGTGCCGTGGCGGCCCGGGACCGCCGGGCGCGAGTGGTGTGCGGGCCCGCTGCTGTGGGCGCCGGCCGGGCCGGTGCCCGACGGCGCCGTGGAGGGGACCGTCGACGGGGTCGTCGTCTGCGTCGTCGTGTGCGTCCCGCCGGGAGGGGCGACCCCGCTCTGCGATGGGCCGAGCACCCCCGCCGCGGGCGCCGTAGACCCGGCGGGAGGGGTGGGCTCCACCGAGACCCAACCGGCGGCGGGCCCGAGGTAGACCTGGGGCCACACGTGGGCATCGGCGCCGGTCACCGTGAAGGTCCCGCCCGGCCCCGGCTGGCCCGGGGTGAAGCCGACCGCGAGGCGGGTCGGGATCCCGAGGGTACGGGCCAGCACGCCGTAGGCACCGGCGAACTGCTGGCAGAAGCCCGCTCTGGTCACCGTGAGGAACTGGACCAGGGGGTCCGGGCCGTGCGTGGCCGGTGGCGAGAGCGTGTAGCGAAATCGCCCCGAACGGAACCAGTCGACCAGCGCCTGGGCCTCCGCCTCCGGCGTGCGGGCGGCACCCACCGCCTGGCGCGCCAGCTCGCCCACAATGGCCGGCTGCGCCGGCAGGGCGAGGTACGGCGCCAACCGGGGGTCGGTCGCGGCCAGCTGCGGCCCGTTCGTCGGGACCGTCGCCTGCAGCGGGGCGGTCACCGAGTAGTCCGTCCCTGGGGCGCTCGGCGCGGCGGCCAGCACGCCTTGCGCGGCGACGGTGGCCGGGCCCCGCAGGCCCTCCACGGCAAAGGTGCCGGGCGGGGCGGGCAGGAGACGGCTGACGAAGTCGCTGATGGCCACTTCGGCCGAAAAGGTCTGCGCCGGGGCCGGGGCGGGAAGGTCGGCCGGGGACGGCGCGCCGGCGGTGGCGGCACCGTTGACGACGCCGAGCAGCGCCGCGCCGACGGCCGCGGTGGGGAGCCATGCCGTCCCGTTGAACGACGACAGGATGCCCACCTGCCAGTACGTCGTGACCGCAGACCGGGCGCGGAAGACCACCACGTCGGACTGCGAGAGCTCGGTGGTGCGCAGGCTGTCCACCAGGGCCAGGCCGGTGAGCAGGCTCTGCGCGGGGCCGTTGCCCCCCGCGGACTGGGGGCGCGCGTGGAACACCGTCAGCTGCATGCCCGAGAGACCCGCGCCGGTGCCGATGACCACCAGCGAGGTCAGCAGGCACGCCGCCACGGCGCCCACGAGCGGGCCGCGGCGGCGCAGCGGCTGCACCGACGCGATGGCCTGCGCCGCGGCGGCGCGGTCGGCCAACACCACGAAGAGCAAGACGCCGACGAGGTAGGAGACCACCGCGGCCACCCGCTCCTGCTCGGCGCTCACCAATGTCGAATAGACGAAGAGGGCCAACGACGGGGCCAGGGACTGGGCCAGCGTCCCGTGCCCGGCGGCATCCGGGGCGCCGCGCCAGTGCCGGGACCAGATGGCCCGGGTGAGTGCGGCGGCCACCGCGCCGAGAGCGCCGATGGCGATCACCACACCACTCAGCAACGGCAGCGGGGTTCCGCCGTTGGCCAGCGCGCCGTGCGCCTCGCGCAATTGGTGCGAGAGCAGCGCGCCGTGCAGGAAGTGGTGCGACCACGGATCGAACAACGTGGGGTCGATGCAGGCGATGAGCCCGACCACCGCGACACCCCACCCGCCCGCAGCGGCCAGCACGGCGCGCACACCCAGGCGCACGACCAGCGCGGTGACCGCATCGGCGATCACGATCGCCACCGCGAGGGGAACCAGGACGCGCACCGCCGAGGTGGGCGCCACCAGCCGGCCGAGCGCGGCGGCGATGGATACCGACAGGACCAGCGGGGCGACGCCGCCGGGCGACACGCCGCCGGGCCCGGGGTACCGGCGCGCCCTCACGGGGCGACGACCAGGTGGCTGCGCCCCAGGGTGTCGGGCAGCGTGGTGGCGCCGGCCGCGGTGGTCACCACCAGCGGCGCCCCGGCCACCGGATGGGGGGCGCGCCGGTCCGGCTCGGGCGCGGCACCCCGGCGGCGTCGCCACCATCGCGGCGGCGGCACCGGCTCCGCGGTCTCCATACCGGCGATCGCCCGCAGCAACGCCATGTCCGCGAGCGGTCCCGGCCCGATGGCAATGTGCTCCCCCGAGGTGGTGGAGAGCTCGACCACCGAGCCCTGCGCCAACACCCGCAATCCCACCCCTGCGGCCGTGGCGAGCACGCGCTCGCAGCCCGGCGCCCCGAGGAGCGCCCGCACGTCGGCCATCAGATGCACCCGTGGCCGGCGCGGCTCCTCGAAGTCGCGCACCATGAGCTCACCGGTCCGGGCCGACGCCGGCCAGTACAACAGGCGGAGCCGGTCGCCCGGGACGTAGGGGCGGATGCCCGAGAAATCACCCGAACCGGTCCGCTTCAGGTGCGCTGCGGGGGCCTCGTGGCGCGCGTCCTCGGTGCCTTCGCTGCCCCGCAGTGCGGCGTCGGGCACTTCGACGCGCAGCGGGACCGGATGCACTGTGATCGTCGCGGTGGGCCCGACGGTGAGGAGTTGGGCGACGAGACCGAAACTGTCGAAACACCACAGACGCATGCCGCGCAACGCGTAGACGCCGCGGTGCGCCGTGGGGGCCGCGTCGTGCAGCCGTACGGCGGCACCATCCGCACGGGGGGTCACCCGCACGGCCTGCGACGGGTTGGGGAGCCGGAGGCGCCGCGGCGGCCCGGCAGCACGACGGTGCACCCGCACCCAGCAGTGCCCCGGATCCTCGAGCCAGACCGGGAGGGAAGCGGCGGCAGGCGCCGCGACCAGGGTGACGGAAACGTCGAGGGGGCGCCCCACCTCGACGTCGGCGGACTCGAGGTCCACCACGACCTGCCAGGTACCGCGCGCCCGGACGACCCGTTGGGCACTCTGCACGAGCCCGCAGCAAACCAGCACGAGAAGGGCGATGGAAACGAGGACCAGCTCCTCGGCGCCGAGGAGCACGCCGGCGGTGGCGCTGCACGGTGCGATGCCGAGCGCCACGACGCCACGCGTGGTCAGGGAGAGTGGGCGTGGCACCATCGGGGCCGACGGCTAGCGCGCGGCGGCGCGCCCGTGTCCCGGCGCGCCGATGGGCACCGGGGTGCCGGCCAGGAGCTCGGCGATGAGCGTGGCGGACGAGTACCCGCCCAGCTCTGCCGACGCGGTCACCGCCATGCGATGCCCCAGAACCACGTCGGCCACCGCCTTGACGTCGTCGGGCCGCACGTAGTCGCGCCCTTCGGTGACCGCGTAGGCGCTCGCCGTCCGCAGCAGCGCCAGCCCGGCGCGGGGGGAAGCCCCGATCAGGAGGTTGGGATGGCGCCGCGTCCCCTCCACCAGGTCGAGCACGTAGGCGCGCACCTCGGGTGCCACGAAGGCGTTGTCCACCGCCTGGGTCAGGTGCCCCAGCAGCGGCGCGCCCCCGACGACCGGAAGGTCCTCGGGCCGCGGGCGGGCGCCACCGGCGGCCAGGAGGCGGTCCTCGGCGCGGCGGTCGGGGTACCCGATGCTGGTGCGCAGCAGGAACCGGTCACGTTGGCTGAAGGGGAGGGGGTAGGTGCCGGCCGAGTCGTAGGGATTCTGGGTGGCGATGACCATGAAGGGCTGCGGAAGGGGGTGGGTCACCCCGTCGACGCTCACCTGCCCCTCCTCCATCGCCTCGAGCAGGGCCGACTGGGCCTTGGGGGAGGCGCGGTTCAACTCGTCGGCCAACAAGATGTTGGTGAAGACAGGGCCGGGATGGAAGACCGGGGTCATGCGCTCGCGGTCGAGGACCATGGCGCCGATCAGATCCGAGGGCAGGAGATCGGCGGTGAACTGGACCCGGCGGCAGTGCAGTCCGAGTGTTCGTGCCAGGGCCTTGGCCAGCGTGGTCTTGCCCACACCGGGCAGGTCCTCGATCAGGAGGTGGCCCCCCGCCGCCAGGCAGGCGAGCGCCAGCTGCACCACGTCGCGTTTGCCGTACAGCACCGAACCGACGTTGGCGGCGACGTCCTCGAGCTGCTGGGACAGGTGCGCCGCCTCGCCCATGGTCAGCGCATCTTCGGCGGTGGGCACCGGCTCAGCCTAGAGGGGGCGCCCACGCGCAGAAATGGCGCTGGTCGTGGCCCGCTCGGAGCGCGCGGCCGGTTCAGGAGGGGGATGCGGTCACCGTAGGCTTCTCGCATGCCGGGCAAGATCCTGGTGGACATCACTCCCCTGCGGGAGAGCCGGGATTTCAGGTTGCTGTTCAGCGGGCAGCTGATCTCCATGCTGGGCACGCAGCTGACGGTGGTGGCCATCCCTTATCAGGTGTACCGGATGACGCATTCGTCGCTCCAGGTCGGCGCCATCAGCCTGGCCCAACTGCTCCCCTTCATCGCGGGCGCACTCCTGGCCGGGCCGATGGGCGATTCCCTCGACCGCCGCCGCATCATGCTGTGGACGGCGGGTGCCCTGTGCGTGACCGCCGCCGGACTGGCTGTGAACGCCGCCGCGCACCATCCCTCGCTGGTCGCCCTCTACCTCGTGAGCTCGTTGGCCGCCGCCTTCAACGGGTTCGCCAACACGGCGCGCATGGCCTCGGTGCCCGGGCTGGTGGAACGGCGCCACATCTCCGCCGCCGCCGCCATGATGCAGATCACCTTTCAGGTCGGCACGGTCGTCGGCCCGGCGGTCTCAGGGCTCCTGCTCGGCCTCAGCCTGCCGCTCGTCTACGGGATCGACGCCGGGACGTTCGTCGTCGCCATGGTGGCCACGTCCATGATGCTCCCCATCCCCCCCGCCGAGGGCCCCGGCCTCAGGCCGTGGGAGTCGGCCAAGGAGGGCATGCGCTATCTGCGCGGCCACCAGGCGCTCCAGGGCGTCTACATCATCGACGTCAATGCCATGGTGTTCGGTATGCCGCGCGCTTTGTTTCCCGCGATGGCCGGTTCGGTGTTCGGAGGGGGCACCATCACGTTGGGCTTCCTCTATGCCGCCCCGGGCGTGGGCGCGCTCATCGGCGCGGTGGGCTCCGGCTGGGTGCGTCACATCACGCGGCAGGGCCGCGCCGTCATCCTCGCCGTGCTGGCCTGGGGGGCGGCGATCGCCGTCTTCGGGCTCGTCCACGTGCTGTGGATCGCCCTCGTGATGCTCGCCGTCGCGGGGTGGTCCGACGTGATCTCGGCCGTGTTGCGCAACACTATTTTGCAGACCTCCATACCCGAGCGCTTCCTCAGCCGCATGTCGTCGATCCAGATGGCCGTCGTGCAGGGTGGTCCGCGCCTGGGCGACATGGAGTCGGGTGCGGTGGCCACGGCCACCAGCCTGGAGTTCTCCGTGGTGTCGGGCGGGCTGGCCTGCATTGCCGGGGCCGTCGTCATCGGCCTGCTCATGCCCCGGTTCCGCCACCATGTGGCCGGGGAGATCGACGAAGTGCCCGTGTAAGACAGGTGGCCCGTATAGTGCGCCGCATGCCATTCGCGATACCAACCTGGGGCGAAATCGATCCGGCTGCTTTCACCCGGATCGTGGTGCTCTCCCCTCACTTCGACGACGCGGCCATGGGGGCCGGTCACCTGCTGGCCAGCTATCCGGACACCACGGTGGTCACCGTCCTGGCCGGCCCGCCCCCCGCCTACCCCGACCCGCCGTCGGACTGGGACGCGCTGGGTGGCTTCAAGGCGGGCGACGACGTGGTGGCGGCCCGCCGCCTCGAGGACGTGGCGGCCATGGAGGTGCTCGAGTCGGACTACCGCTGGCTGGAGTTCGCGGACCACCAGTACCTGGCGCCCCCCGACCGGCCTACCCCGGCCCAGGTGGCACCTGTGCTGGCCGCCACCCTGACCGAGCTGAACCCCACGGCTGTCTTCGTGCCCATGGGACTGGCCAATCCGGACCACGTCATGGTCCACGAGGCCGCCTTGCTGGTGCGGGCCGAACAGATGGGCCCGGAGTGGTTCTGTTACGAGGATCACGGCTACAAGCACCTGCCCGGCATGCTGGCCTGGCGGGTGGCCAAGCTGTTGCGCTCCCAGCCCTGGCCCACGCCGGCCATCGTGCCCCACGTCCCCGACGAGGAGCGCAAGCGCAAGGCCATCTTCTGCTACACCAGCCAGATCCCGCCGCTCGAGCGGGACCACGCCCTGACCTCGCGCCTCGAGGGCCGGGTACCCGAGCAGTTCTGGCAACTGGCCGCGCCGCCTGAGGGCTGGGAAGGCTTGGCCGATCTCGTCTGAGCGGCCCCGCCGGACCCGCGGGGGCCGACAGCTGGACCCGCCACCCAGAGCTGGGGAACCAAGCCCTTGTTACCCTGGCGACGTGGCAATCATCGACGATGTGGCGCGCCCGGAGTTCCGGTTCACCGGCAATGAGGCCGAGATCCTCTGGTCCAAACTCGACTTCTTACGCAGCACCATCCTGAAGAAGTGCGAGGGTCTCGGCGAGCAGCAACTCAAGCTCCGATCGGTCATGCCGTCGGAACTCAGCCTTCTCGAACTCCTCCAGCATCTGACCGGTGCAGAGCGGCACTGGTTCCAGGAGTGCCTTGCGGGGATGGTCCTCGAGCCGCTGTACACCACCACTCCGGACGGAGAGATCGAACCCCTCGATCCGACGACCACCGAGGAGACTGTGGCGCAGTACCTCACCGCCTGCGACGACTCCCGGAGGATTTCCGCCGCCCATTCTCTTGAAGAAGTCGTGTTCAGTGTGGTCTACGACCAAGCGGTGAGCTCCAGGTTCATCGCCGTGCACATGATCGAGGAGTATGCCCGCCATTGTGGGCATGCCGACCTGCTGAGGGAAACCATCGACGGAGCGGTCGGCGAGTAAGCCTGACCGACACAAGGCAGGCCACTCAGAAGTCAGGCCACATCCCCAGCTCCGAGGCCCGGTCGCTCCCTACATACTCCGCCCGTTCTCGAAGCGGGCGTACTGCTTCAAGAACAAGAGGGTGGCCTTGCCGGTCGGCCCGTTGCGGTGCTTGGCCACGTCGACCAGCGCGTCGTCGGCCCGGTCGATGGCCACCTCGTCGTTGTACTCGGACTCGCGGTACAAGAACAGCACCACGTCGGCGTCCTGCTCGAGGGAGCCCGACTCGCGCAGGTCCGAGAGCATGGGCGTCTTGTCCTGGCGTGACTCGAGATTGCGGCTCAACTGGGAGAGGGCCACCACCGGCACCTCGAGCTCGCGGGCGAGGATCTTGAGGCCGCGGCTGATCTCGGCCACTTCGGTCTGGCGGTTCTCGGCCCGCCCCCTCCCGGTCATCAACTGCAGGTAGTCGATGACCACCAGCCCGAGGTCGCCTTCGGATTTCTTGAGGCGCCGGGCGCGGGCACGGATGTCCATCACGGTGATGTTGGGGTTGTCATCGATGAAGATGGGGGCGTTGCTCAACCTGGTGACGGCGGTGCCGAGCTTGGGCCAGTCCTGGGTGCGTATCTGACCGGTCTGGAGGTGCTGCCCGTTGACCTCGGCCTCCGACGCCAGCATGCGTTGCGTCAACTCCAAGTGGCCCATCTCGAGTGAGAAGAGCAGGGCGGGCCGCTGCACCACCACACCCACGTGCGCCAGGATGCCCAAGGCGAAGCTGGTCTTTCCCATGCCCGGGCGCGCCCCGACAATGGTCAGCGAGGAGGGTTGGAGCCCGAGCAGGATTTTGTCCAGGTCGTGGTAGCCGGTGGCCACACCGGTGATGGCCGAGCCTCGCTTGCCCAGCTCCTCAATGCGGTCCAGCCCTTTGAGAAGCAACTCGTGCAGCGGCGACATGGTGTCCGCCGTCCGCCGCTCGGCCACGTTGAACATCATCTGCTCGGCCTCGTCGACAGCCGCTTCGACGTCTTCGGGAACCGAGTAGGCGAGGTCCGATATTTCGCCCGCCACCCCGATGAGGCGGCGCAGGAGCGAGTGCTCCTCCACGATGGCGGCATAGTGCCGGGCGTTGGCGATGGACGGGGTGTTGGCCTGCAGCGAGATGAACACCGACGGGTCGCCTACGGCCTCGAGCAAACCCGAGCGCTGGAGCTCGTCGGTGACCGTCACCGCGTCAATGGGCTCTCCCCGCTCGATGAGCGCCCGGATGGCACCGAAGATGTGGCCGTGGGCAGGCTTGTAGAAGTCCCCGGCCGAGCACTTCTCGATGGCAGCCGAAGCGGCGTCGTTCGAGAGCAGCATCGCGCCGAGGAGGGACTCCTCGGCCTCGAGATTGTGCGGTGGAACCCGCCCGCTGCTCGGAGGGGCAGGAGCCGCCCGGAGAGGGCGCGGGCGGGTGTCGTCAAAGGCTTGGACCACGGTCCCCCAACTCTGCACTCTGTGACCTGTGGGTAACGAGAGCAACAAGCTGGGGATTGGCTCCGCGGAACACAGGGGGTGACTGTGGACAACGGTCCAGCGCCTGTGGAGGAGTGCCGGATCTCGTCTGCACCCCGACATGGTGCACAGGGGTAGTGACAGGAGCGGCGGATACCCGCCGCCGCGCCGCTCACGAAGCGGGCGTGACCTCCACTGTGACCACGGTGGCAACACCGGTGAACAGCTCCACCGTGACGTCGAACGAGCCGACTTCTTTGATGTGCTCGGGCAGCAGCACGTGCCTGCGGTCGACTTCCACGCCCTTGCTGGCGCGGATGGCGTCGGCCACGTCGGCCGGACCGATGGAGCCGAACAGCCGGCCGCCCGCTCCCGCCCGGGCCGAGACCGGGATGACCGCCCCGGCCAAGATGGTGGCCTGGCTCTCCGCCGCGCCCCGGCTCTTGGCCTCGCGCAGGTCACGGCCGCGGCGCATCTGCGCCGCCTGGCCCTCCACACCGTCGGTGGCCACGATCGCCCGGCCCTCGGGCAACAAGAAGTTGCGGGCAAACCCGCCGGCCACCTTCACGACGTCCCCACGCCGACCGACGCCGGCGACGTCATCACGTAAGAGGACCTTCACGGCGCACCGTCCTCGCCTGTCGCGTCGCCGCTCGCGTCCGCGGCGACGACCGGGTCCCCACCGGGTGCCGCGTCACCGTCAGCGGGCGCAGCCGCGGCGTCGTCGCCGGCACCTGTTGCACTCGCGTCGAAGGCCTGCACATCGGCGAGGATCTCCACATCGGCGTCGCGGTCACGCGGCGCGTCGGCGCCGATGGTGTCGCTCAGGGTCCGCTCGGCGCGCTCACCGCGCTCCCCCCGTTCGCCGCGGTCTCGCCCGCCACCGCGCCCGCCGGGCCGCTCGGTCACCGTGCGCTGGGTGTAGGGCAGGAGGACCAGCTCGCGTGCGGTCTTGATGGCTTGGGCCAGCGCGCGCTGGTGTTGGGCGCAGTTCCCGGTGACACGGCGCGAGCGGATCTTCCCGCGATCGCTCATGTACTTGCGCAGCATGGGGACGTCCTTGTAGTCGACCCACTCGGTGCGGTCCCGGCAGAGCGCGCACGGCTTCTTCTTGACCCGGCGGCCGAGGTCCTTGGGCGCACGACGCGTCGTCGTGCCTCGTTGGTTGTTCCGTGCCATCAGAAGGGCTCCTCGTCGAATCCGTAACCGCCACCGTTGTCGGGGGCTTTGGGTGGTGGCGGTGGTGCGGACTGGGACCGGTTCCCCCCGCCGCGCGGCGAACCGTCGCCCGGGCCCTTCCGCTCGTTCTTGGTGATCTGGGCCGTGGCCCACCGCAGCGAGGGGCCGATCTCGTCGGCCACCACTTCGACCTTGGAGCGCTTGTCGCCCTCCTGGGTCTCCCAGCTCCGCTGCTCGAGCCGGCCGGCCACCATGACGCGGGCCCCCCGGGTGAGGGTCTCGCTCACGTTCTCGGCCATCTCGCGCCAGCAGACCACGTCGAAGAAGGAGGTGGCCTCCTCCCATTCCTGGGTCTGACGGTTCTGCCAGCGCCGGTTCACGGCCAGGCCGAAGGAGGCCGTCGGCTGCCCGGTGTTGGTGAAGCGCAATTCGGGGTCACGGGTGATGTTGCCCACCAGGACCACACTGTTGTCTGTCGGCATGTGTCTTCCTCTCGTCCCTACGACGCAGACTCGGGCTCAGCTGGCGGCCGGTGCGGCGGCGGTGCGCCCACCCACCGACTCGGGCAGCCGGACGATTTTGTGGCGGACGACCTCGTCGGCCAGACCGAGCATCCGGTCGAGCTCGGCCACCGTCTCGGTGCCCGAGGTGAACTCCACGACGACGTAGTAGCCCTCGCGCTTGTGGTTCACCTCATAGGCGAACGTGCGCCGGCCCCAACGGTCGATGGCGCCGGGATTGCCCCCCGTGCTGCGGATGGTCTCCAGGGCGCGGTCGAGCACGCCTTGGATGACCGTGGGCTCGGTGGTGGCCTCGAATATGGCCATGACTTCGTAAGGCCGCATGTGCGGCGTACCTCCCTCTGGACCGGGCTGGTGCCCGGGCCCCTGACGGTCAGGGGCAGGGTCTGTTGCGGGCATTGATGCTAGCCGGCCGGGCCGCCCGGCATTTCTCAGGCCAGCGCGTCCCCGAGCTCGGCCGACCCGTGGTAGCTCTCGGCATCGCTGGGGAAGGTGCCGGCGCGCACGTCGTCGGCGAAGGCGGCGATGGCCTCGGTGGCGATCCTCCCCACCTCGGCGTACTGGCGCACGAACTTGGGCGGGGTACGCGCGCCGAGTCCGAGCAGGTCGTGGAACACCATGACCTGGCCGTCGCACGACGGACCGGCGCCGATGCCGATGGTGGGCACGCCGATGGCGTCGGTCACGGCGGCGCCCACGACGTCGGGCACCCCTTCGATGACGAAGGCGAAGCAGCCGGCGGCCTCCAGGGACTTGGCGGCGTCGAGCAGCGCACCGGCGCCGTCGATGTTGCGCGCCTGCACCTTGAAGCCACCCATGGCCAGCACGGACTGGGGGGTGAGCCCGAGATGACCCATGACGGGGATCTCGGCGCGGATGATCGCCTCAATGACCGGGAGCCGGGCCCGGCCACCTTCGAGCTTGACCGCCTGGGCGCCGGCCCGGATCAACTTGGCCGCGTTGCGCACCGCCTCCTCGGTCGAGAGGTGATAGCTCATCCAGGGCATGTCGCCCACGATGAGGCAGTGGGGCCGGGCCGCGGCCACCGCCTTGACGTGGTGCACCATCACGTCGGTGTCGATGTGCAGGGCGTCCTCGTGGCCCAGCACGTTGTTGGAGACCGAGTCACCCACCAATAAGAGGTCGACGCCCGCATTGGAGACGATCCGGGCCCCCGGCTCGTCGTAGGCGGTCACCATGACGATGGGCGGGGCACCCAGGCGCCGCTTGCGCGCCCGCAACGACGGGACGGTGACCGGGCCGCTGCCCTGCGGGCTCATTGCGCCACCTTGCGGCGTCCCCGCGCCTTGGGCCCCCCGGCCGGGTACTTGCGCATCAGGTGGTGCCAGGCGCAGAGCGGGCACACCTCCACCTCGTAGCAGAGCACCGGCTCGGGCCGCCGGCACAGGGCGGTGAGCTCCGCCGCGGTGCCCGGGCAGCGGCCCCCGGCCGGCAGTTTCGCCCCGAAGACGAAGGTGACCATGACCAGGCGGCCATCGTCACAGATGGGGCAGGACTCCTGCGTCGGCTTCCCCACGTTGCGGGCCGCCCGCAGCAGCTCGGGATGGGCGTCGCACACGTCGATCTTGAGGGTCCGGCCCCGCCCGACGTCCGAAACCACGCGATTGCGCACCAGGCGGTACTCCACCTGGGCCGAGATCTCGGCGCTCACCCCTCTTCCCGACGCCCCACGTTCCGAGGTCACGGACACCGCACCAGGCTAGCCCCCACGCACCGCGATGAAAGCTTCATCAGGGGGCTGCCCCCGCCCGGCGCGACACCGGGGTGACCACAACGTGACCATATGCTGACTTTCGCTATATCGATTCGATATAGTGGTCCGCAATGTTGGACATGGCGATTCTGGGACTCCTCGAGGAGCGGGACCTCCACGGGTACGAAATCCGGCGCCAATTGCGGGACAACCTGGGCATTTTGGCCAATGTGTCCTTCGGCTCCATCTACCCCGCCCTGACCCGGCTGGAGAAGTCCGGTGCGGTGCAGGCAACCGACAGCGGGCCGGGCCCCGAAGGCCAGGCCCGCACACCGAAGGCACCCCACACCGGTTCGCTGAGCGGCGAGCTGGCCGTGCTGCGCGCCCGCCGGCACCCGACCACCCACTCGCGCCGGGGCAAGAAGGTCTACCGGATCACCGACAAGGGCCGGCAGCTCTTCGTCCAGCTGCTGGCCGAGGGCGGCACGCTCGACGACGCCCGCAGCTTCGGGCTCCGGCTCGCCTTCGCCCGCCATCTGGCCCCCCAGGCCCGGCTCTCGCTCCTCGAACGCCGGAGGGCTCAGCTGGTCCAGCGCCTGGCCCAGGCCGAGGGGGCGAACGTCGAGCTCGACGTCTACGCCCGCTCGGTCGTGCAGCACACGGCGGACAGCGTCGCCCAGGACATCAGCTGGCTGGACCGGCTGATCGCCAGCGAGCGCGCCGCCTTCCACCCGGCCCCGGCCGACCTGACATATGAAGGAGACATCCGATGACCAGCCCAATCCGTCTCGCGATCGCCGGCGTCGGCAACTGCGCCTGCTCGCTGATCCAGGGCATCACGTACTACCGCGACGCCCAGCCCGAGGAGACCGTCCCCGGTCTGATGCACGTCGATCTCGGTGGGTACCACGTCCGCGACATCGTCCCCGTCGCCGCGTTCGACGTGGACCAGACCAAGGTCGGCACCGACCTCGGCAAGGCCATCTACGCCGGGCTGAACAACACCATCCGCTTCGCCGACGTCGGCGAGGTGGGGGTCACCGTCCAGCGCGGGCCCACCTTCGACGGCCTGGGCAAGTACTACCGCGAGGTGGTCGAGGAGTCCCCGGCCGCGCCCGTCGACGTGGGCCAGGCCCTGCGCGACGCCAGGGCCGACGTGCTGGTCTCCTACCTCCCGGTCGGCTCCGAGCAGGCCCAGCGCCACTATGCCCAGGCCTGCCTGGAGACCGGCGTCGCCTTCGTCAACGCCATTCCGGTCTTCATCGCCTCGGACCCCGAATGGGCCCGCAAGTTCCGCGACGCGGGCGTCCCCATCGTCGGTGACGACATCAAGAGCCAGGTCGGCTCCACCATCGTGCACCGCATCCTCACCCGGCTCTTCGAGGACCGCGGCCTGGCCCTGGACCACACGTACCAGCTCAACGTGGGCGGCAACATGGACTTCAAGAACATGCTCGAGCGCGACCGGCTGGAGTCGAAGAAGATCTCCAAGACACAGGCCGTCACCAGCCAGATCGAGGACAGCCTGCTCGACGCCGACGACGTCCATATCGGCCCCTCGGACCACGTGCCGTGGCTCAAGGACCGCAAATGGGCCTACATCCGCATGGAGGGGCGCAACTTCGGCGACGTGCCGCTGAACCTCGAGCTCAAACTCGAGGTGTGGGACTCCCCCAACTCCGCCGGCGTGATCATCGACGCCGTCCGCTGTGCCAAGTTGGCCCTCGACCGCGGCATCGGGGGCCCGCTCCTCGGGCCCTCGGCCTACTTCATGAAGTCCCCACCGGTGCAGTACCACGACGACGAGGCCCACGCCCTGGTCGAGTCGTTCGCCCAGGGTGACAACGGTGAGGTCTGGCCGGCGGACTGAAACTCGGCGGACTGAGCCTGACGGCGCACCCGGGCCGGCCCCTCAGACGAGGATGCGCTCCTCGGGGGCGCGCACCCCGACCACGGCCAGCGTTCGGCCCATCCCGAGGAACATCCCGCAGCAGATGGTGAGATCGGCCAGCTCGTCCTCGGCGAAGGCGGCGTGCATGCGGTCCCAGAACTCGTCGTCCATGGCCAGGTGGTCGAGGGCGAAACGCTCGGCGAACTCGGCGGCACACCGCTCCCGCTCGCTCAGCGAGGTCGAGGCGCGCCAATCGGTCAGCTCGGCGTAGAAGGGCTCGTCGGCCCCGAAGCTGGCGCCGTCACGGGCCCGGGTGTCGCGGCACACGAGGCAGTCGTTGATCATGGCGATGGTGAAGCGGGCCGCTTCCCGCTCCCGTACCGCCAATTGCGAGTTGCCGTAGACCGCTTCGGACAGTGCACCCATGCCGGCCGCCATCTTCGGCCGGTGGAGCGCCCAGTCGATGTGCTCACCCATTCCGCTCTCCGGAGCTGCGATACGTGGCATGGACGCCAACGGTAGTCCTCGAACTGGTCGACCAGCTACCGCCAGCTACGCCGACGGAGGCGGCTCGGCGCCCGCCTTCCACCACTCCAGCAGCCGGCGCCCGGCCTCCTCCTCGCCCAGCGGGCCCTCGTCGAGGCGCAGCTCCATGAGGAACGCCAGCGCCTTGCCGACGACGGGGCCGGGGCCGACGGCGAGTAGCTCCATGACCTGGTTGCCGGTCAAGTCGGGGCGCAGCCGCTGCAGCTCCTCTTGTTCACCGAGCTCGACGATGCGCGCCTCGAGCTCGTCCATGCGCCGGGCCAGGGCGCGCGCCTTGCTGGCGTTGCGCGTCGTGCAGTCGCAACGGGTGAGCTCGTTGAGCCTTTCCAGGTGCTCGCCGGCATCACGTACGTAACGGCGCACCGCCTTGTCCGTCCACCCGAGACGGTACGTGTGGAAGCGCAGATGGAGCTCGACCAGGCGCACCACGGTGTCGATGTCGGTGGCGGAGTAGCGCAGGGCCTCCATGCGCGCCCGCGTCATGCGGGCCCCCACCACCTCGTGGTGGTGGAAGCTCACGCCGCCGTCGGTGATGGCCCGCGTGCGGGGCTTGCCCACATCGTGGAAGAGCGCAGCCAGCCGCAGCAGGCGGTCCGGCGAGGTCTTGTCCATCACGGCCAGCGTGTGCGCCAACACGTCCTTGTGGCGGTGAATGGGGTCCTGCTCGAGTGCCAGCCCGGGCAGCTCGGGCAAGAAGTCCGCCGCCAGGCCGGTGCGCACCACGAACCACAGCGCCTCCGAGGGCACCTCGAGCAGCACGATCTTGTCCAGCTCGTCACGGATCCGCTCCCGCGAGACGATGGACAGCCGGTCGTGCATCGACTCGACGGCCGCCTCCAGGGCGGGATCGGGCTTGAGGGAGAAGCGGGCCAGAAAACGGGCGGCGCGCAACATCCGCAGGGGGTCGTCCCCGAAGGACACCGAGGGGTCGAGCGGCGTCCGCAGGCGTCCGGCGGCCAGGTCGCCCAAGCCGTCGAAGGGGTCCACCAGCTCCATGTCCGGCAGGCGCAACGCCAGGGCGTTCACGGTGAAGTCGCGCCGGGAGAGGTCCATCTCGATGTCGTCGCCGAAGGTCACCTCGGGCTTGCGCGAGTCGGGCACGTAGACCTCGGCCCGGTGCGTGGTGATCTCGAAGAGCTGCCCCCCGCGGCGACAGCCGATGGTGCCGAAGCGCGCCCCCTGGGTCCACACGTCGTCGGCCCAGCCGCGCACCAGTCGCTCGATCTCGGCCGGTCGGGCATTGGTGGTCAGATCGAAGTCGTGATCGGTGAAGGCCGCAGGCGGGAAGAGCGCGTCGCGCACGGAACCGCCGACCAGGTAGAGCGCGTGGCCGGCGTTGACAAACCGTTCGGCCAGCTCCGCGGTGGCGCGCAGGAGAGGGCGGAACCGTTCGGGCACCGACGTGGATGGCACCCGACCACGGTAGTGCGGCATCTAGCGTGGCCCTGTGTCGATGCGCTGGGCCCGAGTCAGCCTCCGCGCGCTCGCTGTGTCGGCGGTGCTCGTCGTGGCCTGGGTCCCGACGGCGGCCCTGGCACTGCACGGTTCCGTCTCGTCAGGTCCGGACCCGGTGGGTCCGCCGCTCACGCTCGAGTCCCAGACCCCGTGGGTCACCCCGGCCGCTCCCTGGTTCTCCCTCGCGGCGGAGGTGGGGAGCACCACGGGGCCGGTCGGCAACCTGCACGTCCGCGTGAGCTTCTACCCCCGGATCAACAACGCCACCCAACTGGCGCAGTCGACCAACTCCCTCCCTGCCGGCGGCGAGATCACCCACGTCAATGTGCCCGTCACCGTCACCCCCGAGGGCCGCGGGGCCAGCGTCTGTGCCACCGTGCTGCGCACCGACCGTGAGGTGCCGCCCACGCCGCCGGCGGGAACGCCCGGCGTCTGCCCGGCCGACGCGCAAACCGTGGTCTTGGACTGCACTCCTGACGTCGACTCGTGTGGCGACGTCTACCCGGTCTCGGTGGCGCTCTTCCGCCAGAGCACCGAGCTGAGCCGGTTCACCACGTTCCTCACGTACCAGGAACCGCAGGGCCCTCCGGCGGCCGTCGGACCACTCGACGTCAGCCTCATCCTGCCGCTCTCCAAGAGTGGTCCCGCCGTGCCCACCCGGGCCGCACGCACCGCCACGGAAGGGCTGGTCGCGTTGCTGGCGGTCCACCGCGGCCTTTCCACCACGCTCGAAATCAGCCCTACGGCCGCGCTCGCGCTGCTCGACGGTGGCGGGCGGCAGGGCCACGACACCCTCGTCCAACTGGCCGCGCTCACCGGCGCGGCGGGCGGCGACCAGCTGCTCGGCGTGCCCTATGTGCCCATCGACGTGGCCGATCTCGAACATGTGGGGTTGGGCGGCGAGATCGCGGTCCAGCTGGCGCGCGGCGGCGCCATCTTGCGGCTGGCCGGGCTCCACCCGACCAGCGGGTCGTGGGTCGACACCACCTCGTCGTTCTCGGCGTCGGACACGGCCGCCCTGGCCGCCGGCCTGGGCGAGGCCGACGCCGGTCATCTCGTGCTCGACGACAGCGACCTCGCGACCGCCGGGCTCGAGGAGTACACGTTCGCCCAACCCTTCACGTTGGCCCTCGGCCATGGTTCCCGGGTCAGCGCGGTCGGCACCACCAGCCTCGCCGACTCGCGCTTCACCGCCGACGCCGGCGACCCAACCCTGGCGGCCAACCAGCTGCTGGCTACCCTGGCATTCATCCATTTCGAGAACGTCTCGCTCTCGGACCCGCGGGGGATGGTGCTCGACCCGCCCCCTTCGTGGCAGCCCTCGCCCGCCTTCCTCGACACCCTGTTTGCCGGCTTGAGCACCAATCCCGCGCTCTCCACGGTCACCTTGGACCAGTTCTTCGCCAAGGTTCCCCAGGGAGGCAACGGGGAGCCGGCGACGCGCCGTCTGCAAGCGGGAGCGGACACACCGAGCAACGGGATCACGAAGGCGGAGGCCACCCACCTCGCCGTCGCACGCGACGATCTCTCCTCGTTCACGCTCGCGGTGAGCGGTCACCCCTCCCTTCTCACCGGGTTGTCCGATCTCCTCTTGGGCACCGAGAGCGACGCGCTGGGCCCGGCCCAGCGGAGCGCCCTGCTGGCCACCTACGCACAGCGCTTCGGAGGCGCCCTGGGGTTGATCACGTTGGGCACGCAGGGCACCATCACCTTCACCTCGCGCACGGCGCCCATCCCCCTCTCGGTGCTCTCGGCGGCACCTTTCCGGGTGACCGTGGTCCTGTCGTTGGACAGCAACAAGTTCACCTTTCCCAACGGCAACACGCGGACACTCACCCTGGGCCGGCCCACCACGCCGGTCCGCCTGGAGGCCCACGCCAGCACCTCGGGCGATCGGCTGCCGGTGGAGGTCACCCTCACCACCCCGGACGGCCGCCTGGTCATCGCCCACGCCACGCTCACGGTGCACGCCACCTCCATCTCCTTCGTGGGGATCGGGCTGACCGTCCTGGCGGCACTGGTGCTCTTGGTCTGGTGGGTCCGGACCTGGCGCCGCGGCCGCCGGCGCCGGCCGCGGGTGCACTGAGCGTGGCCACCGTCACCCCGTCCCCGCGCCCGCAGGCCCTCTCCACCGCGGCGACGTACGCCGCCATCGGGACGGGCGCGTCGCGCCTCACCGGGCTGCTGCGCATCGTGGCCCTGGCCTGGGCCCTGGGCCAGAGCCCGCTGGCGGACGCCTTCAACCTGGCCAACACCGCGCCCAACATGCTCTACGACATCGTGCTGGGCGGCATCCTCTCGGCCACCTTCATCCCGGTCTTCATCGACCATCTCTCCAATCGCAGCGAGGACGATGCGTACCGGTCCATCTCCGCCGTGCTCACGGCGTCGGTGCTCGTCCTGGCGGTCACCAGCGCCGTCGCCTGGCTGCTGGCGCCGTTCATCATCACCGCGCTGACCGGGCTCGACACCTCCGCCCACGCGCACCAGCTGGCCCGGGTGGTGGCCGAGCGCGCCGTGGCCACCACGCTGTTGCGGTGGTTCGTCATCCAGATCGCCGCCTACGGCTGCTTCGCGCTGGCCACCGCCCTGCTCAACACCCGCCGCCGCTTCGTGGCCCCGGCCTGGGGGCCCATCGTCAACAACATCGTGTGCATCGCGGTCCTGGTCTGGTTCGGGAACTGGACGCACAACGGTGCCACCCTCGACAGCGTCAGCACGCACCGCGACCAGCTGGTCCTGCTCGGCCTCGGAACCTCGCTCGGCGTGGTGCTCCAGTTCGTGTCCCTCCTCCCCAGCCTGCGCGCCGCCCGCCTGGGCCGGCTCACGTGGCGCTGGGATCCCCACGACGCCGCGCTGCGCACCGTCGTACGGCTGAGCGGCTGGACGTTCGGCTTCGTGATGGCCAACCAGATCGCGCTCTTCGTGGTCACCCTGCTGGCCGGGACCGCACCCGGCTCCGACCCGGTGTCGTCGTACACCTACGCCTATGCCTTCTTGCAGATGCCCTACGGGATCGTGGCCGTCACCATCATGTCGGTGGTGACCCCGGATCTGTCCGAACGCTGGGCCACCGGACAGAAGGACGCGTTCGTGGCCCGGCTGGCCACCGGCATGCGCGCCATGCTCGCGCTCATCATCCCGGCCGCGATCGGCTTGCTCTTACTGGCCAAGCCGGCCGTGGCGCTGCTGCTGGGTCACGGGCACAGCACGGCGGCGCAGACCGGCACCACGGGTGCCGCGCTGGCGCTGTTCGCGGTGGGGTTGCCCGGCTTCTGCGCCTACCTCTACGTCGTGCGCGTCCTGCAGACGATGCAACGGACCAAGGTGGCGTTCTTCTTGTACGTGATCGAGAACGCCGTCAACGTCGCCCTGGCCGTGCTCTTGGTGCACCCCCTCGGCGTGCGCGGCCTCGCTCTGTCGCTCTCGGTGGCCTACACGGTGGGCGCGCTGCTCGGCCTGGGCCTGCTCCGCCGGTGGTTCGGGCGGCTCGGCACCGGGGCCACCTGGTCGCCGCTGCGCCGCGTGGGGGTGGCGTCGGTGGCCATGGGCGTCGTCGTGCTGGTGGTGTCCAACCTCTCCGGCGCGACGCACGGGGTGGCGTTGCTGGCCCGGGTGCTGGGCGCGGTGATGGCCGGGCTCGGCGTCTACGCCGCGGTGGCCATCATGCTCGGCCGGCGCCAGGAGGCCCACCGGCACCGGTGACCGCGCTCAGCGGGGCCGGGCGCGCAGGGCGATCAACGCCAGGTCGTCGCTGGGTTCTTGCCCGGCGAAGTCGCGCACCGCGTCGATCACCCGGTCGGCAATCTCCTCGATTGAGCGGTCACGCGCCGCCTGCACGACGGCGGCCAGGCGCTCGGGCCCGAAGAACTCCCCGTCCCGCCGCGCTTCGGTGATGCCGTCGGTGTAGGCGATGAGAAGGTCGTCCTCGTTCAGCGCGAGCGTGCGCGTCGTCCACGTCATGTTCTCGAAGACACCGATGATGATGTCGTCGTTGCGGGGCATCTCCACGGTACCGTCGGCCCGCACCAGAATCGGCGGCGGGTGGCCGGCATTGGCGAGCGCGATCCGGGCGCCGCGGGCGTGCGGGCGCAGGATCCCGCACAAGAGGGTGGCGAAGAGGCGCACGTCGGTGTCGGCCCGGAGCAGGACCTCGTTGGCCACCGACACCAAGCGCCCGGGTTGGCGGATCTCGAGGGCGGCGCTGCGCAAGGTGTGACGGATGGAGCCGGTCACCACGGCCGCCTCCGCGCCGCGGCCGCACACGTCGCCCAGCGCGAACACCCAGGCGCTGCGGCCGACGCTGAACACGTCGTAGAAGTCGCCGCCGACCTCCATGCCGGCGCCGAAGGCCACGTAGCGCGCCGCCAACTCGATCCCCGGGATGGCCGGGAGCGACGGCGGCAGCAGGCTGGCCTGGAGCACCTGGGCCACGTAGGACGACTCCGACAGCATGCGGGCGTTGTCGAGCACCAACGCGGCGCGTCCGGCCACGTCCTTGGCCAGGTCGAGACCCGAGCCGTCGAACGGGCGGTCGGTGCCGCAGGTCACCAGCGTGAGCGCCCCCAGTATCCGGCCCCGGGCGATCAGCGGCACGCACACGTAGGACGTGAAATTCAATTGCTTGACAATTTGGTAGTGATGCTCGTCCCGTGTCGTGGACCGCAGGAACGCATCGGACATCTCTGAGGCGAGCGCGGTGGCGCCGCTCCGCAGCGCCTCAATGGCGGGGTGGGCGCCGTTGGGATCGGGCGGATAACGCCGCTCCAGCTCGTCCACCACCTCCTGCATCTCGGGAAGATGGTGCGCGGCCACCACGCGACGCACCGAGCGCGCGTCGGCCACATCGATCATGCAAAGGTCGGCCATGAACGGCACGCAGCTGCGCCCCAGTGCCCGCAACGCCTCCTCGTAGTCGACCGACGAAGCCAGCGCCGTGCCGCAGTCGGCCAGGAACTGGCTGACGGCGGCGGCCCGGGTCCTCTCTTTGATCAGCAGCTCGGCCTCGCGCTCGCGGGTGGCGTCGATCCCGGCGCTCACGATCCCCACCATCTCCCCGTGCGCGTCGTAGAGGGGCGAGTCGATGGCGCGCACCGTGATCACCGATCCGTCCCGGCGCCGCACCGCGAACGTGCCCTCCCACGAGCCGCCGCGGGCGATGGCCGCCGCGATCTCGGCCTCGGTTTCGGGACTGAGCGCCATGGGCGTCATGTCGCTCGCCAAACGTCCCAGGAGATCCACCGACTCCCAGCCGTACAGGGTGCTGGCGTAGGGGTTGGCGAAGATGATGCGCCCGTGCAGGTCCACCGCGATGATCGCCGTGTCGATCAGTTCAAGGATGCGCGACTGCAGGTTGAGCAGACCCGGGGCGGGCATGGCACTGTCCGAGACGGCTTCGTACCCCCGTTGCGCCGCAACATCCGGCCCCGTCGTCATGAACGCCTCCCGGACCAAATCATGCCGTACGAACCTCGGGACATGCCACGACGGGCGTGGCAGACTCCCCCCCATGCCCGGTGTCCGGATCGTGACCGACAGTGCCTGTGACCTCACCGACGAGCTGGTGAAGGAGCACGACGTCCTGGTCGTGCCGCTCACGATCCGCTTCGGCGCCGAAGAGTTCGAAGACCGCCGCGAGATCAGCCCCGACGAGTTCTGGCGCCGCTGCCTGGGCAAGGGCGCCCTGCCGGAGACGGCCGCCCCCCCGCCCGGCGCCTTCCTCACGGCGTTCGAACGGGCGGCGGCCGAAGGGGCCGACTCCATCCTCTGCCTGGCCATCTCGTCCAAGGTCTCCGCCACCTACGCCTCTGCCGCCACGGCGGCCGGGACGTTCCGCGGCATCCCCGTCCGCGTGGTCGACACCCTCTCCATGACCATGGGCCAGGGTCTCATGGTCATCGCGGCCGCCGAGGAAGCGGCCGCGGGGGCGGGCCTCGACGAGGTGGTGGCCAACTCCGAGGGCCGCGTCGGCCGGGTGCGGGTCTACGGCTTGCTGGGAGGCCTCGAGTTCCTCCAGCGCGGGGGGCGCATCGGAGGGGCCCAGGCCCTCTTGGGCTCGCTGCTCTCCATCAAGCCCGTCATCCAGGTCAAAGACGGCGAGGTGGCCGAGGAGTCCAAGCAACGCACCCGGGCCCGGGCCCTGGACTACCTGGCCACCAAGGTGGCCGGGGACGCACCCCTTGAGAGATTGGCCGTCGCCGACGGCGCCTGCGGCGACATGGCGGCGGTGGNNAGGAGCGGATCCCCACCCAACATCCCCTGGTGTCGGTGCCACTCGGTCCGGTGGTCGGTGCCCATACGGGCCCGCAGACGGTGGGCGTGTGTTACCTCATTCCGGCCGTTCCTGGCGCGACCGGCGAGTAATCTCTGGCTGTGGCCGAACACTCCTTCAGCGATCAGCTCTCCACGCGGGCCCTCGACACCATCGACACCGNNTCAACGACAAGGCCATCCGCCCGGCCATCGTGGCGGCGCGGGCCGTGGTCTTCGGGGTGATCATCGCGTTCGTGGCCCTGGCCGTCGTCGTGCTCTTGAGTATCGGCTTCGTCCGGCTCACCACGGACTACCTCTTCCACTACCGGGTGTGGGTCTCGTACCTGGCGCTGGGCGCCCTCTTCTGCGCCGTGGGGATGTTCGCCTACTCCCGGCGCGGCGTGGCGCCCGGCCGCGATGGCTGAGCGCCGCAAGGTCGTCATCGTCGGCTCCGGCCCGGCCGGGTTGACCGCGGCCATCTACGCCGCCCGGGCCCAACTCGAGCCACTGGTCATAGAGGGCGAGCCCTCGTCGAACAGCGACCAGCCCGGGGGACAGCTGATGCTCACCACCGAGGTGGAGAATTACCCCGGTTTCGTCGATGGGGTCATGGGGCCCGAGCTCATGAGCATCATGCGTGCCCAGGCGGTCCGTTTCGGTGCCGAGCTGCGCACGGCCAAGGTGAGCCGG
>PKYA01000192.1 GCA_003133545.1 Acidimicrobiaceae bacterium | reverse complement strand
CCCTTGCGCCAGTCGAACTTCTCGACGGCGTGCATGAGTCCTAGGTTGCCCTCCTGGATCAGGTCCAGAAGCGGCAGGCCGGAGGCCTGGTACTTCTTGGCGATGGAGACCACCAGGCGCAGGTTGGACTGGACGAACGTCTGCTGGGCCTGCTCGCCCTCCATGACGGCACGGCGCATCTCGCGCTTCTTGGCCGGGGTGAGCCCCTTGGGCGCCCGGGCCACGGCGAGCTCGGACTCCCGACCGGCCTCGATGGCCTGGGCCAGGCGGACCTCGTCATCCTTGGTCAGCAACGGATATTGGCCGATATCGGTCAGATAGAGTCGAACCAGATCCTCGTCGTCCCGCTCAATCCGTTCTTTGGCCAAGATATGCCGAACCTTCCCTCACCGTGGGCCTCGGCAGAAGGATCCTTGCCGGGCGCTCGCACTCGTTGTCGCAGCCTGCGTCGCGTCTGGCGCGCAGGGGCTGCAGCAACATTGTAGTGGTCGTGTCAAGATGCCTGTGCAGCAGGGAAAATGCTTTCTTCCCCCAACAGCCGTTGGAGACGGGCGTCGAGATCGGCCACCCGGGCGACGTCGGCTGCACCCCCCATTGCACGTTGCAGGAGGGCCAAGCCCACCGAGAGCCGACGCCCACCCCAGAAGCAGGCCAGCTCCAAGACGGCCCGCACCGGAGCCTCGGAGACGGCCGGCGCGTCGGCCAGGTGGTCCTGGTAGGTGCCGAAGAGCCATGGCCAAATGTGTTGGACCAGCCCGCCCAACACAGCCAGGGGATCCTCCGCCGCGGCGAGCAGGGCGAGGGCGTCGCCGGCAGGCCCGGGTGGGGGGACGACCAGCGCGTCGGCATCGACGCCCGCCCGTACAGGCAGCCGCGCCCGCCATTCGGCCGCCAGTGCGGCGTGCTGGGCCGAGCTCTCGCTGAGGAAGAGGCGCACCTCGGAGTGGGGATCGGGGCCCGGGGCGGTGGCCGCGGCGGTGGCTGCGCCGCCGGTCAGCGCGAAGAGCTGGTTCTCCAGCCAGCAGTAGTGGCCGCAGCGCTGCGCCAACTGGCCGATCGTGCGGAATGAGGGCGCGGCGGCCGTCCCCTTACCCATGAGTCGGCTTCTGAGGGGCGGGTTCCTGGGGGGCCGGCTCCTGGGGGGCCGGCGGGCGGTAGCGGTTGGTGATCGGCATGCGCCGGTCCTTGCCGAAGGCTTTGGTCGTGATGCGCACGCCGGGGGGCATCTGCCGGCGCTTGTACTCCGCCCCGTCGACGAGCCGGACGACCTGGTCCACCACGGCCGGGTCGAAACCCTCGGCCACCAGGTCGGGCGCTGTCCGGTCCCCCTCCACATACCCCTGGAGCACCGGATCGAGCTGTTCGTAGGGCGGCAGCGACTGGTCGTCGCGCTGGTCGGGCCGCAACTCAGCCGACGGCGGCTTGTCGAGCACGCTGTCGGGGATCGGGCCCGGCAACCCCTCGAGCGTTGCCTGGGTGTTGCGGTAGCGGCACAGCTCGTAGACCAGCGTCTTGGGCACGTCCTTGATCACGGCGAAGCCACCGGCGGAATCGCCGTAGAGCGTGGAGTAGCCGGTGGCCATCTCGCTCTTGTTGCCCGTCGTCAGCACGATCCATCCCTTGGCGTTGGACACGCCCATGAGCAGCACCCCGCGCAGGCGGGACTGGAGGTTCTCGTCGGTGAGGCCCGCCGGTTCCCGGCCGAGCACGCCGGCCAGCATGGCGGTGAAGGCAACGTGTGCCCCTTCGATCGGCACCACCCGCAGGTCGATCCCGAGCCGTTCGGCCAGCGTGGCGGCATCGTGGCGGGACCCTTCGCTCGAATAGCGCGACGGCATGGCGATCCCGTGGACCCGCGCCGGCCCCAGGGCGTCGACGGCCACCGTGGCCACCAGTGACGAGTCGATCCCACCGGAAAGGCCGATGACCGCCTCGCTGAATCCGTTCTTGCCCAGGTAATCCCGCGTGCCCAGCACGAGGGCGGCATAGACCTCGGCCTCGTCGGAGAGCGCCGGGTGGAGGGCGGGCGGGGGGAGGGGCGGCCGATCGGCGACGCGGGGCGCTGTCACCACCACCCTCGGCAGCTGCGGGCCGGGCGGCGGGCCGCCGTCTTGGACCAGGGGGATGTCCACCACCACGAGATCCGGGCCGAACTGCGCCCCGCTGGCCAGGAGCGTGCCGTCTGCCGCCACGATGAGCGAGTCGCCGTCGAAGACCAGCTCGTCCTGGCCCCCGACCTGATTGACGTAGGCGATGGCGCACCCGGCCTCGGCCACCCGTCCGCGTAACATGGCCAGCCGCTCGGCCCGGCGTCCCCGGTTGTAGGGCGAGGCGTTGAGGTTGACCACCACATCGGCGCCGGCGCGTCCCTCCTCGGGCACCGGTCCGTCGGGGAACCACACGTCCTCGCACACAGAGACGCCGACCCACGCACCCGCCACGCCGAACAGGCTCGGGGTGTCGCGACTCGGGACAAACCAGCGCTGCTCGTCGAAGACGCCGTAGTTGGGCAGAAAGCGCTTGCGGTAGATACCGGCGACCCGCCCGCCGGCGCAGATGGCCGCCGCATTGGACAGGCCCTGCCCGTCAGGCGTGGATCCCACGAAGCCGACGACGACGGCGCACTGCCCGGTGGCGGCGGCCACCTTCTCGAGCGCCGCAACGTTGTCGGCCACGAAGGAGGGCTTGAGCAACAGGTCTTCGGGGGGATAGCCCGGGATGGCCAGCTCGGGCAGGATGCAGATGTCGGCACCGGCGTCCTCGGCTGCCGCGACAGCGCCGAGAATCTGCTCGACGTTGCCGGCCAGATCGCCCACGACCGTGTTGAGCTGCGCAGCGGCCAGGCGCAGGTGGGACATACGTCCAGCCTAACGGTCGGGATTCGGTTCCTTGAATGGCGCAAGGAAGGTGCGCAGCAACGACGCGAACGCCGCTGGCTGCTCGAAGGCGGGCAGGTGGGCGGTGCCCTCCATCACCTCGAACCGGGCGCCGGCGATACGGGTGCCCAGCGTGCGCGCCCGCTCTTGGATGTGGGCCATGTCGAGGTCGCCCACCGCCACGAGGACGGGGCACGCCACCTCGTCCAGGCGCCCCCAGGCGTCGCCGGGCTCGGGCTCGGGCTCGGCCCCCGGACTCTCGGCGTGCAGGGCGATCCGGTTCATGTCGAGGGCGAGGGCGCGCGACGCGCCACCGACCCGGCCTTCGGGTGCGCGCGGCCCGTCGAGCCAAAGGCGCATCTCGCCCAGGTTGAGGGCGTCGAGCGCCCCGGCCGCGTCCGCCGCCTCGAGGGTCTCCCAGATGGCGGCCTCCTCAGGCCCAATGGCTCCGGGCCCCGGCGCTCCCGAGACGGCAGGGGCCACCAGCACCAGTGCCGCGACGCGGTCCGGATGGGCCAACGTGAAGTCCAGGGCGATCTGGCCGCCCCTCGAGTTGCCGACCAGTGCCACCGGGCCGGCGCCGAGGGTATTGACCACGGCGAGCAGGTCGACCAGATGGTCGTGCCGCTCGGCCGTGTACGAGGTCGTGCCGAAACCCCGCTCGTCGTAGGCCACGACGTCCATGTCCGGCGGGAGGAACGCGCAGACGTCGTCCCAGCTGCGCCGGTCGGAAATGCCGGCGTGGAGGAACACCACCCGAGGTGCACCACCGGCACCCTGCCGCACCGCCGCCAGGCGGGCCCGCCCCACCGGAATCTCGAGCGTGTGGCGTCGCCCCGTCGCCGGCTCTGGCACCCCTGCAGCGTAGCGATAGGGCCGCGCGACCCCCGGCTGGACGGGGGCGGTCCCGCACCTGCGAAACTTGTGGGGTGCAGAGCCAACGCGACTACGTGCTCCGGACCGTGGAAGAACGCGGCATCCGCTTCGTCCAGCTGTGCTTCACCGACGTGCTGGGGACGCCGAAGGGTTTCAACATCACCTCGGCGGAGCTGGAGAACGCGCTCGATGAGGGCATGACCTTCGACGGGTCGGCCATCGACGGGTTCAGCCGGGTGCAGGAGGCGGACGTCCTGGCCCGGCCCGATCCCAAGACGTTCCAGCTCCTGCCCTGGCACGACGACGGCTCCTCGGTCGCCCGCGTCTTCTGCGACGTGGCCAACCTCGACGGCACGCCGTTCAGCGGGGATCCGCGCCACACGTTGCGCCGGACGCTGGAGCGGGCCCGCAGCGCGGGGTACACGTTCTTCGCCTCGCCCGAGGTCGAGTACTTCTACTTCGCCGATGCCGACCCCACGCACGGTCCGCAGACACTCGACTGGGGCTCATACTTCGACCTCAGTGTGGCCGATCAGACCAGCGACTTGCGACGGCGCTCGGTGCTCATGCTCGAGGAGATGGGGATACCGGTCGAGCACACCCAGCACGAGGACGCGCGCAGCCAGCACGAGATCGACCTGCGCTACACCGACGCGTTGACGATGGCGGACACGGTGATGACGGCGCGCATGGTGATCAAGGAGATGGCCCGGCGCGACGGCGTCTTCGCCAGCTTCATGCCCAAGCCGCTGGGCGGCGTGCAGGGGTCGGGCATGCACACCCACATCTCGCTGTGGGAGGGCGAGCGCAACGCCTTCGTCGACGAGGACGACGAGTACGGGCTGTCGGATGTGGCCCGCCAGTTCATCGCCGGTTTGCTGCATCACGCCCGGGAGATCACCGCTGTCACCAACCAGTGGGTGAACTCGTACAAGCGGCTGATCGGCGGGTACGAGGCGCCGGTCCATGTGAGCTGGGCCCGCAACAACCGCTCGGCGCTGGTGCGGGTCCCCGTGGTCAAGCACGGCAAGCCCGATTCGACCCGCGTGGAGTACCGGGCACCCGACAGCGCCTGCAACCCGTACCTCACCTTCTCGGTGATACTGGCCGCCGGGTTGCGCGGCATCACCGAGGGGTATCCGCTCCCGCCCGAAGCCGACGCCAATCTCTTCGCCCTCTCCAACCGCGAGCTGGCCCTGAAGGGGATCGCGTCGCTCCCGCCAAGCCTGCACGACGCCGTCAACGAGATGGAGCGCTCCGAGCTGCTGGCCGACACCCTGGGCGATCACGTCTTCGAGTGGTTCATCCGCAACAAGAGAGCCGAGTGGGAGGACTACCAGTCCCAGGTGACCCAGTTCGAGCTCGACCGCTATCTGCCCCTTTTGTGACCCTGCGCTGATGGACGCCCTTCTCTGCTTCCCCCTCGAGCTGCCGGCGGAGGTGACGCTGGCGCTGCAGAGCGCGGGACTCGGCTACCGGGCGGTGCCGGGGCCCGAGGCGGTGTTCGACGGGACGGGCAACGGGGACTCGTGGTCGGGCGCCCTCGTCGTGGCCGGAGAGGACATGTCGGCGGGGGTCGCCTTCTGCCGGCACGTCCGCCTGCGCGAGGTACCGCTCAGCCCGCTGCTCCTGGTCATCCGGGCCGAGCAGGTGGGCGATCTCTTGCTGCGCGACGAGCTGTTCGACGACTTCTGCGTCATGCCGGCCCGGCCCGACGAGCTGACGGCCCGGCTCCAGCACCTCTTCTGGCGCAGTGGCCAGAGCATGCGACCGGACCTGATCGAGTACGGGCCGCTCATGCTCAACCTCGAGACGTATCAAGCCGCTGTCGCCGGCCGCGTGCTCGACCTCACCTACATGGAATACGAGCTCCTCCGGTTCCTGGCCGGCCACCCGGCCAAGGTCTTCACCCGCGAGACGCTGCTCAGCCGGGTGTGGGGCTACGAGTACTACGGCGGGGCCCGCACCGTCGACGTCCACATCCGGCGGCTCCGGGCCAAGCTGGGCGAGGAGCACGCCTATCTGATCCAGACGGTGCGCTCCGTGGGGTACCGCTTCGGTCAGGTGGCCTGGCATCCGGGACTGGCCCAGCGCGCCGGTGCGGCGGGGGGCGGCGGCGCGGCCTGATCCGGTGCCACCAGCGCAACGACGCCGCCACATACGCGCCTCGGTGGCGGGAACACCCACCGGTTGCGGCAGCACCCTTTTACAGCAGCACTCTCTCCGTCGGGAGGTAGGCCCAGGCCTCGACTTCGACGCGGGCACCCAAGGGGAGCGCGGCCACGGCGACGGCAGACCGCGCCGGCGGGTGCTCGGGAAAGTGCTCCACCCAAACTCCGTTCACGGCGGCGTACTCGTACATGTCCACGAGATACAGGGTGGTCTGGACGACGTCGCGGAGCGTGGCGCCCTCGGTGCGGAGCACGGCGGCCAGGTTGGCCAATGCTTGATGGAGCTGGGGCACAGTCCCCCCCTCGACCAGTGCCGCCGACCCACTGTCGTCGGTGGCGAGGCCGATCTGCCCTGAGGTGATCACCCAGTCCCCGGCGCGGCGGGCGGGCGTGTAGGGGCCAACGGGCCGGCTCATGCGGCCTCCTTTCGATCAGCCGATGGTGCCACGGCCCTGCCCCCCTCTGCCAGCACCACGCCGGGTGGGCCACCGCGGTGCGAACCCCTCGGCCATCCACGCGGCCGCCACGGTGGCCGCGAAGACGGCATCGGACCCGTTCACCGGCCACCGGTCGCTCTCATGGAGGACGACCTCGACCTCGGGCATATCCCGAGCGGCCAGGATCCCGAACGAGCGGATGGTGAGGTCGACCGGAGCGCCGTCGTCGTCGACCGCGATCCCTTCCGTCCACACCAATCCAAGGGCCTGGTGCACGGCACCTAGAACGTAGGAGCGCAGGGTAACCCCATGGAGTGGCTCCCCGGCCCACAGCTCGGCGGTCACCGTGCCGCGACCGAGGGCGCCACCTTGTGTGTCCACCGTGACGATGGCGCGGCCCGCTCCGGGCCGGCTCACCTCGGCCCTCCCGTGACCCTCTTGCGAATGGCCCTCTTGCGACCCTTCCTCTTGCGAACCTTCGGGCATCGGTGGGCGACGCGTCGGCAGGGCGTTGAGGGCCGCCAGGACTTCGACCCACCCGGCCCCACGCAGCTCGTCGCTCACCAGCGGGCCGGCAATCGCGACCTCTTCGACGGCAACACCCGGCGCGATCTCGCGTATTCGGTCCCGCAGCCTGCCGAGGTCGGGCGAGCCCGCGGTTCGACCCATCCGCACCACGCCCGTGCCGTCGGCACGAAGGCCCAGTGCGAGCGGGGGCCGCTTCGCCCCGTACCGCACGACGTCTTCACGACTCCAGAGCACCCGCACCGGTCGGCCCAGCTCCCGGGCCAGCGCGGCGGCGCGGGACGGGACGGGGCTGCGCCGCTTCCCTCCGAAGGCGCCACCGTTGGCCAGCGGAGAGGCGGGCAGGTCGCCGGGCACGCACCAGCTGGCGTCGGGCTCCACATAGGCCGGCTCCACCCAGGTCGTCTGCAACGTGCGCGCCCACTCACCCGGGGGGAGATCGACGGGATAGGTGGGCGGCAGCGTGGTGTTGCGGCCCTGCACTTTGGTGACAGCCGCCCGCGCCGCGGCGAGGCTCGGGGCCGGCGGCGTCTCGGCCGCGCCCAGTTGCACGAGCGCTCCCTCGGGGGCGCGGTCGTCGGCAAAGCCGCCGCCGCCCAGGACGATGTCGGGACCCGAGCCCTGGGGGGACCGCCCCTCGAGTTGGGCCCGCCACGCGGCGAGGAGGCGCTCCGTGGGCGGGCTCTGGTCGGGTGCGGCTGGCGCGGGGGATGCGGCGGGCTCGGGGGATGCGAGGAGCGCGGCGGGCTCGGGGCCAGGTATGCCGAGGGCGATGCAGGCGGCCTCGACGATCGATTGCCAGCCGGTGCAACGGCACAGGTGCGCCAGCAGGGCCGATTCCACGGCGTGGCGGCTGGGAGGTCGATTGCCCTGCCCGAGCGCCGCCAAACGGAGCAGGATCCCGGGGGTGCAAAAGCCGCATTGGCTGGCCCCGGTGCCGACGAAGGCGGCGGCCCAACGGGCCCTCAGCGCGGGGTCGAGCCCCTCGACGGTGGTGACGGAACGCCCGGCTACCCGTCGGACAGCGGTGACGCAGGCCACCCGCGGTGCCCCGTCGACCCACACCGTGCAGCAACCACACTGGCCCTGCGGGCTGCACCCGTCTTTGACCGAGCGGCATCCCAACTGCTCACGCAGTACGTCGAGGAGAGAAGCACCGTGGTCATCGACGGCGACAGTGCTCCCGTTGAGAGAGAAGGTGACGGCCGAAGCCGTGGAGGCTTCGCTCAGCTGAAGGAGGAGCCACAACCGCAGGTGCGGGTGGCGTTCGGGTTCACGATGTGGAACCCGGCTCCCTGCAGCCCGTCGCTGAAGTCGAGCGTCGACCCGGTCAGCAGTTCCGCGCTGGCGGCATCCACCACGACCTTGACGGTCTCGAATTCGCGGACAACATCGTCGTTCATCACTTCGGAGTCGAAGAACATCTCGTAGGAGTAGCCCGAGCACCCGCCGGGCTTCACTGCGACACGCAGGGCCAGCGCGTCGCCCTCTTCCTGGGCCAACAACTCGGCGACCTTGGAGATGGCGATGTCGGTGAGGGTGACCGGAGCCGGCTTCTTGCCGATGTTGACCGATGTGGTCATGGTGGTCACAGGTGCCTCCTTGTGCGCCATGCCGACGCAGCCCAACCCGCGGCGCCCTGCCCCGGGTTCTCGCCATGTTACCGGTGTCTCGCCCGGATCTGTCCATCAGCGCGGTCGCACCCCGCGGGGCAGCGGCGCCGCCGCGGTGCGGCGGCACGGAATTCCCCTTCACGCAGGTAGAATCCACCCATGAGCCCCGGGTCAGTCCCCCTGCCTTCTTCTCCGGCACCCGGACGCGAAGACGAGGTGCGCCAGAGCCTGCGCGCCGTCATCGACCCCGAATTGGGCGACACCATCGTGGACCTGGGCATGGTGCGCGCCATCGGCGTGACCGGAGGCCGGGTCGTGGTCGACGTGGCGCTGACCATCGCCGCCTGCCCCCTGCGCACCCAGATCGAGAAGGACGTCCGGGGGCGGCTCGAGGCCTTGGACTGGGTGGAGTCCGTGGAGATCCGCATCGCCACCATGGACGCGGCGGAGCGGGCGGCCGTGATGGCGCGGGCCCGGTGGAAGGCCCGGGAGGACGCCCCCGAGACTGCTATCCCCGCCACGGCGCGGGTGCTGGCCGTGGCCTCGGGCAAGGGCGGGGTGGGCAAGTCGTCGGTCACCGTCAACCTGGCCGTCGCCCTGGCCCAGCGCGGGCTCACGGTGGGCGTCCTCGACGCCGACATCTGGGGTTTCTCCGTTCCCCGCCTCCTGGGCATGGAAGGAGAGGTCGAAGCCCGCAAGGGCAAGATGGTCCCGCTGGAGAAGCGGGTGGGCGCCGGGATGGTGCGTGTGCTCTCCATGGGGTTCCTGGCCGACGAGGAGCAGGCCATCATGTGGCGCGGCCTGGTCCTGAACCGCGCCGTGCAGCAGTTCCTCCAGGACGCCCACTGGGGCGACCTCGACTACCTCCTCATCGACCTGCCCCCGGGGACGGGTGACGTGCAGATGGGCCTGGCCCGGTTGCTCCCGCGTACCGAGATGCTGGTGGTGACCACCCCGCCGCTGGCGGCCCAGAAAGTGGCGGCCCGGGCCGCCGACATGGCGCGCAAGGGCTACCTGCGTGTGGCCGGCGTCATCGAGAACATGAGCGACTTCACCTGCGAACACGGGACCACCTACGCCCTGTTCGGCACGGGCGGTGGCGCCCGCCTGGCCCACGGGTTGGGCGTCCCGCTCATCGGCTCCATTCCCTTGCACCCCGATCTGGCCGCCGCCGGCGACGCCGGGACGCCCGTCGCCGGAGGCGACGGCGAACTCGCGTCCATCTTCGCTGAGCTCGCCCGGATGGTGGCCGAGGAAGTGGCCCCGCTCCTCGAGACCTCCTCATGCTCGGCCCGCCTGGTCGAACGGGTGGAGGCGGCCGTGGCCAGCGGCGATCTGGAGCCGGGCTGACGCGTTCCGAGCCGGGCTGAGCCGTTCAGTTAGGCGTCTTGCCAACCCCAGCGCGTGTCGATGGTGTCCGCGCCCGGTGCCGCGTCGAGCGGCTCCGCCCGCCCTTCGCTCCCCAGGTGGCGCAGGTGGGCCCACAAGGAGAAGCGCGCCACCGGGAGCTGGGCCTCGGAGACATCGGCATAGACGGTGGGCAACAGGTCTTCGACGGCGCCCTCTCGGGCGCGGCGCAGGGCATCGGCCACGCCGGCATGGCGGCCCAGCCGGTGGGCGATCAACGCGTCCGCCACCTCGGTGACACGGTCCATCAGCCGGCCGTGTCCAGGCGCCAGGGTGTGCAGGGGCGGATCGAACATGCGCAGCAGCGCCAGGCTCTCGAGGTAGGTGCCGAGGTCGCCGTCGGGCGGCCGGATCACCACGGTCGAGCCGTGCATGACATGGTCCCCCGTCAGCAACATCGAGTCCTCCCGCAGGAGCCAGCAGAGGTGATCGGAAGCATGACCCGGGGTGTGCACCGCCTCGAGGGTCATCGCGTTCTCACCCGGGAGCCGCAGCGTCCATCCGCCAGCGACGCACAGATCGGGGGCGAAGTCCTCGGCGGGACCGAAGCCCACGACGCGGGCGCCCGTGGCCGCGGCCAGGGCGGCGGCGCCCGGCGCATGGTCGAGATGGGTATGGGTGACCAAGATGTGGCGCAGGGTCCCCCGGGTGGCCACCGCCTCGAGCAGGGCAGCCCGGTGGCCTTCGAGGTCGGGACCGGGGTCGACCAGCGCGAGCTCGGTGGTGCCGATCAGGTAGCTGTTGGTGCCCGGACCCGTCATGAGCCCGGGGTTGGGCGCCGTGAGGCGGAGGAACCCGGGAGCCAGTTCTGCCGGTTCTCCGGGCACAGGGACCGGTCCCAACCCGAAGTCCGGTACCGGGGGGATCACGGCGCCTCGGGTGGGGGCGCCACCGCGCCCCCCTCTCCCGGACCCCCTTCCTGATTGGCGGCCAGCGAGACCGCCCGAATGGCGTCGTTGAAGTTGGGCGCCGGGCCCAGCGGCCGGTCGGCGGGCGCGTCGTCGTAGCCGGGGTCGCCGGGCAGGAGGATCCGCACGCCATTCCCGTCTGCCACCACGCGGGGCTCAATGGTGGGCACGGCGCGGGACGCGCCCTCCGCCGCATTGAGCAAGGCGGCGGAGGTGGCGAAGCGGCCGATGGCCTGAAGGTTGCGGATGGTGGGGAAGATCATTTCGAAGTGGCCCTCGCGGTGTCCGCGCAGGGCCCGTTGCGGCGAGATCCACACCTCGGCGATGGTCTCACCGGCATCGTGCGCCGCGATCTGCCCGGGCGGTGCCGCCGCCACGAAAAACCGGGTGTCGTAGCGGCGCGGCGCGCCGTGTGGTGTGATCCAGTGGGCGAAGTAGTGGACCTCGCCCACCGAGAGGCGCAGGCCCTCGTCCCGGCAGAGGTCGAGGAAGCGGAGCTCCCCGGCGTTCACCGCCGCACGCGCCGCCACAAAGCGGGTCTCCTCCTCGGGGTCGCCGGCCAGGAGAGCCGGCCCTCGGGGCCGGTCCGCCAGCAGAAGTCCCGCCTCCTCGAAGGTTTCGCGCAGTGCCGCGACCCAGTAGGCCAGGCCCCCGGTGCCGACCCCGAGCAAAATGCTGGCCTCGGCGTCGGAGCGGCCATGGCTGGCCGCCTCGGCCTCCGCCCCACCGTCGACAGGGTCGACCGCCCCGCCGGGGAACACATACGCCCCGCCGACGAAGTCCGACTGCAGGTTGCGCCGCACCATGAGCACTTCGAGCGCGCTGTCGTCGTCCTCAGGCTCGGGGGCATCGCGCACCAACATGACCGTCGCCGCCGGGCGCAGGACCACCGGTGCCACCTTGCGTTCGAGACCGTCGGAAGCCACTCAGGCGAGGCTACCGGCATCGGGTGGGCGCCCCCGGACGCTCCAAAACCCTCGTCTACGCTGATGCCTCCCATGGCCCTCGACGCCCCCGAGCCTGCGCATTTGCCCGTCGAGCACACCATTCCTCGGCGCTACGTCGCCCTCGGTCTCATCGTCCTCGCCGCCATTCTCGTGGGCACGCTCATCGTGATCCGCAACTTCAGCGAGACCAACGACGCCTCCGACGTCGAGACGATCACCCCCGCACCTTCATCGCTGGTGAGCTCCATCACGGGCGTCCCGACGGCGGTCGCCTCTGCCGTGGGGGTGACATCCCCCAACAGCCCGACCACACCACCGAGCCCGACCGGGAACACCTCGCTGTGGCAGTCCAGCGGTGACGGCGCTGGGGCGCGCCCGGTGGTGTTCTTCTACGGAGCCGAGTTCGCTCCCTATGCGGCGGCCGAGCGCTGGCCGGTCATTGTCGCCCTTTCGCGCTTCGGCTCCTTCGGACAATTGGGCCTGATGCAGTCCAGTCCCACGACGGCGTTCGCCAGCACGGCCAGCTTCACCTTCTGGCACAGCACGTACGACAGCGTGTGGGTGGACCTGCAGACGGTCGAGCGCTACAGCGAGCTGAACCCCTCGGGTATCGGGTTCACCTCGCTGCAGACCCCCACGCCCCGCCAGGCAGCCTCCGTGGCGATCTACGACACGTCGGATACGACCTTTCCGCTGCTCGACATCGCCAACCACTACGTCCTGGTGGGATCGAGCTTCTCCCCATCGGTACTGGCGGGGCTGTCCCAGTCCCAGATCGCGTCCGACCTGGCCTACCCCAACAGCTCGGTGGCCCAGGCGGTGCTGGCCTCGGCCAACGAGGTCACCGCGGCCATCTGCACGGTGACCGGCCAGCGGCCCGCGGCAGTGTGCAGCACGCGCGGCGTGCGGGCGGCGGACGCCAAAATGAAGATAAAGCCGACGGCCTGACGGCCCGGGTGTGATCGGCCCCGCAGGCGCGCGCCGACTTCGAGGGTCAGCGCAGAAGGATCAGCTGGCCCTCCGGTCGAGCACAAGCTTGCGCTCGACCTCGTTCAAGCCACCCCAGATCCCGTGTGGCTCCCGAATCCGGATGGCGTACTCAAGGCAGTCCCCCCGCACATGACACTGATGGCAGATCTCCTTGGCCCGGAGTTCTCGTGATGCTTTCTCTTCCTTCCGTTCAGGATGAGACGGCGGAAAGAATGCCGTCGCTTGCGGTCCCCGGCAGGCGGCTTTGACCTGCCATGAATCTGGTCCTTGGCGCATGTAACCCCCAGAATGGGCACCTCGTGCCCCTCTGCGCCTCAACTTATCCTTCACTTGCCGCGAGCATCAAGGGGCCTGAGCAGGATCTTTAGGGGCGACGTCCCGCCTCGGGCCGGTCCTCCAACTACGCTCGGCGACACATGGACGTAGGGACCTTCTGCGCGCAGAGCCACGTGCTGATCGTGGCGGGCAAGGGAGGCGTCGGCAAGACGACCATGACCGCGGCCCTCGCCCGCATGGCCTCGAGGGCGGGCTACTCGGTCCTGATCGTGGAGCTGGAGGGCAAGTCCGGGCTCACCGGGGCCTTCGGGCTGGAGCACGATCTGGGTTACGAGGAGGTCGAGTTCCATGCGTCGGCGCCGGGACAGGGGTGCGTGCGAGCACGCCGCATCACCCCCGACGACGCCCTGGTCGAGTACCTCGAGGATCATGGCCTGCGACGGATCTCCAAGCGACTCGTCAACTCCGGCGTGGTCGAAGTGGTCTCGTCCGCCATCCCCGGGATCCGTGACGTGCTGGTCCTGGGCAAGATAAAGCAGCTGGAGCGGGACGGGGTCGCCGATCTGATCGTGGTGGACGCCCCGGCCACGGGGCACGCCATCACTTTTCTCACCTCGGCCAGCGGCCTGGTCAGCGCGGCGCGCGGCGGGCCATTGCGCACCCAGGCCGCCGATGTGGTCGAGCTACTCGGCGACCCTGCGCGCTGCCGGGTGATCCTGGTCACGCTGCCCGAGGAGATGCCGGTGAGCGAGACCATCGAGTCGGCCTTCACCTTGGAGGACAAAGGGGGCGTGCAGCTCGGGCCGGTGATCGTCAACGCCACCGACAGCCTCCCCGAGGGCCTCGAACTGTCCGCCGAGGAGGCCGGCGCCGGGCTCGACGTCGACCCGGCCCACCTGCGGGCGCTCGAGGAGGCGCGCCGCTTCCGGCTTGAACGCCACAGCATCTCGGCCGCACAGATCGGGCGGCTCGCCCAGGACCTGCCCCTTCCCCAGCTGCTGGTGCCCAAAATCGACAGCGCGGGCATCGGCCCGGCCGAGACGGACACCCTGGCGTCCGCCCTGGCGGTGGCCGTGGGCGCGCTGGTGCCCGAGGCCCCGGCCCCATGAGCGCGCTCGGGACGCTGGTGACCGAGCGCTCGGTGATCGTCTGCTGTGGATCGGGCGGCGTGGGCAAGACCACGGTGTCCGCCACGTTCGCCCTCGCCGCGGCCCGCGCCGGCCGCCGTGCCTGTGTCGTCACTGTCGACCCGGCGCGGCGTCTGGCGGACTCGCTGGGTGTCGAATCGCTGCCCAATACGCCCACCGAGGTCGAGGGCGACTGGCCCGGCCACCTCCACGCCCTCATGCTGGACTCCAAGGGGACGTTCGACGACCTGATCCACACCTACGCCCGCACCCCCGAGCAGGCCGAGGGGATCATGGCCAACCGCCTCTACCAGAACCTGGTCGGTGCCCTCTCGGGCACCCAGGAGTACATGGCCATGGAGAAGCTGCACGAGCTGGTCGAATCGGGAGCGTTCGACCTGGTGGTGGTCGACACCCCGCCGACGCGTAACGCCCTCGACCTGCTCGACGCACCGCGCCGGCTGACGCGGTTCTTGGAGAACCGCCTGTTCCGTGCCCTCCTGCTGCCGACGCGGATGTCGCTGCGGGCCGTCGGCCTGGCCACCCAGGCGCTGTTGCGCACGCTCTCCAAGGTGGCCGGCGCCGAGATCGTGCAGGACGCCGTGGCGTTCTTCCAGGCTTTCGAGGGAATGGAGGAGGGATTCCGCGTGCGGGCCGGCGCCGTGCGGCGGCTCCTGGCCGACCCGTTGACGGCCTATGTGGTGGTGACCACCGCCCGCCCCGACGCCGTGGCTGAAGCCAGCTTCTTCGCCGAGAAGCTGACCGAGCGTCACGTCGCCCCGGCTGCCCTGGTGGTCAACCGGATCCATCCCCACTTCGGCGAGCCCGGCCCCGATCGGGACGGGGAGGGCGACAGGGCCGATCGCTTCAGCGGGCCGTTGGGCGCGCTCGAGGCCAACCTAGCGGACCTGAACGAGGTGGCCCGAAGCGAGGACGGTTCCTACGCCGCCCTGGCGGCCCAGGTGGCCCCGGCCGTGGTGGGGCGCATACCGCTCTTTGGCGCTGATGTGCACGACCTCGATGGCCTCAAGCGCACCGCCGACGTCCTGTTTGCCTGACCGGCCAGCTCGCCGCGTGGGAGTGGCCGCCCCACGGGCGACGGCGCCACCTTCTCGGTCTGTCGCCGCGGGCCTGCGGTCGGATAGTCTCCCGCCGTGCAGACCATTCTGGTCGCCAGCGATGCGCCCACCCTCCGACGAGAGGTAGAAGCAGTCATCAGTGGCCCCGACGTGACGGTGGAAGCCGTGCGGTCAGGGCCCGAAGTGGTGAGCTTCGTGACCAAGGAGGCGCCCGACCTGGTCATCGTCGACATGCAGATGGGCAATATGGGCGGCATGGCCGTCTGCCTCGAGCTCCGCCTCCAGGAGTCCTATGACGCTCTGGAGCACATACCGGTGCTGATGCTGCTGGACCGAAGGCCCGACGTGTTCCTGGCACGGCGCTCCGGCGCCGAGGGATGGTTGGTCAAGCCACTGGACCCGTTGCGCCTGCGGCGTGCCGTCCACGCCATCTTGGATGAGGAAACTTACGCAGACGATTCCTACCTCCCCGTGCCCGTGCTGGTGGGCGCCGGACCCCAGCTCCAGGCGGGCAGCGAACCGACGAGCTGATCCGGGCAATCGTGTCGACACAGAAGGACACGCAGCCGCCACCAGAGGAGCCCCGCCGACACCGCCGTCTCTGGCGCCGTTCCACTGACGGCGACGGGCGACCCGATCAGGCGCACTCGGCCAAGGACTCCGAGGTGTCGGAGCAGGAACGCATCATCATTGAGGCGTTGGCCGACTTGCGGGACATGGACGTCCGCGAGGTCATGACCCCGCGGGTGGACGTGACGTACCTGACCATCCCGGTGGATGCCGACGACATCGCCCGGGCCGTACGGACATCGGGGCACAGTTGCTTCCCGGTGGTCCACGACGATCTCGATGACCTCATCGGCATCCTGTTCGTGAACGACATCTTCCGTACCGGCAAGGACGGACCGCTGGACCGGGATGCCACCGATCCCAGCCCCCTCGAGATCTCCCGGAAGGTACGCCAGCCCTACCTCGTCCCTGAATCGCTGGGTGTACTCGAGGCGTTGGCCGACATGCGCAAGCACCATCGAGCCGTGGCGGTGGTGGTGGACGAGTACGGCGGCGTAGCCGGGATCCTCACCGTCAAGGATCTCCTGGAGCCGCTCGTCGGGGACCTCCACGACGAGTTCGACGAGGACGAGGAACCGATGATCGTCCGCGTGGACGGCACCCGCTGGCTCATCGACGGCCAGACCAACGTCGATGTGGTCCGTGAGCGGATCGGGATGGACCTGCCCGACGGCGAGTACGTCACGTTGGGCGGGCTGCTCTTCGAGCGCTTCGGGCACATTCCCGCCGAGGGCGAACAGGTACGGGTGGGTGACTGGGACCTGCGCGTCGTCGAGATGGACAAGCGCCGGGTGGCTCAGGTCGTGGCCACGTCACTCAGCCCGGCACCGACTGCAGCGCTCCCCGAGGGCGGGACGCCAGAAGAAGGCTCCTAAGCCAAGGGCTAAGGTGGCTGGCCTGCTTCCCTCTGGGGGGGCGGACGGGCTGTGGCGCAGCTTGGTTAGCGCGCTGCGTTCGGGACGCAGAGGTCCCCGGTTCAAATCCGGGCAGCCCGACCACGAAGTTCCTGGTGAGAGCCTCAAGATTCTGAGGCGCCTGACCCCTCCGGAGCAATTGCGTGCTCCGCCGGCCCACGGCCGCCCTTGACCGCCGCATCCCCCGGCCTTGGACTGAATACCGTAAAGCAGTATTACGGCTTTACGGCTATACTGCTGTCATGGAAAAAGAGGCGAGCTTCGTCACCGTCCAAGCCAGAGGAGTCATTGCCATTCCGCCGGCGCTCCGGCGCCAGTTCGGGCTGGACCGTCCAGGCGCGCAAGTGGAGGTCGTCGAACGTGACGGCGAGATAGTTCTACGTCCACACGTTCCAGTCCCGTCCGACCAAGCGTGGTTCTGGACCGAACGATGGCAGAAGATGGAACGCAAGGCCGACGATGACATCACTGCAGAGAAGGTCGCCTCGTTCGAGAACGTCGATGACTTCCTGGCCGACCTGGATTCGTGAGGTTCGAGAGGACTGACGTTTTCAANNGATCCCTCGTCGTGGCCGGCGAAACTGCGAGTGAGGTCGGTCGTCAACGCTCCCGGCGTGTTCGAAATGACGTGGAGCTTCAGTGGACCCGATGGCCGAGCTACGTGGGAATGGATCACCGTCACAGACGTCAAGGGTGAGGTGTACCCGGCGGTGCGTTGGCGACTACTTGGCGATCACAAGATCTTCCGAAACCCATAATCGGAACGTGTAGTTGTGGCGTTTGCCGCAGGATGCATGGATCCTCAGGAGGCTAAGGGCGCCGGCGTGTGGGTTTTCGGCGGCGGGCTGAAGGACCACGAGGAGGCGAGTGTGGTGGCCACCGACGGGACGGTCACCGACAGCCTGTACCCGGAAAGCAAGCAGTACCTCGGCGGATTCGCGGTCGTGGGCGTGCCCTCACGCGGGGAGGCGCTGCAGTGGGCTGCCAATATCGCCGTCGCCTGCCGCTGTGCTCCAGAGGTCCGCGAGTCGTGCCCGACCCGACCGTCTGATCGAGGGCTCACCACCGCCAAAGTTCATGCCCACCGCTCCCGAACGGATCAGCAAGACCAGGCATCACGAGGCTCTCCAGACGCTCACAGCCGGTGACGAGGATAACGCCCTACACGAGGCTGTTGGCCGCTGGGCGGCTCTCATCTCACTCAGCGAGAGTGAAATACGGATTGAAATGACTTGTCCTCGGGCGTACGGTTCCAACACGGGGTCATCCTCGGAGAGGTGGTCATGGCGTTCATTCAGATGATCGAGATCACTACCACTAGGCCTGACGAGGTCGAAGCGCTGGTCGATGAATGGCGTACCAAGACCGCTGGACGGCGAACCGCTCAGCGAGGCACCTTTACGAAGGACAGAGAGCGACCGAACACCTTCATCCAGATCGTGGAATTTCCGTCGTACGAAGACGCAATGGCCAACTCAGACCTACCCGAGACGGCATCTTTTGCCCAACGGCTCGGCCAGTTATGCGAAGGGCCCATGCTGTTCCGCAATCTCGACGTACGACGCGTCGAGGAGATGTGACGACCTAGAAACAAAGAGAAGGGAGCCACCAATGAGCCGAAAGGTCGCGGATTGCCGAGACTTCCCAAGTGAGAGTGGCTGCACGCTCGCGATTTCAGGCGAGGAAGACGAGGTGGTAGCGGCAGCAACCCAACATGCTGTCGCCGTTCACGGTCACAAGGACACCGAGGAGGTACGGAACTGGCTGCGGCAGAACTTGAGGGACGAGGTACCTGTCTCCTGATGACTCCCCGCCACCCGCAGGCGCCAACGCCTCATGCAAGCGACACCCCATAGAGCGACACCCCGATAGGAGGACAAGATGTCCAGACTAATTCGCAAGAGTCTTAATACGCCCGACGAGACCCGGCCGTTCGAGGGCGGAACTGGTCAGCTTGAAGTGGTCAATGCTGAGGGAGGTGCCGTGGGTCGGGCCACTTTCCTGCCGGGATGGAAGTGGTCAGAGCACGTGAAGCCGATCGCCAAAACCGACAGTTGTCAGGCTGCCCATACAGGATATTTCATCTCCGGTCGGATGAAGGTGGTCATGGACGACGGTGAGCAGATGGAGTACGGCCCGGGAGATTTCGCCGTTATGGCACCCGGCCACGACGCCTGGGTCGTTGGCGACGAGCCTTGTGTAGTGGTCGATTGGCAGGGATACACCGACTACGCCAAGCGGTGACGTGAATTAGCCCGACGACCTGGGCGCAGACAGATTCGTACTCGTCGGCCACCACCTGGATGGCAATAGGAGTTGGGCTGCTGTTGGGCTGTGATCGTGAGCCCAGAGATACATCGAGATCACAATGCGGTCGATGGATATCCATCCCATCTTTGGCGTCCCCAAACTGCCATGAGACTCGAGCGAAGAACTACCGATAGCGGGTCCGAGCTTCTGCGAATTGAAGAAGGCGGAGCCCGCCGGAGCGTTCCGAGAATCTTCTACCTGGCTACTGCCCTCGTTGCCGCCTTTCTCATCTCCCTGATCGTGCGGGCCAACGGCTCGTATTACACCCCGATCGACGGGTGGGGAGTCGACCTGTTCGAGTTGTCGATGGGTGTGCTCTGCATATTTCGTTACTTCGACCGGTCCTGGCACTCGAATCGGTCCTCGGCGCGGTACGTTCCGTTGATCCTCGGGGCTGCATGTCTCGCATGGGGGTCAGGAGACGTCGCCCTGACCGTCGAATCGCTTGGTGGTGCCACCGCGCCAGTGCCGTCGATCGCCGACGGTTTCTATGTGGGGTTTTTCCCTCTTTGTTACCTGACCTTCATGATGCTCATCCGACGTGGCAATACCAAGTCACTGGTTGCGACCTCACTGGACGGACTGATTGCCGGACTCGCAGTCGCTTCCCTCTCCGCCGCATTCCTTTTCGACACCATCTTGAGGGCGACGGGCGGAGGCGATCTGTCGACGGCCACGACCCTGGCGTATCCGATCGGGGATGTGCTGCTGCTCGCGCTTGGTGTCGGCGCCCTCGCCGTGCTTCCGAAGAGTTACCGACGATTCTTCTGGCTGTCCAGCATTGCCATGGCCGTCAATGCCGTCGGAGACACCTTCAACCTCTTTCAGCCCAACAGCAAGCTGGGATACGTGATGAATGCGGTCGTCTGGCCAATTTCCTTGTTGATGTTGTCGATTGCGGTGTGGGTCCAACCGGCCAATGTGGAACCACTGAGCGCCGAGAAAGCCATCAATGCCGAAGTGGCCGCTGAGAGACGAGCCGGCTTTGTACTTCCCGCCTTGGGCGCCCTGGCGGGCATGGCCATACTCCTCACGGCATGCATCGGGCATGTGAGCAAGCCGGCCATTGCCTTGGCGACCGCGACCCTTTTTGTTGCCGGTCTTCGGCTGATCCTCACCGTGCGCGAGGCGCAGGCCTTGAACTCGGCTCGATTTCGATCCTTGATCGACAACACCTGGGACTTGATCGTCGTCGCCGAAGCCGATTTCGAGGTCGCCTATATCACGCCGTCATCGAAGCGGGTGCTCGGTTATGCGCCGGCGGACCTCCAGGGTCGCCCTATCAACGACATTGCACACCCCGACGATGCTGTGGTCCTGCTTGATCAGTTGCGCCAGCTCGCCGACGGGTCGACGCAGTCGGTCGCAGCCTTCGAGACCCGGATGCGACATCACGACGGTGCCTGGCGGACGATTGCCTGGACTGCCACGAACCTTCTCGCCGACCCCGCGGTGCGGGGCTACGTACTGAACGGTGGGGATGTCACCGAGGCGCGTCAGGCCGCTGAGGACCTGGTCATCGCCCGGGACGGTGCCCTCTCGGCATCGAAAGCAAAATCTGACTTCCTGTCCACCATGAGCCACGAGATACGTACACCTATGAACGGCGTGATCGGGCTGACCGAGCTCTTGCTCGGGACAAGTCTGGACGTAGAGCAGACCGAGCTCGCCTCGGGTGTCAAGGTCTCAGCGGAGAACCTGTTGGTCATCATCAACGACATTCTGGATTTCTCCAAAATAGAGGCAGGTGCGCTCGAGGTCGAGGAGGTCCCCTTCAACGTGATCGGAGTGACCGACGATGTCGGACGGATCCTCGCGGGGTCGGCGCACTCCAAAGGGGTGGAGCTCCTGATCGATGTCCACCCTGACGTACCAGCAACACTCCTCGGAGATGGAGTCAGGATCCAGCAAGTTCTGCTCAACCTCGGATCGAATGCGGTGAAGTTCACCTCCGAAGGAGAGGTGATCATCCGTGTTTCGATGTTGCATCAGAACCCCGAACGGGTGGCACTGCGCTTCGATGTGATCGACATGGGCATCGGCATCGCCGTCGAGGATCAGGAACGCCTTTTTCGCCCGTTCGCCCAGGCCGACTCTTCAACGACCCGCAAGTTCGGCGGTACCGGCCTCGGGCTGGCCATCTGTCGACAACTCGTTGAGCTCATGGGAGGCACACTCGGATTGGTCAGCGCTCCCGGCGATGGCTCGACTTTTTGGTTCGAACTCTCCTTGCGCCGGGCGGCGAGTGATCCCCTCACCGCCATCAGCGATGATCCCCGAACTCTGGCCGGACTGCGCGCGTTAGTCGTTGACGACAACGCCACCAACCGCAAGATCCTGAGTCAGCAGCTGAACTCGTGGGGGGTCGTCGTCGTCGAGGCCGTTGATGGCTATCAGGCGTTGGGGCTCGTTGCTCCGACGCAGGCTACCATTGGAGACCCGGGATTCGACTTCGCCGTGATCGACCTCAACATGCCGGGCATGGACGGTATCGAGCTGGCCGAGACCCTGAAGGGAGACCCGACGGCGGCGGCGATCAGCTTGTTCCTGCTGAGCTCTTCGGGAGAGCGACTCGGCGCGGCCGAGTCCCATCTGCGCGGCTTTGCCGGCAGTTTGACCAAGCCCGTCCGTTCATCCGAGCTCTTCGACTGCTTGATCTCGGGTTTGAATCAGGGGACATCACGTCCGTCGACAACCGAAGTACTGACCGACGAAACACAGAATCCGGAGATGATGGGCATGATCCTGCTCGTTGAAGACAACAAGATGAACCAACTGGTTGGTACGAAGATCCTCACCAAGCTTGGATTTGGTTTCGATATCGCAAACCATGGTGGCGAGGCGGTTCGTGCCATCCAAGCGGCCAGCTACGACGCGATCCTCATGGATTGCCAGATGCCTGAGATGGACGGCTACGAAGCCACCGCCGAGATCCGTCGCATCGAGGGCACGAATCGCCACACCCCCATCATCGCCATGACCGCAGCCGCGATGGAAGGCGACCGCGAGAATTGCCTGGCCGCCGGGATGGACGACTACATCACCAAGCCGGTGCGCCTGGAGGCTCTGGCGGACGTCCTCGAGCGATGGATAGCCCCGGCTGTGCCCGACCAAGCCTCCGAAGGCCCGGCAAATACATCGACCGAGGAAAGTCAGGCCTATCCCCTCGACCCATCGCAGATCGAATTGCTTCGCAGCCTTGACGACGGCGACGGGGCGGTGCTGGGCGAAATCATTGATGAGTATCTGACCCAAGCCGCGCAGGGCCGCGGCGAGCTGGCCCGCGTGGTGGACCAAGGCGACGCACACGCCCTCGAACGCGCCGCCCACTCGCTGAGAGGCGCCAGCGCCAACGTCGGAGCCAGCGCGCTCGCCACCGTCTGCGCCGAGATGGAGATGCAGGGACGCCTCGAACAATTCGATGGCACCGCTGAGCTGGTCGAGCGATTCGATGCCGAGTTCGCACGGGTCAGAACAGCCCTCAACGAGCTGCTCGTTCCTAGTAGCTAAAATGCGGATTCTCATCGCCGATGATGACGCCACCAGTCGGCTGTTACTGAAGGCCGTTGTCACGAAAATGGAACACGAGTGCCTTGTCGCCACCGATGGGACGAGTGCGTGGGAGATGCTGACATCCGAAGGGATCGATGTCCTACTCACTGACTGGATGATGCCGGGCGTCAATGGCCCCGATCTGTGCCGGCGGGTCCGTGACGAGCAGAGCGGCGGATACGTCTACATCGTCTTGATCACTGGCCTGCACCACCCCGAGCAGGTGCTCGAAGGTATGGGCGCGGGTGCAGATGACTTTCTCATCAAGCCAGTCGACCCATTCTCGGTGCAGACGCGTCTGATTGCGGCCAAGCGGGTCACCGAGTTGCATCGCCAGGTGGCGGAGTTCCGCGCCCAGCTCGAGGCGGCCAACGTAGAAGCGACCCAACGATCACTCACCGACGCCCTGACGGGCCTCGGGAACCGGCGCCGCATGGAGGAAGATCTCGCCGGCGTCCACGCCAAGGCGATCCGGGCCGGCCGAACCTTCGCCGTTACTTTGTTCGATGTCGACCACTTCAAGCTCTACAACGACCACTACGGTCACCTCGCGGGCGACGAAGCCCTCCGCCAAGTCGCGCAATGTTTCAAGATGGCGGTTCGTGCCGGCGAACGGGCCTATCGTTACGGAGGCGAGGAGTTCTTGTTGCTCCTACCGGACTGCAGCATGGAATCAGCCCGGCTGGCGGCGGAACGAATACGTCGGACCGTGGCCTCTTCGGTCATCCCTCATGACGCCCGACCTACCCCGCCTCCGGTGGTCACGATCAGCGGCGGGGTCACGTGCTGGATGCCAGGCTCTCCATGGTCGACATCCGACCTGCTCCTGCGGGCTGATGAGGCACTCTTTGCGGCCAAATCAGCCGGGCGCAACCGTATCCATGTGGTGCCCGCCTTCCCCGATGACGAACGAGCCTGTCCGCCTGTTCTATCCCGCCAGATTGAACTCGGCACCTGAAATGCGCATCCTGATTGCAGACGATGACGCCACCAGTCGGCTCGAACTCACGGCCATAGCGTCCAAACTGGGCCACGACTGTCTGGTGGCCACAGATGGATCGAGTGCATGGGAACTTCTTTCATCCGAAAAGTTCGACGTCTTACTTAGCGACTGGATGATGCCCGGTCTCGACGGGCTCGAACTCTGTCGGCGCGTGCGCGATGAGCTCGACGGCGGCTACCTCTACATTGTGTTGATCACCGTGCTTGGGCACTGCGAGGAGGTGTTCGAAGGTATGAGCGCGGGTGCCGACGATTACCTGATCAAGCCCATCGATCCGTTTGCTCTGCGCTCCCGTCTGGTCGCGGCCGAGCGCGTGACCGGCTTGCACCACCGGTTAGCCGACAGCCAAGCGCAGCTGAAGATGGCCAACCGCGAACTGCTCAGCCTTTCGCTCACCGACTCGTTGACAGGCCTTGGCAATCGCCGACGAATGGAAGAAGACCTGACACGAACCCATGCTCGGGCGCTGCGGGTGGGTCGATCCTATGGGCTGATTCTGTTCGATATCGACCACTTCAAACCCTACAACGACCGTTATGGCCATCAGGCCGGGGATGAGGCGTTGCGCCAAGTCGCACGGTGCCTGGACGAAGGGACACGGGAAGACGAGAGCATTTACCGCTACGGCGGAGAGGAGTTCCTCGTACTCCTTCCTGACTGCAACGCCGACGACGCCGCCTCAGCCGCCGAACGGATCCGTCAGGTAGTGACCGACGCAGCCATAGCCCACGAAACCCGACCGACCGCATCCCCCGTATTGACTGTGAGCGGTGGGGTGGCCTGTTGGTCCCCGAATTCGAGCCAATCGGTAGCGGATCTTTTGTTTCGCGCCGATGAGGCCCTCTTTGCGGCAAAGGCAGCCGGCCGTGATCGCGTCTGCATGGCGCCAGCCGCATTCGCCGCGAGTTGAGCATGCTTCCCGTCGGAGCACCTCGCCCCTCTTTGGCGGAGCTCGGCGCACTGGGGTGCCTCATCGCCCTCATCAACCTCTACAACCGCCTCATCGTCATCACGCGCCAGCCCGCCGGCGACTACACGCCCGGCCAGTGGGGATGAGGGTGTAGCGCACGGCAGTCCCGCGTGCACCGAATAGCTAACCTTGGGAAAGTAGTCTCCGCTTCCGCCCATCCTCCTCATCGACGCACTCGGGCGGCGTTCGCGTCCACGGCACACCGCCGCGCATGTGAAGTCGATCACTGAAAGAGGCGACCGTGTCAGCAACGCTCAGGGTGACAAGGGAAGGTGTCGGCATTGAGCTCCGACGTGGTCGATTCGAGATCGTCGCCGACGGCAATGGCGTCGGCTCAATCGAACGGCATGAATCGATGGAGACGCCGCTTGAGCCAGGACATCACACCCTCCGAATACGGGCGGGTCGTTACTCCAGCCCAGAGCACTCGTTCGACGTGGCTGATGGGGAAGTCGTCAACTTCCGCTGCCACGGAGCGATGATCTGGCCAAGGTACGTCGCGTCCATCGTCAAGCCGGACCTCGCGATCTCGCTGAAGCAGGAGTAAGACGCGCGCTCTCGCAAGACGGTCGTTACTCGGCGGCCACACTGAGCTGCCATGAGACGCCGTAGCGGTCGCTGAGCCATGCAAACATCCTGGCGAAGGGATACCGATCCGGCGGCATCTGGACCGACCCCTGATCGGAGAGCCGATCGAACAGGGCCTTGAAGGTCGACTCGTCCTGGCAATCGAAGAAGAATGACACCGCGGGGGTGAACCCGAAGGCGTGTACATCCGGGCTGTCGATGCAGCGGAGCGTCTGGTCGGCGATCCGGAAGGTGGCGCCCTTGACGGCGCCATCTCTGCCTGGGTCGTCTGGTCCGAAGCGGTCGAGGTGAAGGATCTCGGCGTCGGGAAAGGTCGCGACGTAGAAACGCATGGCCTCCTCGGCTCGCCCGGTGAACATCAAGAAGGGGCGTCGGTGCCATCGGCCAACTCTATTGACAGGTCACAGCGAAAGGACAAGCGGGTCACGATTCCCTTCGCAACCGCCGCGACCTTAAGCTCGCCGGCATGAGCCGAGAGGGGAGACCGAAGAGGTCTCTGCACGGCCTGCCGCTGCGCGCTCTGCTAGGAGCTCTCGCCCTGGCAAGTACGGTCGCAGGCGCGGCTCGAGCTCAGGCTGCGCCGGCCCCGACGGCGCCCGTCGTCCCCGGCTGTTCGACCGCCGTCGCCCCCGCTCCGCAGCTAGCCGCCGAACCTGACTTCATTGACGGCCCCCTCTCACCGTTCGGCGTCGCCATAACGGCAAACAGCAAGACAGCCTTCGTCGCCGACTCAGCCGGCGCCATCTATCTGTATTCCCTCGGCTCATCGAAGCCAGCAACGGAAAAGGTCGATGCCTTTCGCGTCAGGCCGAGCTCGTCCGGCGTCCCCCCGCTGCCGGGTGTCTCGCCCACCGGCCTCGCCCTGACGCCCAACGACCGCTATCTCGTCGCCGCGTGGCAGGGGGGAGCGGAAGTCTTCGAGGTGGGCCATCTTGAGGGCAGCCGATCCGGCCTATCGTCGTGGGTCACTGGAACACTGCGAAGCTCTGGCGAGGGGGCCATTGAGGTGGCCGTATCGCCTGATGGCGGCTATGTCTTCGTCTCGCTCGAGGACAGCAATGAACTGGCGGTCTTCAACCTGACCAAAGCGTTGCGCGACGGCTTCCGTTCCTCCGATTTGGTGGGGACCGTTCCGCTGGGAACGGCCCCCGTGGGCATCGCGACCGCTCCCGATGGCCGCTACCTCTATGTCACGAGTGAAGCGACTGCGCAGAACCAGGACGAGGGGACGCTGACGACCATCAATCTGAGAAGAGCTGAGCTCGCACCCTCGCACGCCATCGTCTCCACGGTCGAGGCGGGGTGCAGCCCGGTACGCGTGGCGGCGACAAGCACCTTCGTCTATGTCACGGCACGCGGCAGCGACGCTCTCCTCAGATTCAACGCGTCGGATCTCGTGCGGCGCCCCGCGCGCGCCCTCAATGGAGTCGTCACGGTGGGCGAGGCACCCGTCGGGCTGGCGCTCGTCCATCACGACCGGACGCTCGTCCTGTCCGATTCCGACCGCTTTGCCGTAGCCGGGCAAGGCGCCAGCCTCGCCGTCGTCACCACCCCTTCACACGGCCAGATGGTTCTGAGGGGATATATCCGAGCGGACTCGTTCCCTCGCGATATGGCTGCCAGTCGCAATGGAAAGTGGCTGGTGGTCAGCAACTTCGGGTCCAGCCAAGTCGAAGCGGTGAAGATACAGGGACTGCCGTAGACGAGGCGATTCGGGTCTGCCCCGGCCGGGGGCAGGACCACGGACGGCGGGTCAGTTGAAGATCTCACCGCCATTGGTGTCCACCGCTTGACCCGTCAGTGCCGAAGAGAGGTCAGAGGCGAGGTACACGATCGTCCCGGCCACTTCCTCGTCGCTCGGGATGCGGCCGAGCGGAACACGGGCGTTGAGCTCGTCCACCACCTCTTGGCGGGGGACTCCTCGTCCCTCGGACTCCATGTGCACGTAGATGTCCACCGAGGGACCCGCCATCCAGCCGGGCACGACCGCGTTCACGCGTACGCCGGATGGACCGAGCTCGTAGGCCAGGACCTTGGTGGCGGTGAGGAGTGCACCCTTCGAGATGGCATAGCCCCCCTGGGCTGGCTGGGGCTGGCGCGCCACCATGGACGCCACCATCACCACCGATCCTCCACCACGCTGTCGCATGGACGGGAGAGCGGCGCGAGTCATCTGCAGGGTGCCGAAGAGATTGACATCCATGATCTTGCGCCAAATCGCCAGATCGACGTCCTCGAAACTCTGAAAGGCGTCGAAGCGGAAGGCGTTGTTCACCAGGACGTCGACGCCTCCAAACTCCTCGGTGGCCCGGGCGACCAATCGTGCGCACTGTTCGGGATCGGTGATGTCCGTGGGAACGGTGATGGAGCGGGCACCCATTGCCCCGACTTCGGCCGCCACCGCGTCGAGCGACGCCTGCCGTCGGGCGGCCAGCACCAGATCGGCGCCGTGAGCGGCCAGCGCGCGCGCCGCTTGACGGCCGAGCCCCGGGCCGATGCCCGAAACGACACAGACCTTCCCACTCAAGAGACCCGAAGCAGGGGTGCGAGAGGACGAGGACGCAGTGCTGGTCATGGCACGGCAGCGTATGTGACGATGACCCCCCGGCACCCGCCCGCGTCGATAACCTGCGAGATCCGGCGCCAATGACACGGCGAGGCGCCTTCGGGCAGGGAGACTGTGGCCACCGTGAGCGACCATGAGCAGTAGCCGCACCACCGGACCTGCGCATCGCCGGCGCCGGCGTTCTCATGGGAGCGAGCAGAGGCCGGATCCTCTCGGCGCACTGGGCGGGCGTGTGGTGACCAGAGTCGATGCGCCCGGCGTCGTCCCTCCTCGGCGAACCGGGCGGTCCGGGCGAGCCAGGCGGTACGTCCTCCCCGTGGTCCTGGTGCTCGTCGTCGCGTTGATCAGCGTGGGTGCCGGGTTGCAGTGGTCCCGCCGGGTCCCTGCCCCGGTGTTCCGGCCCGCCATGGCGGATTCGGTGACGCTGCCGGGGACGTCCCCCTCCCTGCCGTGGCCCACGGCCGGTGCCGCGGCACTGGCGATGGAGGGGGTCGGGAGCCTCGGGCACGTGGGCAGCACCGCGCCGGCCCCGATCGCCAGCATCACCAAGGTCATGACGGCCTACGTCGTGCTCAAGGACCATCCCCTCGCCGCCGGTGCGACAGGCCCGCTCATCCCCGTGACGGCGGCGGACGTCGCCGTCTATCAACTCGGTCTGGCCACCCAGCAGTCGGTGTTGGCCGTCGCAAACGGCGAGACCCTGACCGAAATGCAGGCGCTCGAGGGCCTCCTCATCCCCTCCGGAAACAACATTGCCAGCCTGCTGGCCGACTGGGACGCCGGGAGCTCCGCCGCGTTCGTCGCCAAGATGAATGCCGCGGCCCAGGCGCTCGGACTCAGTTCCACGCACTTCAACGACGCCAGCGGGTTGGACTCGGGGTCGGTCAGCACACCGGCCGACCTGATTCAGTTGGGTCAGGCGGCCATGTCCATACCTGCCTTCGCCCAGATTGTGGGACTGGGAGAGGCCACCCTGCCGGTGGCGGGGCTCGTCTACAACTTCGACTACGACTTGGGCCGCGACGGGATCATCGGCATCAAGACAGGGACCGACGCCGCGGCCGGCGGGTGCTTCTTGTTCGAGGCCCAGAGCAAAGTGGACGGGCGCAAGGTGACCCTCGTCGGCGCCGTACTGGGCCAGCAGTCCTCCAGCCCGATCACTACCGTCCTGGCCGAGGCCGAAGCCCTGGCCAAGGCCGCCTTCGCCGATATGGGATCACTCCCCGTCCTCCCCCCGGACCACCTCGTGGGGAGGGTCGTGACGGCGTGGGGGACTTCGGTGGCGGTGACCGCTCTGCACGCCCCGAGCATCGTCGGCTGGCCCGGCCTGACCGTGCCGGCCCGGCTCGAGGTGGGACCACTCCCCGCGCGGGTCGCGGCGGGCACCCGCATCGGCACGCTCAGCATCGATCTGGATGGTGACAACATGGCCGTCGCGGTGCGGGCCACCCATGCCGTTTCGGGTCCGTCGGTGATCTGGCGCCTCACCCGGAGGTAGATACCCTCGGAGCGGGGGCGGCCACGGCCTCCACACCCCTCGGGTCGCCCTCCCCGTCGCTCAGGACGCGGAGCCCGTCGTACCCGTATCTCTCGAGCATCGGCCCCAGTTCATCGGGCTGATCGCCCCCAACCTCCAAGAGAAGATGACCTCCGGGCCGGAGCCACCTCCGGGCGGCGCGGGCCGCCCGGCTGATCACCGCGAGGCCGTCGTCACCCCCGTCGAGACTGGCGATCGGCTCGAAGGTGCGCACGTCACGCGGGAGATAGGCGATCGCATCGGTCGGGACGTAGGGCAGCACGGCCACCACCACGTCCACCGTCCCCCGCCACGCCGACGGCACCCCGTCGAAGAGATCTCCCTGCTTCACGGCGATGCCATTTCTCCGCGCGCACGCGGCCGCCACCGGGTCGTTCTCGGTACCGAGCACCGACGCCCGCGGTTTGCGGGCATGGAGGACACAGGCGAGGGCGCCGCTCCCGGTCCCGAGGTCAATGGCCCGGCCATGCTCGGGAAGCACCGCCGCGGCGCGCTCCGCCAACGGCTCGCTCTGCCACCGTGGCACGTACACACCGGGATCGATACCGATCGTGCACCCGCAGAATGTCGTCGTCCCGGTAATCCATGCCAGTGGCTCGCCGGTCGTCCGCCGCTCGACCAGTGACGCCAGGTGAAAGGCGTCGCCCGACGCCGTCGCCGCCAGTTCCCGCGCTTCGTCTTCGGCGGCGACGCAACCGGCCAGGGAGAGGCGCCGCGTCGCCTCGGACAGGTCCCTCTTCGACACATCGGGCATCGGTCGATTCGAGCACGGATCAGGTAAGCCCTGCGGATCAACGATTCAGGCGGTCCACCGCGATTGCTTGTTGCCCGACGGGGGCGCGCCGGAATCGACTCGCCCCGCCGCGTCCACCAGGAGGTCGACGACGGCGGCGACCTTTTCGGGTGGCAGCGTGTAGGGAAGCCGGAACCACCGATCGGCGGTGCCGTCGATGGTGAAGCGGGGACCGGCCGTCAATCGCAGGCCGATGTCGAGTGCATGGGCGACCAACCGGGTCGCCCGGGCCTCGGGCATCTCTATCCACAGCACCATGCCGGCGGCGGGGCGATGGAACCTCCAGGTGGGCAAGGCCAGCGTCAGCGCGTCCATCAGGGCGTCACGGGAGCGTCGGAGCAGTGCACGGCGCTCGGCGAGGACCGCATCGGCGCGCCGGAGCAGTCGTGCCGCGATCAGCTGTTCGAGGACGGGCCCCGCGAGATCTGTGCCGGCCCGGATCTGGGCCAGCCTGGTCAAGGTGTCGCGATCGGCACGGACCCAGCCCACACGCAGTCCCGCCCAAAACGCCTTGCTCATGGAACCGAGGGTCACGACGCGCTCGTCCAATGCCCCGAGGGGAACGGGAGGCGATCCGTCGAGCACGAGATCGGCGAAGGTCTCGTCGCAGGCGATCACCTCCGCCCTGAGCTGGCGGAGAAGGTTCCGCCGCTGCGCGGTGGTGGCCAGGAAGCCCGTCGGGTTCTGACCGTCGGGAATGAGGTGCGCAAGGGCTGTCGCTGGGGCGGGCATCTCCCAGCCTTGCCCGGTCACCGGAAAGGCGACCGGGCGAAGGCGATGCGACATGACGGCGTCGAGCACCGCAGGATAGGTCGGCTGTTCGACCAGGACCCGGACGCCGGGCCGGGTCAGCGCGCGCAGCAGCAGATCCCAGCCGTGTAGAGAGCCGTTGGTGATGAGCACCTGGTCGGCGCGCGTGGAGAGTCCCCGCCGCGTGAGGTGGTCGGCCACCGCCTCGCGGGTCTCGGGTAGCCCCAGCGGGTACAGGCCGTGCCCGGCGAGCAACGGGTGCAGCGCCAAAGCGGCCTCGGTCACGCTGTCGATGAGCGCGGCCGGCGCGGGCAGGGCGGCAACGCTCAGGTCCCAAATGTCCGGTCGTTCGCCCGGCACCGCGTCGGGTCGCGCCGGAACTGCCGCGGGCAGGGTCACCCGGCTGCCCCCGCCGCGTGCACTGGCGAGATAGCCCTCGCTGCGGAGCACGTCATAGGCCGCCGTGATCGTGTTCCTGCTCACCCCGAGGACGAGCGCCAGCTGTCGCTCCGATGCGATTCGTGTCCCGACGGGCAGACGACCGTCGAGGGCCAGTCCGCGCAGTCCCGCGGCCAGACCGAGGTAGGCGGGGCCGGCATCGAGCCACGGTGCGAGCAGTTCGGCCAGCCGGTCTGAGGTCACCTGCCACCATCCCAAGTTTGGCTCTGTTTAAACCAGGCCAAGTATGTCATGGATTGAGGGATGTCATTGCACCCTCCGACGACCACCCGCGGGTGAGGCGATGCACCAGCCCCATCCGTACCTGAGCCGCGCACTGGTCGACGAGCACCGCCGCGAGCTCGAGCAGTGGGCACAGTCGCACCACCGGGCCCGACGAGCAACGGCCGCAGGGCCAGCCCGTCGTCACCGAGTCCGGATGGCGATCGGCCTCGTGTTCGTGCGGGTGGGGCGCCGCTTGCTCGCGGTGCACCGACGCCCGAGACCGGTCCGGAATTCCCGTCGGGTCTGAGATCTGGCGCTCCACGCGCCACGATGTGCACGTTCCCGTTGGAAGAACGCGCCCGGGCGAGAGCCGCCGATGACAATCTCATCGTTCGGATTGTCCCGATCGGCGCGTCGGTCTACGGAAACTCGATGCTGTTGATGAGCGAGTCCGCACCGTAGAAGTAGGCCAAATTGAGGTTGGCCGGGGAGGGATGCCCATCGAAGAATTGGGAGCTCGCCGTCACCCGCGAAAGCAATGCGCCGTACGCGACGACAATGATCCCGAATCCGTTGTACGAGGACGACAACACGAGAACGCGCTCGGTCTGCGTCGACCCCGCCGTGCTGGCCGGTTGCACGTTGAATGCCTCGCCGAAACCGGGGCGATAGCCCACCAGGGGCCCCGGCATGGAGTAGACGGGCTGTGCGCTCGGGAGGTTCTGGTTGACGAAGTTCTGCACCACCTGCTCGGACGAGGTGCCCGCGCTCGACCCCCCGAAGACGTCGAGATACGCCGTTCCGCTTCTGAACGGGTAGGTCAAGCCGATGGTCTTCGAAGTGGTCTGGACACTGGGGTCGAGTTGGTAGCGCAAGGAGAACCCGGACGGGCTCTTGTAATACGTGCCCTCGACCACTGCGGGGCCGGCCGCGCTCTGACCTGTGACGCCACCATTGGGCCGCCCCGTCGGTGGTCCCTGACACTGGAGCGGGGGGCAGGGCGCCGGCGGCCCGGGGGTAGCCAGCAAGGCGACGACCACAAGCGCGACAGTCAGCACGCTCAGGCATGCCACCAAAAGGGCGATCGTGGCGACGTGACTCAACCGCCGATTTGGCAACGCATCCTCGTGCGCTCCGGGGAAGCCGATCTCCAAGCCGGGCGTGCCTGGTGGCACAGTCGGCCATGGGGCATCGGGAGGGGCATCGGAAGTACTCGCGCGGGCTTCCGGAGCGGGGAGAATGCCATGCAGTGCAGGCCAGATTGCCGTTCGGCGGTGACGCCGCGACGTCGCCCGCTCGGCGACCCCGCACTGGGGGCAGAACGCCATGGCCGGGACCAGGTGGGTGCAGTTAGGGCATACCCGGGGTCCCCCCACCTTCACGTCGAGGGCCTCGTGGAGCAGCACGTGGTGCAGGCCAGCCCTCATGGCCAATGTCAGCACGCCCAACGCCACCAGATGGATGACGAGGAGCACGGCATCGGACAGGGCGGCGATGTCGGTGAAGCCCAGTCCCACCTGGACCAACAGGGCAAGCGCCAGGGCTACTCCCGGCGACGTCAGCCATCGTGCCCTCGCCCCGGTGGGGCGCGACCCGGTCTTGGCCCAAAAGGCCATCCCGATGAACCCGGTCGCCATGGCGCTGATGAGGGGCAGAGTCACGCCTCGCAGGACGACCTGGGTGATGTTGGAGAGGAACGCTTCGTGGGTGAGCTGTCCGTTGCTGAGCCACGGCGCCATCAGGTCGATGGTGGCGGCCAGGGTGAAGCCCAGTGCGCCGGTTGCCCCCGCGACGAACCCGTCAAGCGATTCGGTCGGTCCTGTTTGCATCCGCCGGACCACCACCATCGGCACGCACATGAGGAGCTGCCCTATGGCCGGCACGGCCACGGCCGCCACAACCGACGACCCACTGGTGAGGCTGGGGGAAAAAGAAGGCAGGAGTGCCTTGTCAACGTAGGTGCTGCCGACGATGGCCCAGCCTGCGCCAAGCCCGGCGCCCAGGACGAGGCAAAGGAGGGTCGGGGACAGGAAGCTTCCCTCGTAGGGGTCGACCTCCCAGATGTAGAGGAGATAGAGGAGGGGCACGCTGAGCGCGCTCACAGCGATCAGGGGAGCGCTCGTACCAGCCAAGGCGAAGATCAACAGCAGTGTCAGAAAGACGGCGAAACCCACGCGGAAGGGAGCCTTGGCCCGATGCGAGAGGTGGGGGAAGAGGGAGGTCACCGCGGAAAGCCGGAACACCGGCTCGTCGGGAAAGGCGGCATAGGAGTGCAGCCTTTCTGAGGCGCGGAGCCCCGCGTGGACGAGATGGGCGCCGCAGGCGCCGCAGTACCTGGCATCCGGGACCACCACCGAGCAATGCGGGCAGGCCACGGTGGCCAGCACGGGCAGGTCCGACGGGCTCGACGTCATCTCGCTCATCTCAGTACCCTCCCGCCATCAGGTCCCTGGCGAGGTTGTACACGTTGGGGGAACCGAGCCCGGTCGCCATGTCGTATCCGGGGGTAGCACCGTAGAAATCGTTCCCACCCAGGGTGATGTCGTGGAAGGGCGGATAAGGCTCCTGCGAATTGGCCAGCTGAAAGAGTGTGCTGTTGAAGAATCCAACCGGCTGATCGTTATGCTGCACCAGGTACTGATCCAAAAGGGCGGTAAATCCGGCCCACGTGGGAGCGGCCAGCGACGTGCCGCCGCCCGTGGCATCCGATCCGCCCAGGACTACGAAGTTGCCGGTGTCCGGGTCTGAGTCGGAGGCCACGTCGGGGATTTGGTAGTTGTTGTTCACGTCGATCTGTCCCCCTGTGCCCACTCCGGTTTCCCATGACGGCCGCGAGAAGTACTCGGAGACGCCCCCACCGGTGCCCTGGGACAGGAGCACCTCAGACCAGGTCGTCTCCCCCACCCAGTTGCCTTGCGCGTCGGTCGTCAGGGTCGTGCCCCCCGTGCTCGTCACCGACGGCAAGGATGCGGGAACGACCACACCTTCGAAGGAGCTTTCGGGTGGCTGACCGTAGTCTCCCGACGGGGTGCAATCGAGCCCTCCGGCATCGCCGCTCGAGGCGAACATCGTCGAGCCCTTCGATTCGACCGAGGCTATCGCTGCGTTGAGGGCGACAAGGTCGGAGCGATCGAAGACCTGGGTGTCGGACTCGCAGACGCCGATACTCGCGCTGAATATCGCACCGGGGAATTCCGCGGCGGCCTTGGTGATCGACAACGCGAACTCGTCCGCAACAGAGGTCGCGTTGGTCATGGAGTTCATGTTGAAGTAGACGAGATGCGCGTCCGGGGCGATCTCGTGCGCCGTCTCCAAATCCATGGGCGTTTCTTCCTCAGTGCTGGACCCGTTCGGTCCGATCACTGTCAGGTTGAAGGGGGGGAGCTTCTCATCGCCGTCGAACGCGTCAAGATCCTTCATGGAGAAGCCCGACGTCTCCAAGAGGACGATGGTCTCGCCCTGGCCGGCGTCACCCTGGTCCGTCAGAGGAAGAGCGTCGTACGCCCTCAGCAACTCCACGCTACTGAGGGCCCCATTCGGGACGGCCAGGTTGGTGGGTTCTGTGAATGAATGGATCGTGCCGACCCCGGCCACCTCGCCACATACTCCGGTAGGCACCGCCGCCTGATGATTGGCGGCGAAGACAATGCTCCCTCCGGAGGAGCGGTAGTCGTCGACGGAGACGTGAAAGCTGCGTTCGACATCTCGAGGACTTCCTGAGATCGACGCCCAGCGCTGGCCGCCCATCCACTGGACGGACAGCCCGGCCGACGCGGCCCACTGTTCAAGACAGGTGGGACGGGACGGGGCGCGGAGCAACACCAAAAAGGACACGGACTTGGCGCGGGCGGGCCCGATGAGGATCCCCGGGCTGCTGATCGACGACGAACGGGTCGTGCCGACCTGGGCTGCCACCCGGGTTTCAAACGACACCACCCCGGCGCCACCGAGCAACACCGCCAGCGCAGCCATTGGCAGCACGCCGGCGCGTGGGCGCCACGAACGTCTCATGACGACATGACGGGACACGTGCTCCATGCGGCCCCGCGCTCCACGCTTCGTCGATCCGTCATCTTCACGCCGCCTCGCCGATGCTGTGTCGAGCCCCGCCAGTCGTGCATTCGACGCTGGCGACGATAGCAACTTGGCCGCCGGAATCAAGGGGGGACGAGGTCTGTCCAATCTGGCCCGGGGCCGCCGCCGCCGGCAGGCGGAGGCGCGCAATGGATATTTCCGGGCTTCCGCACGCTCGACCCCTCGCTCCGGGATATGACCAGTGGGCGGGATTGTGGGCGTCCGGCGCTTTAGTGAAATCGGGCGCAACCCGGTGGTCTGGCGGCGTCGGGCTAGCGATCGACCACGCTCTCGGCCATCATGACGGCATGACAACGATCAGTGGTTCGGTGGCACCTGGTTTCGAGACGGTGCGTGACGTCTTCCAGGCCAACTTCGATGCAGGGGCCGAGGACGGGGCGGCCTTCGCCGCCTACCACNNCACCTTGGGCACAAGGTCGTCGACCTCTGGGGCGGGATCGCCGACACGACCACCGGCCGACCCTGGGATGAGGACACGATGGTTCTCACGTTCTCCACGACCAAGGGCGCGACCGCCATGTGTGCCAACCGATTGTCCGAGCAGGGCCTGCTCGACGTCAACGCACCGGTGGCCGAGTACTGGCCCGAATTCGCCCAGGCGGGCAAGGAGTCGGTGACGGTTGCCCACCTGCTGGCCCACCGCGCCGGCCTCGCCTGGATCGACGGCACCATGTCGCTCGAAGATGCGCTGGCGTGGGAGCCCGTCACTGCGGCGTTAGAGATCCAGTCGCCGTCCTGGGAGCCCGGAACCGACCACGGCTACCACGCCGTGACCTTCGGCTACCTGGTGGGAGAGGTCGTGCGCCGCATCAGCGGTCGGAGCCTCGGCACCTATTTCAGGGACGAGATCGCCGGACCCCTCGAAGCCGACTGGTACATCGGGTTGCCGGCCGTGCTGGAGCCCCGCGTGGCCCGGATCGTTCCCTTCGCGACCGGCCCCGACGGGAGCCCATTCGGCGCTCTGGGCGACGTGGGCGCGGGCTCCGAAGATCCAGCCATTGCCGAGCTCCTGGCTCAGCTCGCCCCGTACCTCGGGCCCAATGGGGCGCTCACCAAGGCAATGAGCGCCCCGGGCGGGGCGCTGTCATCGCCCGATGTCTGGAATGACCCGCGACTGCACGCCGCCGAACTCCCCGCGGCAAACGGCATCTGCGACGCCCGGTCCGTAGCCCGCGTCTATGGGGCCTGCGTGAGCGACGTCGCCACGAGCGGCAATGCCCCGTTCCGGGTGCTCAGCCCCGGCCAATTGAATCAGGCGCTCGTGCAACAGACCAAGGGGCCCGACCGGGTGCTGGTGGGCATGGACATCCAGTGGGGGTTGGGCTTCATGTTGAATCTCGGAAACCTCACGCTCGCCGAACTCGGAGGGCCGCGCTCGTTCGGTCATATCGGCATGGGCGGGTCCATGGGCTGGGCCGATCCCGACCTCGAGCTGGGTCTGGGCTACGTGATGAACCGGATGAACCTCGGCGCGACCGGCGACAACCGCAGCGCTGATCTGATCCACGCCACCCTCACCGCCGTGAGGGGCGGCTGACGAACACGCACCGGTCCGTCCGCGTGCGCACGGAGGATCCTTTTGTCGACAGACTGGGACAGTGACAACGCAACCGATGGCTCGACATCTGCTCCGAGCCAAGGATCTCGCAGACGCACGGTACTTCGAGTCACTCTCCGTGGCCGACCTGGCCGCTGCCGCCGGCCTGTCAAAGGCCTACTTCAGTCGACTCTTCACGCGGACCTTCGGTGAATCGCCACACCAGTACCTACTGACTCGACGGTTGGAGCGGGCGACGGCCCTGCTCCGCGCCACCGACTGGACGGTCGCTGAAATCTGCTATGCCGTCGGCGCCGAAAGCGTCGGTTCGTTCACCACGAGCTTCGGTCGAATGTTTGGCCGGACTCCCCTCGCTTATCGGGCGATGTTCCCGCCCGCTGAACAGCACATCCGCATCCCCCGCTGTGTCGCGCTGGCGTACGGCCGACCGCAAAACCGCACGTTTCGAGAAGACGGCACGAACGATGGACCGTAGCCTCGACTCGAACCGTGGTGTTTCGTCAGGAGGAACGATGATCAAAATTGGCAACGCGCAGTTCTGGGTTCACGACCAGGACGAGGCCCTGGCGTTCTATACGAAAGTCCTGGGCTGGGAGGTACGGGCCGACGTGACCATGGAGGCATGGAGCTTCCGCTGGCTCTGCGTCGGTCCCCCCGGTGAGGACGGCGCTGGACTCGTGCTGATGCCCGTCCCCCAGGCCCCCATGCTCGATGCCAAGAGCAGCGAGCAGCTCGCGGAGCTGGTCGCGAAGGGTGCGGGCGGCACCCTGTTCTTGGAGACCGACGACTGTCAGGCGGCGTTCGAGGAGCTGTCAGCACGCGGCGTCACCTTCAACGACCCACCGACGAAGCAGGCCTATGGCATCGACACCTCCTTCCGGGACCCGTCGGGCAACAACATCCGGCTCACCCAGGTGCTGGAATTCGATCCGACTCGGCGCTGAAGCCCAGCTGGCCCATTGCGCCGTCCATTCCCCGGCTACCTGGCCGGTGATGACATTGAGCCAACACCTGGACCCGGTTGGCTATCTGGTAGTTACCGTTCGGGTGGTTCACGTGGTACATGGACATCCGGAAAATCCGCCCGGTGGCGGTCAACGGCTTGCTGTCGAGGGTTTCGCGGACCCAGCCTGTGCCATCGATCGCGGCGTGCTTTGCTCGGTCGGTAAGGACTGCGAAGATCGCCTCCGCCGGGGCGTTGATCACCGTGGTCGCGCTGACACTATCGTCGGCCATGTAGCTAGCTCCTCATTGAGCTGAACTTGTGACGGTTCCGAGGTTCGCCAAGTCCCGAACGGGCTCTCTCGAGTGTGGCTCTAGCTGGCATCGGGCCACGCACCTCGATGCAGGACCATCGGGTGCCACGGGAGCGCCCCCGTCGGGTCGGCCACGAGGCGTTGCGTTTGCCCGAGGTAGGGCTTCGCCCCGCGCCAGCAACCCTCGGGAGGTACAAGACCCTCCGACAATGCGTTGCGTTGCGCCAGGACGGCGCCTAGCGCGGCACGCAAACCCTTTTCCCGCGGCCGAGCGGCCCACTGCCAGTAACCGTCCCGGGCATCGAGCCCGCTGGGCGTGAGGTGGAGGGCGCGCTCGGGTGCGGATATAGCCAGACCACTTCGCTGTAGGCAACCGGCCGCCATGGCGATCCCTTCTTTCGAGAGCCCGGTCCGCACCGGCAGATCACGAACACGGACGGCACCCGAGCCCAAGACCCGCAAGAAGTTGGCTCCGAGCGGGAGTGAGACCTCCGACTTCAGCTCGTGGTCGACCGTGAAGGCGGTCAGCACCTGACCAAGCAACGCGACCAGGGGCCATTCGGCATCTACGCCATCGCTGTCGATGACGACGTGCGTGTGGAAGCCATCGGAGGGGTGGACCTCGGGCGGGGACCACGGCATCGGAGTCACGACGGACATCAGAGCGTGGCGCAACGCGTCGATCACGTCGGCGCCAAAGCGCGTTCGCCACCGCTCCTCCACATCCCGCACGACGCGGGGCCACATTCGACGGGCGTACGCCCCGGCGCGAGTCGGGCGCAAGATAACGTCACCTCTCACGCCGCGATGACTGCCATAGCCTTCCCGTCGGGTTCCGCCCACGTCACCGACCGAGATCCAGCCCCACCGTTCCAGCCCGCCGATATTGCACGCGGCGCGTGCACGAGTGCGGAGCTCGTTGACTGAGATGCCGCCCTCTTCGATGAACCGCAAGCCGTTGGTCCACATCGGCATCGAGATACGAAAGTGGCGACCTACCCGCGCGGAGGCAGCGTCCTCGAAGGCGTTGTCCGCCTCGATGGTGTGGGCGATCCACACCCAGGACAGGAGCGTGGTGAGTGGCACTTGTTTCGGCACAATAAAAGTATTGTCGATGCCTTCGAGGACATCGACGCAATTCGCTGCATCTCCCGGCTGCCGGCGATGCCGAGTGGTACGCCACATTCGTGGGCGGTTTGGATCGACGACCAACCCCGCACGTCTATCCAAGCAAGGCTCATAGGACGTCCGGGCCGTCGCGCCTTGATCAGTTCAGCCGCCAAGGTGCTGTAGGGGAGCCCACGCCACCGCGAGATTGAATCCGCGGCCAAAAGTCAAACTTCCAGCGCGCCCAGGAGGGCGGCGCGTAGATCACCTGCGTAACGATGCGTAGGGAGCTTCTGGTCACGTGTCGATAAGAACGTCCATAAACCTTGTGGATAACCGCGGCTGAATGCGCTGAAAGCACGAAAACCCAGGACGTCCTGGGCTTTCGGCGGGATCCACTCAAGTAAAGAGTGGAGGTGAAGGGACTCGAACCCTCGACCTACGGCTTGCAAAGCCGCCGCTCTTCCAGCTGAGCTACACCCCCGGGATCCGTCGGTCGCCCTTGACATACGCCAGGGCGGGGCACCGGCCGAGACAAGAGATTAGACCGTCCCGAGGCCGACCGAATCCCCAGCGGCAACAATGAGCGCCCATGCCACTCCGTTGGCCCCAAGGCAACCGGATTCGGATCGTCGTAGCGATTGCCGCCGTTTTGGTCATCGCCCTGGCGGCCGTCCTGTTCAGTCTGCGTCCATGGTCACACCAACACGCCGGCCCACCACTCGCTCAGAACCCGGCGCATCAGTCGCACGCTCGTGCCTCCGCCACCACCTCGACGGAAGCAGCGACAACGACCACGAGCACCCTGCCGCCGCCGGCGGCGGGATTCGTCCCGGATCGTGTCACGGCGATAGGCGACTCGGTCATGCTCGACTATCAAACGCCCCTGGAGACGGACCTCCCCGGCGTCGATGTCGATGTCGATGCTGCGGTCAGCCGCCAATGGGGGACGGGGGAGGACATTGTGGCCGGGCTCAAATCGGAGGGCGAGCTGGGAGCCGAGGTGATCGTCGCGCTGGGGACCAACGGCCCGATCTCGGCGACCGATTTCGACGACATGATGGGCACGCTGCAAGGTGCCTCGCGCATCGTCTTCGTGAACATCCACGTTGACCGGCCCTGGCAGGACCCCAACAATGCCGTCCTGGCCCAGGGTGCCGCCCGCTACCCCCGCGTGGTGATCGCCGACTGGGCCACCCTGGCTGGCGAGAACCCGCAGTGGTTCGGCCCCGATGGAACACATCTGGCCATCGACGGTCCGGGTGCGGACGCCCTGGCCGCGCTGATCACGACGGCGCTGTTGCACGGTTGAGCTTTCTCACACCGCTAGGGTGCGGCCCGATGGATGCCCGCACGTTTCTCTGCATGGAGCCCGTCGGCGACAACCTCCACTGGCAGATGCGGGTCGAGCCGCAACTCACGACGCCGGGGAACTTCCTGTTCGGCGGTTGTGGCCTCGGTGCTGCCCTCGTGGCACTGGAGGAGGCGTCCGGACGCCCGACCATCTGGGCCACGGGCCAGTACCTCTCCTATGCCCCGACTGGCTCTCTGCTGGAGTGGGAGGTCATCCTGGCCGTCGTGGGCGGCCACATCACGCAAGGTAGGGCCGTCGGAAGTGTCGAAGGACGCGAGATCTTGACGGTCAATGCGGCCCTCGGAGAGGGCCAAGTCGACCTGACCGGGGTCTGGGTCGAGCCCCCGCACGTCGCATCTCCCGAAGAGTGCCCTCCTCGTTTCCTACCCGCCATTTTCCGTAACACGATCATGGACGAGGTCGACGTCCGGGTCGCCAATGGCCGGCTGCTCGACGAGATGGACGGCGAACCCGGGCCCCCCGACTCCGCATTGTGGGCGCGCGTCCCGGGACATCTTTCTCCTTCGGCCGCCACCTTGGCCATCTTCGGGGACTACGTGTCGGGCGGGTCCTCCCAGCCTCTCGGGCGCCGGGCCCGGGGCCGTAGCCTCGACAACACGCTGCGGGTAGTGCGGCTTCAGCCGACGGAATGGGTACTGGTTGACATCCGAATGCACGCGCTCGCCGGTGGGTACGCCCAAGGTGTGGCCTTTCTGTGGTCACAAGACGGTGACCTCCTCGCCACTGCGAGCCAGTCCTTTGTGGTCCGCCTGTTGGACGAGGACGACCGTGTGACCGGGTGAGAGGCAGCCAGGCGTGGTGTAGCCTCAATCTCCTTCTGGGGCTATAGCTCAGTCGGTTAGAGCGCAGCACTGATAATGCTGAGGTCGCAAGTTCGATTCTTGCTAGCCCCACTCCGTCCAGTTAAGAAACATGTGCTCGGATTATCCATCTCATTTCACACAATGGCCTTCCCCCGTTTTGACGGACATCCACGATCGGGCTGCAAAGTCCCGGAAGGATGTCCAAAATGGAGACTATGGAAGAGAAGAGGAAGCGACCACGGCGGTCGTTTTTCGATGAGTACAAAGCCGAGGTGGTCGAGCTCTGCCGCACCAGCGGAAAGTCGATCACCGAGGTGGCCGGCGACCTCGGTCTGACGGTCAGTGCAGTCCGTCGCTGGGTGGGCCAAGCCGACATCGACGCCGGGTTGAAGCCCGGGATGACCAGCGAAGAGCATGCTGAGCTGGTCCAACTCCGAAAAGAGAACCGCGTGTTGCGCGAGGAGCGTGACATCTTGAAGCGGGCCACAGTTTTCTTCGCCAAGGAGACCCGATGAACGTGTACCCGTTCGTCGAGGCGGAGAAGGCTGAGCAGGACGGCAACGTCGCCATGGCGTGCGTACTGCTCAAGGTCTCCCGTTCCGCCTACTACGAATGGTCCAAGCACATCCCTTCGGCCAGAGATCTCTCCGACGCTGAACTCGGCAACAGGATTGAGGTTCCCCCGAATTAGTGGACACCTAACAAGCCGACCCCAAGGGTCAGCTGGAAGGATGTCCGATATGGGAGCTACAAGGCGGAAGTTCACGCTGGAGTTCAAGACAGAGGCCGCTCATCGCGTGATCGATACGGGCAGAACGGTGGCCGAAGTAGCCGCCGAGCTGTCAGTGGTCGACAGCGTGTTGGCCCGATGGGTGCGCGACGAGCGTCGTCGGCTCGACGCGGTGGCTGGTTCATCCGATGAGCCGTTGACGCCAGCGGAGCGGACCGAGCTCTTGCGGCTGCGCCGCCAGGTGGCCGAGCAGGACAAAGACCTGGCCTTCTTGGGAAAAGCTGCCGCGTACTTCGCTTCGAATCCACCAAAGCAGAGAGATTTGCGTTGATGGCCGCCGAGTGCGCGAACTTCGAGATCACCCGCATGGCCCGCCTGCTGGAGGTGTCTTCGGCCGGCTACTACCGCTGGAGAGGAGCCCAGGACCGTTCACCGCTTCCGAGCGAGGTGCGCCGGGCCGATCTCGAAGCCAAGATCATCAGCTTCCACAAGAGCGCGAACGGCACCTACGGCGCTCCTCGGATCACCCTCGACCTGGTCGAGGCCGGGGAGCGGGTCAGCCGCAACACCGTGGCGGCCCGCATGGCCAGCCTCGGCATCGTGGGTATCAGCCCACGACTGTTCAAGGTCACCACCAACGCCGATCCGAGCGCCACCTACCCGGCGGACCTGGTGAACCGAGCGTTCCATCCTGAGGGGATCGACCAGGTGTGGACGTCGGATATCAAGTACCTCACCGTTGGCGACGGCGACGCCTACCTCTGCGCCATCCGCGACGAGGGATCGTCACGGGTGCTCGGGTTCTCGGTGGCTCATCACATGCGCACCGAGATCGTCCTCGACGCGTTGGGCCAATCGGTGCTGACCCGTTTCGGGCAAGCCAAAGGCACGGTGTTTCATACGGACCGGGGCAGCCAATTCTCAGATCGCAAGGTCGTCGAGCTCTGCGAGTCCGCCGGTTTGGTCCGCTCCATGGGAGCGACGGGCAGCTGCTACGACCACGCCAGCGCCGAGAGCTTCTGGTCGATCTTCAAACACGAGTACTTCTACCGGCACACCTTCGCCACCATCGACGAACTCAGAGCCGGGATCACCCGCTACATCAACTTCTACAACCACCAACGTCGCTGCACCAAGGCCCGCAATCTCAGTCCCATTCGCTACGAGTTAACGTTGGCCCTCAAGCAACAAGCCGCTTAAAACCGTGTCCACAATTTCTGGGCAACCTCAGATCGTCGACATTCACACCAAGAGCCGGGGAACCTATGGGGCACCCCGGATCATCACCAAGCTGGCCGAAGCGGGCATCTGCGTCGGGCAAAAGCGAGTAGCCCGCCTCATGGTGCGCCGGGGCCTTGTCGGGCGCTGCAAGCGTCGGTTCAAGGTGACGACGACGCCAGACTCTGGCGCAGACTCGCTCGCTCCTGATCTGCTCAAGCGAGCGTTCGCCCCCGAAGCCCACGAACTCGACACCGCCTGGTGCGGGGACATCACCTATATCCGCACCTGGGAAGGCTGGCTGTACTTGGCGACCGTCATCGACCTGGCCAGCCGCCGGGTGGTCGGCTTCGCCATGGCGGAGCACATGCGGGCCGACCTTGTCTGCGATGCCCTAGAGATGGCCATCGAACAACGGCATCCCGCAATGGGTCTGATTTTTCATGCCGACCGTGGCTCGCAATACACCTCCGATCAGTTCCGTCAGCTCCTGAGCCAACACGACATCGTCCAGTCACTTTCTCGGCCCCGGCAATGTTGGGACAACGCCGTGGCCGAAAGCTGGTTCGCAACGTTGAAACAAGAGCTCATCTACCGACAAGGATGGCCGACCCGGACGCTGGCCCGCCGGGCCATCTTCGAATTCACCGAGGTCTTCTACAACCGCCAACGCCTGCACAGCTCGCTTGGCAATCTCACCCCCGTGGCCTACGAGGAGAGGAGAAGGAAGAACTCCGCGCTCAACGACACTCAAGCGGCATAATCAATCTGTCCGTCAGAGCGGGTCAAGCCCACCCCAGGCCACCACTCACTTGGGTGAGACCTTGGGTCACAGCTAGCCGGTGATGGCAGTCAGCACCACAAGCAGTCGGAAGACCCAAGGATCAATCGGCAATGGGTGCATGAGATCTGTTACGACCCGCTAGATGACGCAAGGTAAAGCTTGTGTAAATAAGGATGTCGGTTTGTCATGTGGGTCGTTACCGCTTTTTTAGCTTCGGCCATCGGTCGTTGACCGCCAGTTCGATGGCCTCGTCGTCACGCTCCATGGCCTTTCGGGCCAGACGCTGACGGCTCCAGCCCATGTGGCGGACGACCCGCCCGACGTGCCCGGAGTGGTAATTCACCCCGGTGACCCCGTTCGATTACCTCGGCCACCCGGCCCAGGGCCTACAGCTCGGTCGGAAAGCCATTGGCCTTGGGTCCCTTCTCCAGGGCCCGCTTCCACCTTCACCAGGTCGGCCTCGCTTATGGGTCGGACCCTGGGATTCGCCTGGGCTATACGTGTTCCGGCTGGAGAAGGATTGGAAGTGGGTATGCCCCGATCATTCC
>PKYA01000119.1 GCA_003133545.1 Acidimicrobiaceae bacterium | reverse complement strand
CTCTTAGTTCCCGCAAGGGATCGGCTTCCGACGACGATCCCGGACTCGGTGGGGTCGGCTCCACATGCATCGATGATCATTTGGCTTGCGGAGCATGTCGCCGGCCGCCCGGCGCACAGGCGACGGTTCAGGTATTTCGGAACTGCCCCTGGGGAGGTGTCCATCTTCCCCCCGGTGGTAACGTCGAGGCCGCGTTGCATGGGTCCTGCGACGAGACGCCGAGGTCAGCTCCTAGAGGAGGACCGGCATGAGTGATGAGATCTTGTCCAACAATCTGGGCGACGACTACGACCCCTTCGCCGCCTTCCAGGCCATGGGCGCTGGGCCGTCCAGCAGCAAGTTCTACGGCACCTTCGCCGAGCTGCGCGCGACGGCGCCGGTGCTCGAGAACGCTCCCGCTGGCGGGAACGACGACCTCACCGATTTGACGACCGGGGTTTGGTGGGGCTCAGGACCGAGCTTCACGACGCTGACCTTCGAGGCGGCTCAGCAGGTGCTGGGCAACCAACGCATGTCCTCGAGCGGTTATTACGAGCGAGTGGCCGTGCTCTTCGGCCACTCGATGATCGAGATGGACGAGCCCGAGCACAAGGAGTACCGGAGCCTCGTGGCGCGAGCCTTCACCCCCAAGGCAATGGAGGAATGGGAGGGGGGGCTAGCCGTCCCGCTCGTCAACCGCCACATCGACTCCTTCGTGGAGCAGGGCCGCGCCGATCTCGTACGCGAGCTCACGTTCCCTTTCCCCATCGAGGTGATCAGCGGCATGCTGGGCCTGCCGCCCGAGGACCTGGAGCGATACCACCGTTGGGCAGTCGAACTGATCCAGATCACCGGGAGCCCCGAGCAAGGGTTCGCGGCATCGCAGAACCTCGCGGAGTACTTCGGGCGCCTGACAGCGGAGCGTCGCGAGACACCGCGCAACGACGTGATCAGCGTGCTGGCCCACGCCGAACAGGATGGGCTCAAGCTGAGCGATGACAAGATCATCGCCTTCTTGCAGCTGCTCCTTCCAGCCGGCGCGGAGACGACTACGCGCTCGGCGGGCAACCTGATCCTCGGCCTGCTCACGCATCCCGACCAGCTCGAGGCGGTCCGATCGGACCGCTCGCTGCTGGCTCAGGCGATCGAGGAAGGGCTCCGCTGGGAGACCTCGCTCACCTCGGTCGGGCGGACGGCAATGGTCGACACCGAGGTGTGCGGGGTCACGATTCCCTCCGGCTCGGCCGTGACGGTCTCGCTGGGCGCGGCGAACCGAGACGAAACCCGCTGGAAGAACCCCGACGAGTTTGACATCTTCCGGGATCGCAAGGCGCACATCGCTTTCGGCCACGGCGTGCACACCTGCATCGGCATGCACCTGGCGCGCATGGAGACCCAGGTCGCGCTCAACGCTCTGCTAGATCGCTTGCCAAACCTGCGCCTGGACCCGGAGGCGACGCCGCCCGTCATCCTCGGGTCGGGCCTTCGCGCCCCCACCCACCTCCCGGTGCTATTCGACTGATGCCCCTTTACCCAGACTGGGCGGAGATCAGCGCGTTATCTCGGCAAGGATGAACGTGGGACTGGCCGGGGGAATTTGATCAACCGCAGGACAGATCCCCGATCAAGTGATGGCCTGACAGACTTTTCGCCCTGGCTTGTCGGTGGCGCCGAGCTGCCGACGGCACGAGGAGCCGTATGGTCCTCGTGGACTGCGTTCTTGCTGACGACCGAGTTGGCGCGTAATCGATGCACAACCTGCATTCTGGTTCGCAGAATTGGGTCCGGCGACCCCAAAATGGCTCGATTCGAGGAGTGTCCGGAGACGCTCTCCCTGAACAGCCTCCGCGCACAGATACCGTCCGACAACTCGACCGATGCCCGCCGAAGATCCGACGACCAAGACTCGCCGACCATCGAGCGACAACGCACCCTGCTGTGATTCTTCCATCGGTTCCCCCTCGGCACGGATACGAAATCGTTTCAATCTGCCCGATTGCCTCACCGACGAAATCGCCCACGCACTATTTGGTATTACAAGTCATAGAGTGCGACCGCGCTGCCGCCGGCGATGAGTGCCTGCTGCTCATCGGTGAGCGAAGCGATCGACCTCCGCAGTTCGTCGGTCACGCCGGGAATTTTGGCATCCGGGTGAGGGTAGTCACTCGCCCACACGATGCGGTCAGCACCGACGAGGGGCGAATTGGCCGCATGAGCCAGAGTCGACTCGTCAGTATCGAAGCTGATCCAGCACTGGCGCTTGAAGTACTCCGAAGGTGCCATCTTGAGGTTGGGTACATCCCAGTCGAAGACTTCGTAGTGATGGTCGAGGCGCTCGAGCCACGGCACGATCCAACCGCCATTGGCCTCGAGGAAGACCAACTTGAGGTCGGGATAACGCTCACAGACCCCTCCACCCAGAAGGAACGTGAGCGAATTCATCATGTCGAACGGATTGGCAATGGCCTGGGTGAAGAAGATGTTGCCGAGCCGTGTCGCCGCGTTGTTACCTGTTGCCTCGGGATCTGCACCTTGCACCTCGGCAGTGGTACTCGACACCTCACCGAGCCGAAAGGCCAGGCAGGCCCCGGGAAGGTCGGGGGCCAGGAAGGGATGAAGTCCGAGCGGCATGCCGCTGGCTGATGCCGTCGCCCAGATGGGGTCGTAGATGGGATGGTTGAACGGCTTCCAGTCCGCCGTTGGATTGGGGCGGATGAACGCCGCCTTGATACCGGGCAACTTGGCCACCCTGCGGATCTCCCCTGCTGCCCGCTCGATGTCCTGTTGGGGCACCACGGCAGCACCCCAAAGCCGGCCGGGGGTTTCGAGGACGTGATCTGAAAGCCAGTTGTTGTAGGCCTGGCACTGTGCCTCGGCGAGGTCGACGTCGGCAAGAGCCTGCACGCCAAGGAGAAAGGTCGGGTAGAGCACGGACACATCGATTCCCTCGGAGTCCATGTCCGCCACTCGAGGACCCGACTGGTGACCACCGGGGCGCATCATCGGGTTGATCAACCGTGTCGAGGAATCGTCATCAGGCGAAGGCTCGTGGTACTCGGGGGAGGACGATGCTCCGCCGCCGCGCGACTCGAGGATGCGCTCACGCCATCCCTTCGGCGCGTGATCGGCCATCTCGTGGACCATTGTCCCGGTCTCGATCACGTGCCCGTCGGAATCGATGAACCGCAGTGCGTGGACATCCGTTGTGGTCATGATCGATCCTCCCGTGCCGAGACCACTCTACGAAATAGGGGTTATATTTGTCCATCGTTTGCGTCGACCGACCGGTTCTCCAACGCCCGGTTAATGCACCGCTCGGCCACCTCGGTGAATTCTGAGTGGAGGCTGGCCATTCGGCGGGCCATGAGCTCGGGGAACACGACGCCGCGGTGCACCGTGTGCATTGGCGGATCGGCTACGGCGAGGATCTGGGTCCCCTCGCCGAAGGCCAGGCGAGCCGGAAGTCCGTCTTCTCCCCGGTAGAGCAGGTGGTACATGCTCGACGAGAAGTCCGGGACGCGGCCGGCGGCCTCGACGACCAAAGCGAACGAACTGACGACGCAGACCTCGGTGCCCGGGACCAGCCAGACGGGCGCTTCCTCGTGGAGGCGCCGGTAGAACGGGTACGGGTCATCGATCACTCCTCGATCGAGCAGCATCGTGCCGTGCGGGTCAGCGGTCATCGGAGACTCCGTACCCGACGGCGCAGCCCGTGTAGCCACGGGGCGAGGCAAGGAAGGACCCGTTCATGGAAGACCGGCTCCGGGAACAGCAACCGTCACGGTTTCGACCCGAGCAGAGCCGAGCTGACGGGAGCGCTCGGCCTCCCCCAGCGTTGCTGCCGTCAGCAGGAACAAGGTGCGGCGATCACTCCCACCCAGCACGCAGGCGATGGCATGACGATCGGGCTCGACCGGGATCTCGTCGGTGACCTCCCCGCCTTCGACCGTCCGGAGGAATCGGGCCGCCATCGGGCACGCCACCCAAATGGCCCCGTCGCCGTCCAGGCAGATGCCATCGGGATGGCGGCGTGCGGGCAGCTCAGCCCAGACTCGCCGGTCGCTCAACTGACCGGTGGCGTCGACGGTGAACGCGGTGAGCCGACGCCCGGCGCTCTCGGCCACCCATAGCGTCTGGCCGTCGGGGCTGATGATCATGCCGTTGGCCACCAACAAGTCCGGGGCAACCTCGGTAACCGCTCCGTCGCTTCCGACCCGAAGCAGCGACGAGGGCACCGGACGATCGCCACCCTCGCGGTCGTAGCCGAACTGTCCCACGTAGGCCCAACCGCCCGAGTGCACGATCATGTCGTTGATCCCGTGCGAGGCATGGCCCGACAGGTCGGCATGACGAGTCAGGCCTGCGGGCCCCAGTCGCAGTACCTGTCCGTCCATCGCCACGACGAGGAGTGTCCCATCCGGTAGCCATCCCAGGCCCGAGACGGCGCTGTTGTGCTGGGCCACCGTCTCCACCGCGCCCGAATCGTCGACCCGCAACACCCTGTGGTTGTGCATGTCGGAGAGATAGAGCGCACCGTCATGCCAGCGGGGCCCCTCGCCGAACGCCAACCCGTCGACCTTCGTTCGACGCTCGTCGTGGATCATGGCCATCGCATCCTCCTCGTGCTCATCGGGGGTCGTATCAGACGAGATCAAGGGCCGCCGTGCGGCCATGACGCTCGAATTCTTCTCGGATGGCGGTCAGATCGGCCCTGGTCAGAGGACGCAACTCAGCACCGGGTTGGGGACGCCACCACACGGGGTCCTGGCACTCCCAGCGCTCGGCCCTGAGTTCGCGCTTCAGTATCTTGGATGTTGCCGTCACCGGCATATTTGAGGAGATGCGCACGAATCGGGGCAACCACTTCGTGCCCAAGTCGGGTTGGGCCTTCATGTGCTTGTCGAGTGTCTCGGCGTCTACCGTCGCGCCGGGTCGGAGCTGGACGCAGGCCATCACCTGATCGCCCACCCGTGCATCGGGGACGGCGTACACCGCCACCAGGACGACATCGGGGTGGCGGCCGATCAGGTTTTCGATGGGTGCTGAACCGAAGTTCTCCCCGTCGACTCGGATCCAGTCGTCGCTCCGTCCGGCGAAGTAGGCCCAACCGTCGACATCCCGATAGGCCAGGTCGCCAGACCAGTACAGGCCGGCGTGGACGCGTTGCTGTTCGGCCTCTTCGTTGTTGTAGTAGCCCTCGAAGATCCGGGGACCGCTCTTGTTGGCGATCTCACCGATGGCCTCGGCGGCATTGGTGAGATGACCGGCAGCGTCGAAACGGGCCGGCGGACATTCCTCGCCGGTATCCGGATTGAAGATGCGGACGCTGTCGGTCAGCGGCCCGAGAGCACTCCTCGGCGTGGTCGGAGTCCGGATGATGTTCGAGGCTCCCTCGGAGGAGCCGTAGGAATCGCGGACCGTGCACCCGAACCGACGTTCAAACTGTTCGATGTCATTCGGATTGGCCTCGTTGCCGAAGGCGATCTCCAAGGGGTTGTCGGTGTCATCGTCCTTTTCCGGTGTGGCCAGGATGTACGCCAGCGGCTTTCCCACATAGTTGAAGTAGGTCGCGCCATAGCGCCGGACATCCGAAAGCCATCCCGATGCGCTGAACCGCCGCCGGAGCGCCATCGGTACCCCGGCGGTGATCGCCGGCGACCACCCCGCCATGAGCGCGGTCGAGTGGAACATGGGCATGGCCTGGTAGACGATCCCGCCCGAGAGGTCGACGCTCGAATTGAGCCCGACACCGATCGCGGCCAGGCGGCCCTGGGTACACCGCACTGCTTTGGGTTGCCCCGTGGTACCGGATGTGAAGATGAGGGTGAGGAGGTCGGCCGGCTCGGCGCGGACGTCGATCGAGGCGCCCGCATGGTCGAGGAGGCGTTCCGCATACGGCTCCTCGTCGATGATCAGTAGCCGATCCGGTGGGACGTCGAGGTCGAGGTCGGCGAGCAGTCCCTGATACCGGGTGTCGGTCACGATCCACCGGCAGTCCGTCGCCCGGATGTCGTTGGCCAGGTCCGGCCCTCTGCGGGTGGAGTTGATCCCCACGACGACCGAACGACTCAGGGCGGCGGCGGCCATCCAGAACACGAATTCGGGCACATTGTCGAGGAGCACGCCGATATGGGGAGGCTCAAGGCCAGGGACACTGGCAAGAAGAGAGGCTCGTGTCGCCGCTTCGTCGGCTAGCTCCGCATAGCTCCACGACTCGTCTTCGAACAGCAGGGCCGTCGACGGATCATCGGCCCGCTTGGTGATCAGATCTGCGATGGTTGCCATGAGTCCCCAAATCAGCCGGGTTCGAGATGAAGGGTCTTGCCGGTTGCCAGCGCCTTTGGCTCCGGCTTGGTGCGCTTGTCCATCGGCGTCACACCGGTGGCTGGACGAGAAGTTTGAGCCCTCACCGAACGGCGCGAACGCGAGCACTCGAGCGAACAAGCTGGCCGGACCGAGCGGTGAGGTCCTGCACCCCATCGACGCGAGTAGGCACGCCATTGACGAGGACGTGGCGGACACCGAGCGGGTGGTCGGCGGTCAGCCGTTCCGAGCCGGCCGGAAAGTCGGCCACCCGTCGGATCGGCCCCGGGGCCACCGTTGCTGGGTCGAAGACGACCACGTCGGCCCAGGCCCCCGGGGCGAGGCGCCCTCGGTCGGAGAGACCGAGCAGGTCGGCTTGGACGCCGGTGAGCCGATGCACTGCCTCTTCGATGGGCATGAGCTGGCGTTCGCGAACCCACGTACCGAGGAAGTCGGTGGCCTGGACGGCATCACAGATCTGCCCGAGGTGGGCACCGGCGTCCGACAGACCGATCACCATGTGCGGGTCGCGCAGAAGGGCTGCGACCTCGGCCTCGTCGTCATTGGTGATGGTGCAGGCGAAGCGGAAGGCCAGGTCGGGTTCGTCGAGAGCGAGATCGAGCAGCGCCTCGAAGGGGCTCGAACCCCGCTCGGCGGCTATGTCGACCAGCGGTCGGTCGACCAGATCGGGGTAAGCGCTTGACTCGGCGACGGAGATGGTGTCCCAGCGCGGCTGGAACTGCCCGGGTGTACCCCATTGGACAGCGGTCTCCTTCCGCCACGCCGGATTGGCGTAGGCCTCCCGCCGGGCCGCGGGTGGCTGGGATAGGAGAGCGCCGAAATTCGGGTTCAGATTGAGGATGAACGGCGCGGCCATGGACATGGCGAAGCGGAGCGGCCGGGGTGAAACCTGGGGCCAGACCTGACCGCCTTCCGCCCGCGACGTCGCCGTCAACTCGGCCAACTTCCGATGCTCCAAGTCGGGCCGGGCAAGCAGCGCCGACATAGTCATCGGCACCCCGAGCTCTTTTTGGAGGTCGAAGAGCTCTTCGGGCGTGATGACATCACCTGGCGTCACCATGCCGAGGCCGCGCCCTTCTTCGCGAAGCACCGTGAACAGGGCGTCGAACTCGGCCCGGTCAGCGTGCCGGCTGGGGACGGGCTTGCCATCGACGCCGCGGTGGGTCGGGGCCGAACTGGTGGCAAAGCCGATGGCACCGGCGTCGAGTGCAACGCGGATGGCGTCGCGCATGGTCTCGACCTCCTCGGCCGTGGCGGAACGCTCGTAGGCATCGTCACCCATGACGAAGAGGCGGAGCGCTGTGTGGCCGATGTAGGCGGCGAAATTAAGTCCGAGGCCGTGGCGCTCCACCGAGGCGAGGTACTCGGGGAAGGTATGGAAGTCCCAGGGGATGCCGGCGGCGAGGGCGGCGACGTCCATGTCCTCAACCTTCTCGAGGGTACGGGCGATCAGCTCACGATGCTCGGTGCGCGTCGGGGCGATGGAGAAGCCGCAATTGCCGGCCACAACCGTGGTCACGCCGTGAAAGCACGACGGCGTGAGCGAAGGGTCCCAGAACACCTGGGCGTCGTAGTGGGTATGGATGTCGATGAATCCGGGGGCCACGATGTGGTCGGTGGCATCGAGCACCCGATCACCTTTTAGTCCCTGACCGACCTCGGTGATCCGGCCTGCATCGATGGACACGTCGGCCCGGAAGCCGGGTGCTCCAGTGCTGTCGACGACGGTGCCGCCGCGAATGACCAATTCACTCATGGTTTCTCCTTGTGTTCGGGAAGGCACCAGCGGGTCCTTCGGACTAGAGAACCCGAAACCGGCCACGTAGCCAAGCTCGCCGTTGCCGACATCACAGAACACCTACGGCCAACTCGGAAGCGTGCTCCAGCAGGTCATCGGCGTGGCGCGCCGTGTCTGCCGGATCCTTGTCCGTCTGGCCGCGTCGAGCTGCCCCTATCTGGCGAGCCAGGGCGCCCTCCACGATGCAGGCCTGCTTCCACCAGCTGAACACTCGGTAGTACGAGAGGTCGCCGACCTCGAAACCGCAACGCGACCGGTAGCGATCGACCACCTCCTCCCGGCTGGCAAATACCTCCGACGCGGTGGGTGGGTCTGAGAGGAAGGACACGGGGTCATCACCGTTGGACCAGTACTCGAGCGACCAGACGAAATCGGCGATCGGGTCGCCGATGGTGCACAGCTCCCAGTCGAGAACCGCGGCCACCCTGAAGCGCTCGTCGAGCACCACGTTGTCGAACCGGTAGTCGCCATGGGCCAATCCCGGCGGCACCGACTCCGTCGGCTTGTGCTTCATCAGCCGCTCGTGCAGGTCGAAGACCAAGGGCACGTCTCGGACGTGGGCCTGCTCGACTTGGCGTCGCCATCGAGCCAGCTGACGCCCGACGTAGTCCCCATGCCGGGACAGGCCACTGAGCCCCTGGGCATCGAGATCAAGGGTATGTAGCGCGATCTGCGTGTCGATCAGCGAGTCGGTGGCCACGTCGGCGTCTTCCCGGCTCATGCCCTTGGTGGTCTCCAGGTCACGGATGACGTACCCGTCGACGAAGGTCATCACATAGAAGGGCGCGCCGGTCACGTCCGGATCGTCGCAGTACCCCTCGCAGGCTGGTACGGGCACCGGGCTGGAGGCTAGGGCAGTCATGATCCGCACCTCCCTGGCCATGTCGTGCGCGGTGGCGAGGAGCGGCCCCGTCGGGGGTCGACGGAGTGCCCATTGCCGACCATCGGCATCGGTGACCCGGAAGGTCAGATTCGATCCGCCCCCGGTGATCGGCTCATAGTCGAATGGCGGGGTCGTGTCGGGCAGATGTGCGACAAGCCATGCATCGACTCGAGGCTGATCGACCCCGTAGTGCAGCGGTGCGTCGAGGGAGGCCATCGTTACAGATTCACGCTGGCCACGTCGAGATACCGGGCAAAGGTGACTTCGGCGGCGGCACGCCGGGTAGGCACGTGCTCGCTCGGCCATCCCTCGACGGGCTGGTAGTGCTTGACCAGACGCCGAGCGATGAAGGACTTGTGGACCTCGTCGGCACCGTCGGAGATGCGGTAGTTGCGAGCGCTGCGCTCGAGCGGCAGGTCGCTCGAGTTGCCCAAGGCGCCGTGCACTTGGATAGCCCGGTCGATGACCCGGAAGAGAACGCCGGCACACCAGTACTTGACCTGAGCGATCTGCACCCTCGTCGCCGAGGATCCGAACCGATCCCAGTTCCATGCCGCCTGGAGGGTCAGAAGGCGCGCTGCTTGTATCTCGGTGGCCGACTCGGCGATGAAGTCCGGCACAAACTGCTTGTCGGCCAACGGCTTCCCATGCATCGTTCGGGAGACCGCACGCTCGCACATCATGTCGAATGCCCGGCTGCACATGCCGATCCAGCGCATGGCATGGTGGATGCGGCCGGCCGAGAGGCGCTTCTGCGCCAGCAGGAACCCCTCGCCGGAACGACCGATCAAGTTCCGAGCTGGGACGCGACATTCGGTGAAGCGAATGTGGGCGTGGCCGCCGACGTGTTGGTCCCCCGGGCCTGGATAGGGATGGTCCATGGTGGGCACGTCACGGATGATGTCCATCCCCGGCGTGTCCCGATCGATGACGATCATCGACGCCCGTTCGTACGGCGCTCCATCCGGCTCGGTCACCACATGGCCAGCGCGAAGTCAGCATGTCGAGCGTTCGACGCGAACCACTTTTCGTCGTCGATCACGTACTCGTCACCGTCGAGTCGTGCCGTCGTGGTGATCGCAGTGGGATCGGATCCCGCCGAATGGGGCTCGGACAGCGAAAACGACGAGGTCAAGTCACCGGCAAGGAGAGGCCACAGCCATCGGTCCTTCTGTTCGTCATCGGCACCGACGGCCAGGAGCTCACCGTTCCTCGAATCAGGCGCTTGGCTGCCGAAGATCTCCGGCGCCGAGGGCGTTCGACCCAGGATCTCGTGCATCAGGGCGAGCCGGACCTGACCCATTCCCTGACCACCGAGTTCGGGGTCGAGGTGGCCGGCCCGCAGGCCCCGTTCTTTCACCTGTTGTTTCAACGGTGCAATGGCCGACTTGTAGCTCTCCCGGCTCATCTGGGCTTTGACCAGGTCGAGCGGCTCGATCTGGTCGCGCACGATCTCCCGCATCCAGGCCAGCTCCGGCCCAAAGGCAGGGTCATCGCTGAAGTCCCAAGCCATCCGCGTCCCCTCTGCCGAGATCAGCACTTTGGTGCGAACTAGTTAACTCACTGTAGTACCTAACAATGGTACCTTCTTTTCCATGGCAACGGACGCCGCAAGTCGTCGCCGGGTCAACGCGATCCTGGCGTCGCTCGCCCAATTCGCCAACAGCCGCAGCCTCGACCTCCTCCACGCCGCCCGCTCGGGCGTACCCCTCAGCCTCGCCGCCATCGGCGTGCTCGTGCGCATCGTCCACCAGTCGCCCATCGGGCTCACCGAGCTGCGGGCCGAGACCCGGCTGCAGGCAGCCGCGTTGAGCCGTCACATCCGCATTCTCGAAGAGGGGGGCTACATCGAGCGCTGGGGCGACCCCAACGACGGGCGAGCCGCCGTCGTCCAGGCCACGGCTCAGGGCAAGACGGCCAGCCGCAAGTGGAGCGCCTCCAATCACGAACTGCTCAGCGCCCAGCTGGCCGATTGGAGCACCGAGGAGCTGAACGAAGTCTGCCGAATGATGGAACGGCTCGACGCCGATCTGCGGTCGATGGACAAGCGCAGCAGGCACGAGCAAAACGCACTGGCAACGGACACCGCAGAAACATGATTTCGAAATAAAACGATCTGACCTGACCGCATCTGCTCGTCTATCGATCAAATTCCACGTCATCTTATTGGGGGGAGAACACCAATGTCACTCTTGCGCTGGCGCACCGACAAGCGTGGTTCTGTTCGTGCCATCGGCCGTCGCATCCTTCTTGTCTCAAGCCTGCTGACGCTGCTGAGCCCCGTCTACACGACCACCGCCAGCAGCGCTGGGGCGAGCAGTGCGCCCTATACGGTCGGGCTCGTCACCGATGAAACAGGACCTGCCGCCTCGACCTATCAGAACGTCGTCGAAGGAGCCCAAGCGCGGATCGGCTTGCAGAACGCCCACGGAGGAGTGAACGGCCACCAGATCAAGCTCCTGACCGCCGACGACGCCACGTCACCTTCCCTCAACATGGTGGCCGCCCAGGAGCTCATCTCTAAGGGTGCGCTCGTCCTCATCCAGGATTCCGCCGTGGCGTTCGTGTCGGCCAAGCTCATGCAGCAGCAGGGAATGCCCGTGGTCGGAACCGGCACCGATGGGTACGAGTGGGGTGAGAAGCCGTACACCAATATGTTCAGTCTCACAAACGAATTGTGGGATCCGAAAGAACCGGTCTACGCGCTATCGCCTGCGATATGGAAGGGCGTGAAGAAAGTCGGATCATTCGGCTACTCGATCTCGCCTTCATCCACCGAGGCGGCCACAGCCTTTGGGTATGCCGCCAAGAAGGCGGGCCTCAACCCCGTTTACATTAATACCAGCCTCCCGTTTGGCACCGTCAACGCAACGTCGATGGCATTGTCCCTGCAGAGGGAAGGAGTCCAGGGCCTCTATATGCCGCTCGACGACAACACCAACATTGCCATCATCACCGCAGCCCGCCAGCAGGGAGTAAAGCTCAAGGTCGCCATCTCGGCTACGGGCTACGGGCAAAACACCCTCGACGAGAAGTCTGCCGTGCAGGCAAGCCAGGGTGTTTACTTCATATCGTCCGCCGGTGCGCCAGTCGAGCTGCACACCCCGGCGACCGAGGCCATGCAGAACGCGCTCGCCACCTATGGCCACTACCACGGTGTGCCCAACTTTGGCGCCTACGAAGGCTGGCTGACAGCTGATCTCACCATCAAGGGCCTTCAACTGGCGGGCAAGACTACTACCAAACAATCGTTCATCGCGAACCTTCGTAAGGTGACCAACTACACCGGCGGCGGACTCATACCCACTCCGGTGAATTTCACACAGTTCGGCAAGGACCCCAATCCGTCTTGCGGCTACTACACCATCCTGAAGGGATCACACTTCGTGGTGGCCAACAACGGCCAGCCGGTCTGCAGCAAATTGCTTCCAAACTCGGATCAGGCGCCGTGACTTGTCGTGGAAGGTCGGGCGCTTGCTCGTAAGGCGGGTTGGGGGAAGACAGGCGACGACCGAGATGACCGAAACGTAGTGCCCCAGTTGGCGGGAAAGGGAGCGGCGCTACCTCGAGCGCTACGCCGAACACGACGACTACGGCACTAACTGATTCGGAGCGAAGTCTGGCTTCCCGCTGTTCAAGGACCATCCCGTTCTGGGGCGCGCACGGATCGCGCACGAATCGGCGCACGAATGATTGACTGACCTCACCACAAATTCCAAACGGCACCTCAAGGTTCTGCCGTTGGCATCTATTATTCAAAGCAGCAAAGATGGCCTGGCATTGGAGGGAGGTCTCGTGGTGTCCAGGCCAACCTCGGTAGCGCTGCGGTGCCACCTCTCCTGGGATGCCCATATCTGGCGACGTAGTGGCAGAAGCGATGAAGGACGAGACTTCGTGGGCATATCGACCCCATCCACGACAGCTCGGAAACTGTAGACATCGAAAAGGTCTGAAGGACCCAAGTTCCCGAGCAGCAGTCGTCCACACCTTCACACATCTGAAGCACCACGGATACACGGTCGACCTTGCGGAATTACGCACATGGGCAGAGGCCAATGGCTGGACATCCGATGACGTGACCGAGATGTGCGACTACGCGACGCCGTCATCGCCGAAGCA
>PKYA01000101.1 GCA_003133545.1 Acidimicrobiaceae bacterium | reverse complement strand
ATCGCCGTGTCAGTGTGACCCGTGGATGCCCTGGGAATAGCCGGCACGACCAGGCGCTCTACAAGGAGGCGGGCGGGCGGGAGACCGACCCTCACCAAGACCACCCCTACTGGCCCATCCTCGAAACGGACACGATCACGGCATGGACCCCCTTCAACGGCTCGACGCTGGCGAATGGCGCCATGGGCTACCTGTGAACCACCGGCTCGGCCTGTTCGAGTACGTCGACATCTTTACCGGCACGGGTGAGAATCCGCTGGCGCGCCGCGAGCTCGAAGAAATAGAGCCTGTCTGGGTTGAGGTGCCAGCTGGCTCGGTCAGCTTCCATCACGGCCTCACTTTCCACTTGGCCAGACCGAACACGACGGGTTCTATCCGTCGGGTGCATACCGCGATCTACTTCGCAGACGGGTCGACGCGGGGCGAGGGTCCCTACCCGCATCCATCGGTCGAACGGGCCGGCATCGCGCTGGGCGCCGTGATCGCGAGCGACGTGACGCCCTTGGCCTGGCCGCTCCTCGGCGGCGACGTGCCCGACGCGCCGGCGGAGGGCATCAGATGATCGGCGCTGCGACCAGCGCCTCAGGCAATTTCACCCAACTCGCTACACCGAATTTTCCGACGGTTTCTGCGCTGAACATCTTTCTGCGGTGTCAGGGTGCCGAGACCGCAAGCGCTTCCATCGGATCGACGGCCTCGTAGGATCGGCGCGCGAGGTCGACCACGGCCTTAGCAACATCGAGTCGCTCCACCGTCTGTGGCTCGCGGCAATAGACGTACGCGGTTGCGCAGGCGTCGTCGACCCGCTCCACGATGCCGAAGATGAGTGTGCCGTCGGCAATGCGTTGCCAACCTTCGCCGGCGAGCCTCCCGCTCTCTTCGATCGCTGCCATGTCGGCCTCTTGGCCGGGGAGAAATAGCACACCCCCGATTTGCTGGACCGTCACCTTCAGGTCGGTCGCGTACATGATCGGATCGGGGACGTGCCATCGGTACATCCCGACGAAGTCGGGCTGTGAGCGCGAGCCGATCGCTTCGGGGGCGCGGACATCGAGGGTGCACCCGCCGTATGGGGCGGCATGGCGTCCCATGCCCCAGGCGCTGCCGACATAGTCCTCGAGTCCGGTGCCGCAGATGGTTGGGTGGGACGTATCGCCGTCGAGGAACACCTTCACCTCTCCCTCCCCATACCAGATGCCCTCGTCGAGGATTCGAATGCCAAGGCTGCATCCGAGAAAGCGCCCTGGGCCGACCAGCCCTTCAGTGATGACCAGATCGGACTGCAGCCGGGTCGGGTTTTCCCTCCGGAACGAGACGTGAAGGTACCCACTTCCGCTAGGCATGGCCGGCTCCAGGGTGTAGTCGACCTGGTAGTACAGCACAGTCGATGCATCAGAACCGTTCGTGAGCTCAAGACGAACGTGACGTGCGAAGGGTAAAGGGATCGTGCTGTTAAGACCCCGACCCTCGTTCGCGGTAACGAGGGCCGACGCGAATGGAGCGGTCCGCCCATGTGGCAGGCAGAAGAAGTCGAGCAAGGGCACCGAGATGCTCGGCTCGTCGGCACCGTCATAGAACACCTCGATCCAGAGCGCCCGCAGTCGCTCGGGTGGGGCAGGGAGCACGGTCATCCAGAGGTGCCGGAGTACCCCAGGACCCTCGATGTCAGCGAGCACCACGCGCTCACCCGCCCCGATCACTCGACTGGGGGCGCCTTTTCGACCACCAGCGCTCTTGCCGCCGGCTCCGCGAGCACCGGTTGGGTTTTCAAAGGTAACGGCACGCGACTCGAGCGACGAGTCGATGAACGATGGGTTCATGATGTCTGTCATCGGGCCCTCCGCCTCCTCCTGGCTACTGTCAGCTCAGGCCGGTTCCGTGCCGGATACAGTCTGACCCGTTGGCCGGTGGTCCGCTCAATTGCCTTGGGGGCCTCCAGCGACAGTTCTCAACTACCCGGGCAGAGCCACAGCCAATATTGCGTCCCATCTGGTACCGGCCAGCGACGCAATGGGAGTCGGTTGAGCTGTGAAAGAGCTTGCTCATGTGGCGAGTTCGGACGGAAGGGTCTCGTCCCAGACACACCCGAAGCTCAAAAGCATCCGGTGCTTTGTCTGGTCGCTTCGTCAAACTGCCAGCCATCGCTCGGTCCCTCGCCTCGACCCAGTCCCAACCAAAGTTGGGACGAGTGTTGGGATCGAGGATTTTGGGAAGGTGCTATGCAGCCGTTTATCGCCTGTGTGCTGGTGGGCCGCCCGGGTCTCGATCCCGGCACCTTGGGATTAAAAGTCCTGGTCAAGTCGTTGCGGCGTGTGGCACTGAGTCGCACGCTGTCGCAAAACGGCTGGTCAAAGGGCTGGCATGATGATTCTGCTGCGACAAGCTGAGACGACGTGAGACGTAGTGCAACGCACTTGTTGGGACAAAGAGCCGCTCCAACGTGATCGGATGGGAGATGCTCGCTCGCTATTGCCTCGTCGGCTGTCGGAAGCGACCGAAGGTGTCCCCATTTGTAGATGCGACGTAAACAAGGCCCTGTAGGGTCTTCTGTCGATGTTCGTGTCCGATCTGCGCCATTTCCTCGACATCTCGGACGAGGCACCTGGTCCAGCCCGGAAGATGGCCGAGCATTTGGGGTTCGTCGTTCGATCGGCGACTGCCGGCAACGCGGGCGCATCATGGGTCAGTGCTCTGACCTGTCGGCGTCGACCCGCCAATCGACCCTGTGAAGGGCGCATTGCAGTGTTTCGTGCGGATCTTCCCGCGCCGATCGAGTGGCGTTGTACTGCCTGCGGCGACGAGGGCGTCATCAGCGGATGGGAGGACTCACCGTACGACCTCAGGCAGCCTGGCTCCTTGTCGGACGATCAGTCGTGGCTTGAGACGCTCGTGACCGACGAGCTGGCCGCCACGCTGCGGGGGCTGATGTTCCTCGACATGGAGTGTGAGCGCCTCGTGTTCCAGATGCGCAGCTCGAGCGATGGCATCGTCCTCACCGCCGGTGCCGAAGGGCTCGACTACTTGCTCGGATTCGTCGCCGCCAACGCGAATCACGAGACCGCCCGGCGCCGCCAAAGGCGCCTGCAAGCCGCATTCGAAGTACTGACCGATGCGCTCCAGGAAGTGGAATCCGGACATACCGTCTCCCCGGTGGTGGCGAGTCAAGCAAGGGAATCCCTTGGAGACACCGTCGACCTGACCGGCCGATGGAGGATCCTGGAAATGGATCTTTGGGACCGAGAAGCACTCGACCTGGTGGCTCCGGCGTTCATCGAGTTCAGCCTTGATCACACAGGCCGATTCGGGTTCATCGCTGTCACCGGCTGGATTGACTGGCGGAGGGCGGCGACCAGCCCCTCCGGTGTTGAGTTCAGCTGGGAAGGAGCCGACGACGGAGACCAGGTCAGCGGTCGAGGATGGGCCGCCCTCCAAAACGACGGCCTTCATGTCCAATCCTTTGGCAAGCAACGCGGAGTAGGGCATACGTCATGATGAGCTCGGGGCCGCTGTGAACGATTTCGGCAAACTCGACCCTCGATTCCAGTTTGAGCATTCGTGCAGCCCCCCACCCACGCAAGAGCGCCCCGTAACGAAGCTCGGCAGCCGTCTGGAATGAGATGAAGGCAGGCCGACCAACGATGATGGGCTCGTAGAGCTCAGCCAGACGTGACCCGGGAATCAGATCAGCCCCGAACACATCGGTATCGATCACGATCGGGCCGCGAATTGGTTGGGCCGTCACGCCTTGAGCGCGGCGAGGAACTCTTCACCTTCGTCAGGCGTGAGATCCTCTATGACCATCTCCTCATGCGGAGGCAAGGGCCGAGCGCGCTCGAGCAACGAGACTACCGCCAGTTCAAGGCTCTGTTCCTGTGGAGTCTCGGAGTTCGGGTTCGACATGTCAGCAGCAATTGTAGGCGGCACTGGCACCGTCACCATCAGACCTCGTTTACATGCTGGGACCGACGGCGACGCCAAAAGCCGCTCCGTATTGTTTGACCCCGCAATAGTGCGAGACCGCGCATGGTGTTGGGACGGAAGTTCCCGAATTTGGAGATGTGTTCGCAAGCTCGAGGCGCTGAGCTGGACGTCTGGGTGGGCCGCCCGGGTCTCGATCCCGGCACCTTGGGATTAAAAGTCCTGGTCAAGTCGTTGCGGCGTCTGGCATCGTGTCGCACTTTGTCTTAAATCAGCTGGTCAATCGGCCACCATGACGAATCGGCTGCGACAGTCTGAGACGACGTGGGACGGACTGCAAGGCACTTGTTGGGACCGGGCGCCGCGAACGTCGTCAAACGCGTGCGACCACAAGCCCAACCGCGAAGGCTCGATCCACACTGCCGATATCCGCTAGCCCATCCCCTGTCGGGACAAACATGGGTTCGGCTGGGGTGCCCCCTCGGCTTCACCGCAGCTGATTCACGAATAGTCGCTCATGAGCCGTGGCACGTAGGGAAGTTCAAGCACCGATAGGTCATCCTCGCTGAGCTTCATGTCGATCGCAGCGATGGCGTCTTCGATGTGGCTGCCCGCGGTGGCACCGACGATCGGTCCACAGATCCCTGGCTTATCGAGAAGCCACGCCAACGCGACGCGAGCTGGCGAGAGGCCGAGCCGTCGCGCCACGTCGCGCAGAGCGTCTTGGACGTCGAAGTCATTGGGTCGGTCGGCACTCGCCGTAGTCGCCCGCGTCGTGTGCCGTTCACCGCTTCGCTCCCTCGTCCCGGCGAGAAGCCCTCTGGCGAGGGGACTGTAGGGGAGCATCCCGACGCCCATGTCCAAGCACATGGGGATGAGTTCCCGCTCGTCCTCCCGGTTGACGAGGTTGTAGCGGTTCTGCATCGACACGAATTCGGCCGAGCCGTTCGCCCTGGCGCAGTGCTGCAGCTTGGCGAACTGCCAGGCGTACATGGCCGAGGCACCGACGTAGCGCACCTTGCCGGCTCGGACGAGGTCGTCGAGCGCCTGCACGGTCTCTTCGACCGGGGTGCACGAGTCGAACCGGTGGAGCTGGTAGAGGTCGATGTAGTCCGTGCCGAGGCGACGCAACGAGGCGTCGATGGCGGAAAGGAGGTGCTTGCGGGAGAGCCCTTGGTCGTTTGGTCCTGGCCCCGTCGGGTAGTAGACCTTGGTCGCCAAGACGTAATCGTCCCGGTGGGCGAACATCTTGGCGAGCAGGCGACCGGTGATCTCCTCGCCAGCGCCGGCTGAGTACATGTCAGCGGTGTCGAAGAGCGTGACGCCGGCTTCGACCGCGCAGCGGACGATGGGTTCGGCCTCGTCTTCCCGCAGGGCCCACGGCTGCAGGGACGGGTCACCGTAGCTCATCATGCCGAGACCGATCCGTGAGACCTCAAGCCCCGATGATCCCAGCCGTACGTATTCCATAGTTCTCCTTCGTTGTCGTATCGCCCACACTTGCCCTGGAGGGGTCGATCACAGCGGCGCACCGGTTCGTCTGGATAAACCTGCGCTGATAAAGGAGGCTCGCGCGAGCCGCATGGCGGCCCGCGCCGAGGACTCCGACGCCGGTAATGCCCAACCACATGACGCTCAGCGCGTGATCTCGGACCCCGACGCTGAAGAGCCATCCGGTCAATCCGGCGAGGAGTCCCCGACCCCCCCACGACAGGGCCGACAGGCCCAGGTAGAGCCCGGCGCCCCCCAAGCGAGAAGATCACGATGGTGGCGTCGAGCACACCCAGAAGAGGGCTTCGTGCACGTCGATGACCAGTCGGACGCCGAGCTCAGTGCCGCCACGGCGAGCAGATCGATCAGGGCTCCGTCGGTCCAGTGGACGTTCGGCACGCTGACGAGCGCGACTCGCTCGTCGAGAGCGGCGAGGATCGCCTCGGTCCAGGTTTGCACTGTGTCGCTGCGCCCAGCGTCGTTGTGCACCATGAGCAGCTCGGCGCCGGTGCGGCGCGCCACGGCCTGCCAGGTGTAGACGCCCGAGGGGCACTCCTCGGCGAGAACGAGGATCCATTCGCCGCTTGACACCTCCACGTTGCGTGCCGCGACAGCGAAGCCGTAGCTCGTCGCCGGGATCAGCTCCACACCGTCTGGCTCGCCGCCGACGAGCTGCGCGAACAGCCCGCGCACTCGTTCGACGTCTGCGAACCAGTCCTGGGCGGTGATCGTCCACGGCCGGCTCCTACGCTTCAGCGCCTCGTTGCCGGCGCCGCGGACGGCGTGGAGCATCGGGTTGAGGTTGGCCGTGTTGAAATAGGCCACGTCTTGTGGGACGTCGAACGCTGCCCGTTGCCCCTCAGCACCGATGGGAGCTCATCGGGATCGGTTGGTGGGAAGGTCATAGCTCTCGGCGCTCCTTTGGGATGGCTCTGGCAGAACCCCTCCATGCCGTCGAAGAAAAGCTATGGGGCGAGTCGCTCGGTCGGGAGTGTGGGTCGTCGTCGGCCGGTTGGTGCAGGGCCAGGCCGGCGATGACCAGGCCGATGCCGATGAAGTCGGTGACGGTGGGGACCTGGCCGAGGACGACAAGACCGATGACGGTGGCAGCGGCGGGGAGGAGGGCGAGCATGAGGGCGAAGGTGGCCCTTGGGAGACGGGCCATGGCCAGCTGGTCGGTCACGTAGGGGATGACCGACGAGCAGATGCCGACCCCGATCCCGGCGAGGACGAGGATCGGGTGGGCAAAGGTGGGGAGCGCCCCGCCCAAGGCGATGGGGGTGGCCACCACGGCGGCGACGATCATGGCGGCGCCGAGTTGGTCGATGCCGTCCATGGTTCCTCGCCGGTCGCTGCCCTGGGGTCGGGCGTTGGCGATGCGATGGCCCAGCACGACGTAGGCCATGAACCCGGCGCAGTTGGCGAACGCCAGCACCAACCCGAGGGGGTGGGCGACCAGGACGACGTCGCTGAGGGCGCCGACTCCCCCGACGGTGATCGCCAGGGCGGCCACGTTGCGCCGGGACCGCACCCCGACGGTGGCGACGACGACGGTGCCGAGGAACTCGATGGCCGACACGGTGGCAAGGGGGAGGCGGTCGATGGCCAGGTAGAACGCGATGTTCATGCCGGCAAGAAGGGCACCGAGGCCGACCAGGGTCCAGCGTTGGGGGACCGACAGGCGCCGGACCATCCGCCACGGCCGGCGCCAGAGGGCGAAAACGACCGCGGCGGTGGCGATGCGGAACCACGCCACGCCGAGGACGTCGACCTGGGCGAAGAGCAGCACGGCCAGGGATGGGCCCAGGTAGTGGAACACCGCGCTCACCAGAAAGTACGAGGTGGGCGGGACCCGCTCGACGATGCCTTCGCCCCGCCGGCTCGTGCCTGCTTGCGTGCCTGGAGCCACAGGGTCACACTATGAAAGTGAAATCCACCAGGGAAGATGAGAGGAACGGAAGAGAGCCGCGTTCTCCGTCGGAACAGAGAAATCTCAGGCGTCCTACCTTCGTTCCTCTCGGCGAGGTGGATCGGGCCATCCTCGGGGAGCTGACGGCCGACGCCAGGATCAGGACCGCCGAGCTGGGCCGGCGGGTGGGACTGTCGGCCCCGGCCATCGCCGAGCGGCTCCGCCGCCTGGAGGAGTCCGGCGTGGTCTCCTACCGGGCCGAGGTCGACCCCCGCGCCTTGGGCTACGCCATCTGTGCCATCGTCAGGGTGAGCCCCGCCACCCGGGACCTACCGCGGATCCCAGAGACGGCCAGGGCGATCACGGAGATCACCGAGTGCTACCGGATCACGGGCGAGGACTGCTACTTCATGACCCTCTACCTGCGCTCCATCGACGACCTCGAAGCCGTGCTCGACCGCTTCACCCCCTACGGCCGCACCACCACTTCCATCGTCCACTCCGCCCCCGTCCCCCGCCGTGGACTACCCCTCACCGAGCCACCGCAATCGTGAAGGCGGCGACCCGGATCCCTGAGCTGCCCGGCGACGTCCGGTCACCGATCCCCTCGGGGACGCTGAGAGTTGGCGTGGCGGATCCAACTGCTAACGCCGCGCTAACCCGCCCATACCGCACCATGGGGATAGCCCGAGGGCCGATCCGGCGTGAACTTTTGGGGACGCTTCGCAGGGGTGGCTAACAAGTGGTCGTCGCGATGCGGTCTCCAACAGTTCGGAGCTCCTGTGTGAACCTCCGAACTAGGGCAACCTGCCTTGTATCCTGAGGACTACTCGCTCCTGATACCGGAGACTGATGCACCCGAAGCATTCCGTCGCTACGGTCAAGTCAATGTCGACCGATGATTCAACCGCCGCTCGACCCCGTTTGCTCGCCGCTTTGAGCACACGCCAGCGATGGATGGCGCTCGATGGACTCGTGGCGCTGGTGGGCATCATCGCGTTAACCTTCGCCTTTCGACCGTTTGCATCCCCACGAGGACCACTCGACATCGCCCTCGGCCTGCTGGCGAGCATGCCGATCGCGTTCCGCAGGCAGTGGCCGCTGGTGGCTCTTTTGGCGACGGCCTGCAGCGTCGCCGCGCTGCTGGCCTTGGGGCGCTCCCCCTTTCCGTACGGCGTGATGCTCGGACTCGCCGCGTATTCCGTCACCGCTCAGCTATCCCGTCGCGTGGCGGCCATTGCACTTGGGGCGACAGCTGCGACCCTCGGAGCGTCGCTCTCTGTCGGCGTGATCGCCCACGGGCATAGTGGTGCCGCCCTGGACGCTCTGGCGGGCATCCTCCCCATCGTCGTGGCTTGGGTCATCGCGGACCAGGTTTCCTACTCGCGGCGCGTCGCGGCGCACGAGAGCGCGGCAAGAGAGCAGCAGGCGTTACTGGCTATCCAAGACGAGCGCATCCGTATCGCACGAGAGCTCCACGACGTTGTCGCCCACGCACTCGCAGTCATCACTGTACAGGCGGGGGCGGCGCGCCGCCTCCTTGCGAAGCGGCCCGAGGACGTAGCCGGAGCCCTCGAGTCAATCGAGTCAGCGGGACGTACTGCCCAAGACGAGCTCGACGTCATGCTTGGCCTCCTCCGGGCTGGCGCCTCCACGCCAGAGGGACTGTCTCCGACGCCGGGATTGGCGGACCTTGATGACCTCCTCGATTCGGTCCGCGCCGCCGGGGTCGGGGTGGAGCTTTGCTCGCCGAGCACCGACTGCTCATTTTCACCTGCGCTTGAGCTTTCGATCTTCCGCATCGTGCAAGAGGCGCTCACCAACGTGGTGAAGTACGCCCCCGGCGCTCGGGCATCGGTCGGCCTCACCGTGTCCACGGACGAGGTCCGGGTCGAGGTCGTGGACGACGGGCCCGGGTCCGTGGGCGCACGGTCCGAAGGCGCGGTCGAACGAGGACACGGGATCGCCGGAATGCAAGAACGGGTCGGCGCGTTCGGCGGTTCGCTCACTGCCGAACCGCTTCCGGACCAGGGCTTCCGTGTGGCGGCCCGCATCCCCCGCAGGCGCGCCTCGTGACGATCCGGGTGCTCATCGTCGACGATGAGGCGCTGTTGCGCAGTGCGTTCCGCTCGGTCATCGATGCCGAGGACGACATGGAGGTCGTCGGAGAAGCCGCCGACGGCGCCGAGGCCGTCCGCCTCGCCCTGCAATTGTCACCGGATGTCGTCGTCATGGACGTCCGGATGCCGGTCATGGATGGGATCGAGGCCACTCGCACGATCACCTCCCTGCGCCACGATACCCCCCACGTGTTGATGCTCACCACCTTCGACCTCGACGAGTACGTCTTCGAGGCGATCCGTGCCGGCGCCAGCGGCTTCGCGCTAAAGCGGCGCCCTCTTGACGAACTGCTCGGCGCGATCCGGATCGTGGCAGACGGAGAGGCACTCCTTGCACCGAGCGTCACTCGTCGACTGATCGATCACTTTGCCAGTCAGCTCCCGTCGCCGATGAAGCGGCGATGCGATCTCGATCAGCTCACGGAGCGCGAGCGGGAGGTCCTGGTGCACATCGCGCGCGGTCTATCGAACTCCGAACTAGCCGAGATGTTGCACATCAGCATGCCTACCGTGAAGGCCCACGTGGGTCGGGTTCTTGCGAAGCTCGGCGCGCGGGATCGCACGCAGCTGGTCGTCATCGCATACGAGTCGGGACTCGTCACAAGCTCCTGATTGGGGGAGTGCATCTTCGTCACGCCGGAAGGATGACGGGCGAAGAGGGCAGAGTGCTTCCGAACAGTGCGCATTCGATACCTCAGCGCGACGACGTGGCGGCCAAGACACTTCATGATGATGTGTACCCGCCATCCGTTGAGGACGGCAGAGCCAATGAGTCCTCGATTTGTTCATCGAACGTCGACGGCGCTTGGTGGGCGGCACCTGTCACCGAGGAGAATGATGACCACAAACCAGATCGACCGGTGGCCCTTGCGATGGGCCAGCCGGCTGCTAAGCGCCAACGTCACGCGCAAGTGGAGGCCGCATTCCCGGACTCGCGAGTTGCTTGCCGCGTGGGCAGCCGCTGGGTGTGTGGCCGCGTGTGTCGTGGTGGGTGGGTCTGCGGCGGCCAGCGCCAGCGAGAAGGCGGCCAGTCAGTCGGGCCACGCTGTGTTCGATTGCCGCCAGCCGCCGGCTGCCTGCTACACGCCGCAGCAGATCCGCGTCGCCTACGGCGTGCAGCATTTGATCGATCGCGGGATTGATGGTCGTGACGAGACCGTCGTGATGCCTGAGCTTGCGGCGAAGCTGCCGGCGTCTTCAGGCTCCTATACCGACATCCGCCAGGATTTTGCACGCTTCGATCGCCTGTTCAATCTTCCTGCTCCGACGTTGCGTGTCGTGACGAGCATCGCTGGTGCCACATCGCCTTACCTTGCCCTGGGCGAGGAAGTCGAGGATACCGAGATCGTTCATGCGATTGCTCCGGACGCTGCCATCGTCGTCGTGTTGGTCCCGCCCAATGCCACCGCGAACACCGCGAACTTCACCGCTGCGCTGACGGGCGTGCTGCACGTCGCCGTTGCCCAGGGTGCGGCCGTGGTTTCCATCAGCGGCAGCCACGGGGAGCCTCTCTTCACCCATGGTGAGGTGACCAGCTTGCACACCGCTCTCCAAGCGGCCCGCGACGACCACATAACGGTGGTGGCATCGTCGGGCGACTCCGGCGTGGTCAGCGACGAAGGACCTCCCAAGCAGGTCAGCCTCCCGGCTTCGGACCCGCTTGTACTGGGCGTCGGCGGCACGAGCCTCGACGCGAATACGACGACCGGTAGGTACCTCGGCGAGATGGCCTGGAACACCGTGGTCGCTCCCGGCGACGATGACGCCTCGGCTGGGGGCTTCTCCCAACTCTACGCGCGGCCGAGCTACCAGGACGGGGTCACCGGAATCGGCGCTATGCGCGGCGTGCCGGATGTTTCTGCCGATGCGGACCCGGCAGGCGGTATGGCGTTGGCCACGATGGACGGCGGCCAGAACTACACGGTCGACGCCGCCCAAGGCACGAGTGCAGCCACGCCCCTCTGGGCGGCCGTGGTTGCTCTCGCGGACCAAGAGGCAGGACATCACCTCGGTTTCGTGAACGCCGCTCTCTATCGGATCAGCCTCAGCGCCAGCTACGACGATGCGTTTCACGACGTGGTGGCGGGAGACAACTCGGTACTCACTGCTGCGGGCCTGATCACCGGCTATCAGGCGGTGCCGGGTTGGGATCCCGTTACTGGATGGGGAAGTCCCGATGCCCAGGTCCTCGTCCCTCTGCTCCCTAATGAGGTTCGACCAGGCGACGGACAAGGTCTCTGAATGGAGTGATCCCGCCGCGCTGGGATCCGGCACCAATAGCGGACGCGAGGCCGCTCTCCCAACCAGTCGCAAGGTGTTCTGATTGCGGGTCGATCGCAAACTGCCCCCAATCGCGTTTAGACCACGGTGTCCAAGGATCGCCCCGTTCGGCTCGCGGCACGCGTTCGCGGTCCGACTGCCGGAATTGCAGCCTCTCGCGAGCAGAGCCACCGCTCCGCTCGTCCGCCACCGGCCTGCAAGTGATTCCCGTATGCCGAACGACTACTGGCCGGGCACGGGGCGTGGGGTGATGCCGGATACCGAGCGGTCGGAATGGGAGCGTAGTTGTAGCCACCAACAACCGGCGAATGGGGCGCTTGCTTGCCCTTCAAGCCCGACATTTGGGGCTAGGCCAATCGTGCTGAGCACTGCCAACAAGCCCTGTACTGGAATCGCTGCTAGATCCTTCCCTTGCAATCCCGTGCGTCTGATGTCATGCTTCCACTAATTACTTAGTGGAAGGGTTCTGATGATCGAGTTCCAACTCGACCCCGCGTCGGGGGTCGCCACCTACCTCCAGCTGGTCCAGCAGGTGCATCAGGCCCTTCGCCTCGGCATGCTCGAGCCGGGCGACCAGCTTCCGACGGCCCAGCAGGTAGTGGCCAAGTTGGCTATCAATCCCAACACCGTGCTCAAGGCCTATCGGGACCTCGAACGCGAAGGGCTTGTGCGGGCCCGCCCGGGCATGGGCACCTTCGTGGTTCAAACACTTCCAGGGCGCGATGAGGTTGCCTTGGCCCGATTCCTTTCCCAGATGTCCAAGTTGCTCCTTGCGGCACGGGCAGCTGGTCTCGACTCGGATGACATCGAGGCGATCTATCGAACCGCAATCCGCAACGTCTTTGCTGAGGGTGTGGCGTGACTGCGGTTCTTGAGACCATGGGACTCGGCAAGCAGTACGGCCGGCGCTGGGCTCTCCACGATTGCACGTTGTCCATCCCAGCTGGCAACGTCGTCGGTCTTGTAGGCCCCAATGGGGCGGGCAAGACCACCATGTTGCAACTGGCGGTCGGGCTGCTCGCTCCGACCACGGGCAGCATCGCCGTCCTCGGTGATGCTCCGGCCAGCAGCCCGGCACAACTCGGAAAGGTCGGCTTCGTAGCGCAGGATACGCCCGCCTACGCCAGACTCTCCATCGCCCAGCATCTTCATATGGGCTCGTGGCTCAACCCGGACTGGGACGACGAGGTCGCCACTCAACGGATTGACCAGCTAGGTCTGGACCCAAAGCAGCGTGCCGGGTCGCTCTCGGGTGGCCAGCGGGCTCAGCTCGCCCTCACCTTGGCGATCGCCAAGCGGCCGGAGCTTCTTCTGCTCGACGAACCAGTAGCCAGCCTGGACCCGCTGGCTCGGCGTGAATTCCTCCAGAGCCTGATGGAGGTTGTTGCCGAGCATGGGGTCAGCGTCGTGCTCTCCTCCCACCTCGTTTCCGATCTGGAGCGAGTATGCGACTACCTCGTCGTGCTCGTGGACTCCCACGTGCGTGTCGCCGGTGAGGTGAGCGAGTTACTGGCGTCACACCACCGACTCTCTGGCCTTCGCCGGAATCCCAGCACACTCCCCGCCAACCAAGAAGTCATTGAGCAGAGTCACACCGACAAGCAGAGCACCCTGCTGGTGCGTACGGAAGAGCCGATCCTCGACCCGAATTGGACCGTCACACCGATCACCTTCGAAGACCTCGTGCTCGCCTACATGAGCCAGGCGCGCGACACCAAGCACCTTGGCCGACCCGCTCTTGGGGTGGTGTCGTGATCCGGTTTGCCGCACTACAGTTCCGCATTCAGGCCGCAATAGCCTTTGGTGCCCTCGTAGTGATCGCCATTGTCTTGGCCGTGACGGGCCCGCACCTCGTCACTCTGTACGACACCACCGTCGTTCCCTGCAGCACCCATAACGATTGCTCGGCAGCCACGACTGCACTGACCGACACCGACGGCCCAATCCAGGTCTTCTTGACCTTCCTCCTCCTCGTCGTACCGGCCTTGATCGGGATGTTCTGGGGGGCGCCGCTTATCGCACGCGAGTTCGAGACCGGCACCTACCGGCTGGCGTGGACTCAGGGCGTCACCCGCACGCGCTGGCTTTCTGTCAAGCTCGGTATGGGTGTCGTGGCCAGTGTGGTCGTGACCGGCCTGCTTAGCCTCATGGTGACCTGGTGGTCGAGCCCGATTGACACGGTGAGTGCAAAACCCTTCGATCCCCTCTATTTCGGTGTGCGCGATCTCGCCCCGGTCGGCTATGCCATATTCGCTCTCGTCCTCGGGTTCTCGGCTGGGCTCGTCATGCGTAGGACCATCCCAGCGATGTTCACCGCCCTCGTCGGTTTCGTTGCCGCCAGGTTCGTCATGAACTCTTGGATGCGACCCCATCTCATCGCCCCGCTCCATCGGGTATATACGATCAACGGATCATCCCCACTCAACATGGGCGAGACGCCTGCTGGCTTTGGAGTGACGGCGACGACTCGGGGGATCCTGCCAGGAGACTGGGTCTACTCGAACCAGATCGTGGACAAGGCCGGCCATTCCCCCACAACTGCGTTCATCGACCGTGCTTGCCCCCTCGGCCACGCCAGCGCCCAGGCGAACTACCAGACGTGCGCCACCAACCTCGCCGCAAGGTTCCACCTACTGGTCACCTATCAACCCGAAAGCCGGTACTGGACCTTCCAATGGTACGAGATGGCCATCTTTATCGGCCTGGCCGCCGTTGTGGTTGGGTTCTGCTTCGTTTGGATCCGTCGCCCATCCTGAGCAGGCGCACGAGTGGACTCCGAGATTCTCCGCGCCGAATCCGGCGGCGAGTATTCCGATGTGAGTTCCGTGTAGCTGTCGCCCTGTCCCCAAACGCGCAGGAAGCTTCGGAGTCACTGCCCCCAGGGTTCGGAGTGGGCGGGTTAGCGCGGCGTTAGCAGTTGGACCCGCCACGCTAACTCTCAGCGTCCCTTAGGGGAACGGTGACCAGCTTCTAGCCACCGTGATCAATCGACTTCCAACAACACGATCACGGTCACCCCGCTCAAGGCGACAACTGACATCCCTATCCACTACTGCTTCGAAGAGGAGAACGGTGTCACCCGCCCGTCGTTGGTTGGGCCTCGACGCTGCACTGCGGATCGTGTTGCGACCTCACGCCCAGCCACCCGCGCTCGTCAGCGTCGGCTTCTCCTGCCACCATCGGACGTGCACCCGCTAGTGGAAGACTGCGGTTCGTAATGCCTAATGAGAGCACACGGACCGTTTTGGTAGCCCTAATGGCGGGCCTTGCCGTCGCGCTGGCCAAAGTCGGCGCGGCGATACCGCCAACGACCTGTTCCTCCTGGTCGCCAAGCGCCGCCGTAGTCGCCATCGCGACGAACAACGTCCTTTCGGCTACGGGAGAGAGGCCTACTTCTGGGCCCTCATCGCCGCCCTCGGGGTGTTGTCGCCGGTGCCGCGTTCTCTCTGCGCGAGGGCATAAGCGAGTTGGTTCACCCTTCAGCCACCTCGTCGAACACGGTGGCGTACGTCGTATTGGGGGTCGCCACCATCTTCGACCTCGTGTCGTTTCGGCAGTCCGCTCGTCAGATGAGCGTCGAAGCGCGCCTGGCCAACCGGAGCATTCTCGATCAAGCGGCGGCCACGTCGGATCCCAGCCAGCGGGCCGTGTTCAACGAAGACGCCGTGTCGATCGGCGGGGATGTCTTTGCGTTGTCTGGGTTGGCGCTCGGCCAGGCCATCAGATCGTCGATCCCCCAAGCGGTGGCAGCCGTGCTCATCGCGCTGGTACTCATCCGCATCAGTCTTCGCCTGGTCAAACGTAACCACGACTTTCTCCTCGGCCAGCCAATTTCGGCGTCTGACCAGGACAGAGTGCGTACGTTCCTGCTCACCTAGCCCGGCGTGACTGGCATTCGCGAGCTCCTCATCACCTATATCGGCCCGGGCCAGGTGTGGGTGCTCGCCCGCATCGACATCGCCGACGACCTCAAGAGCAATCAGGTCACGTCACTCGTTCGCGGCATCGAAGCAGGCATGAAGCACGAGCCCCCTACATCTACCGGGTCGACGTGGTGCTTATCGGGGAGGACTAGTCGTGTCCGGACCGTCTGAATGGACCTGCATCCGGGCGACCCCGATGTTTCTTCAGGGAGCATGTCGCCAGAGGCATCCGCGGCCGGCAGACCATTCCCGCAAGCCGAACGGGAAATGACACACCAGATCGCCTTCACTCGGGCCGAGCGTCGACGCCGCAAGATGATCGGTCTATGGAACGGTCGGAGCTGTCGCGGCGGAATAGTGCACGCGATAGTTGCATGCGCCTCTACCTTGGGGCTCGCAGACCCACCTCCGGCCATGGACATGCGGGCATAGGCGACCGCCCAGAAGAGACCGAGCACATCGGCCAAAATTCGCAGCTGAATTTCTGTATTGGTCAGTTTGCCTTTAGGCACCAAGCAGGAGCATTCTGGAAAATGTGGTACGAAAAGGTCGCTTCCTTATGGCTCCATGGGCAGGCGGAGGTGGCGTCAGTCCCTTCCTCGGACTGGCCAGCGCCCTCCTTCGTCAGGGCCACACCGTGGAGGGTCTCAGCTCACCCGAGATGCGAGGCAGATTCGAGCAGGTGCACCGGCAGCCGATCTCGGTCTGGACGTCGCTGCCAAATATGGAAGGCGCCAGGCGCCGAACCAGTGGTCACGCGCTGGTGGCTTCGACCGGACCGCGCTCAAATCCCATGGCCAGCATCCCATTGCGCACGTGGGCGGCGTACAGCCGATCGGTGTCTTCGATGAGGCTCGCCATGCTCCCGAAGATCTCAACGACGAGGTAGCCCAGTACGGCCACCCACGCGCTGAGGACGATACCGGCGAACGGAGGCTCGTAGCCCGACGTTCGATCCGCCGTCAGGCTTCTCCACAATGGCCCTTCTTCAAGATCGGCCGGAATCTGAGAGCGGCTGGGGTCTGCCGCCTTGGCCTGGACAGCTGCGACATAGAGGGACAACGCCGCCTCGATGGAGCGGCTTGCCGCAGGTCCGGTGACCTCCTCGGGGGCCTCATAGCCAGGCACCGGTGTGCCATGAAGAAGGGCAAACTCGCCTGGATTGTCCAGAGCCCATTTCCGGTAGGCCTGGCACAGGGCCAGCCAACGTCCGGCGTAATCCGTGGGAGAACAGGCGTCTCGGGCCGTAATTACGGCGTCGGCGACGGAGTTATAGGAGTCCACCACGAGAGCACTGATCAGATCGTTGTAACTCGGGTAGTAGCGGAACAAGGCAGAAGACGCAGTGCCAAGTTCCCGAGCGATGGCACGTAGCGAGATTGCCCCCGGACCACCTTCGGCCAATTGGCGGCGCGCCGAATCCTTGATCTCTTCGACCATGCCGGCGCGGAGACGGTCACGACGGCTCGGGACACTCGACTCGCTGACGACCGACGATTCCATCCCACCAGTGTAGACCAAGACGTGATCGGCGCTGCTGTTTAGATCGCCGATCTTGACAAGATCAATGATCTCGCTCATACTGGATCGAGACGCTTCGATCGTTATATCGGAGGTACACCTGATGTCTGCAACTCTGCTTGCCTATGCCCCTTTCGCCTGCCCGATCGGCATGGCCGCCATGATGGGGATCCCCGCGTTGATCTATCGGGCGAAGCGCCGACGACTGAGCGCCGACCCCAACGGGCCACGTCAAGCCGTCAGCAGCGACGCATCCCCCTGCTCCGACCAGAGCGTGCCCGACGACGAGTCGGGTTCACCGTCTTCACAGGACGCCGCGGGAAGTCGAGACGCGTTGGCTGGAGCAGTTGCGGAAAGGTCGTGACCGAGCCTGAGCGCACGGAGGTCATCGTGATCGGAGGCGGCCAAGCTGGGCTGACCGCTGGTTACTACCTCTCCCAGGCGAACATCCCTTTTGTGATCCTCGACGCCGAGGCCCGCGTTGGAGAGTCGTGGCGGCGACGCTGGGACTCCCTCGAACTGTTCACGCCCGCTCGCTACAGCGCGCTTCCTGGCCTCCCGTTTCCTGGCCACCCTGAGCACTACGCCGGGAAAGACGCCGTGGCGGAATATCTTGAAAACTACGCCCGCATCTTCAACCTGCCGATCCGGCGCGACAACCTCGTGACCTCGGTTGTGCCAGGTGACGCTGGCTACCGAGTCGCCACCGAATCGGGTCAGTACGACGCAGCGCAGGTCATCGTGGCAACCGGCGCCTACCAGACTCCTCGCATCCCGTCTCTCTCGAAGAAGCTCAGCGGTGAGGTGACCCAGCTCCACAGCTTCGACTACCGCAATCCCAAACAGCTCCCCGCTGATGTAGTTCTCGTTGTCGGAGCCGCCAACTCAGGCGCTCAGATCGCCGAAGACCTCGCCGCAACGCACCAGGTGCACCTGTCCCAGGGCGCCAAGATCTCTCACTTACCCCTTCGACTGTTCGGCCAAAGTGTGCACTTCTACGGTGACCATCTCGGCTTGATCGCCGCGTCGCTCGACAGTTGGCGCGGGCGTACCCAGCGCGGTGACACGCTGATCGGCACCAGCCTGCGCCAGCTCAAGCGCCGCGGCGGGATCGAGTTGCACGGGCGAACCGTTGACGCGCACGAACGCACCGTCACTTTCGAGGACGGAAGCGCGCTCGAAGTCGAAGCGGTCATATGGGCCACCGGATTCCACTCCGACTATTCATGGATCCTCGTCCCAGTCCTCGACGACCACGGTGTGCCGGTCCACCGCCGAGGTCTGACGGAGTCGCCAGGCTTCTTTTTCCTGGGTATGAAGAATCAATACTCCCGGGGATCTTCGCTGATCTACTGGGTCAGAAACGATGCCGCTTTCATCGTCGATCACGTCAACGCCGAGCGCGTCCGCCGTGATGAAACGATTCCCGACGCTGACCGGTAGTTGTCGATCCACAGTGCGATGGTGTCATCGAACGACTCGAGCACGAAGGAGATTGTTGTGAGCTTCTACGAAGAAATAGTTCTACCCCGACTGCAAGACAAGGTGATGAGCCGTAAGGGTGTCCGTGAGGTGCGTTCCCGAGTCTGTGCTGGGCTGACAGGAGAGGTTGTCGAGGTCGGATTCGGGACCGGATTGAATGTCCGCTACTACCCAGTGGAAGTCACCAAGGTCTTCGCCGTGGAGCCATCGAGCGTGTGCATGCAGATCGCCGAGCCAAGAATCGCTCGGGTCGAGACTGAGGTCGAGCTGGCTGGCCTGACGGGCGAGCATCTTGACCTGCCATCGAGCACGTTTGACGCTGTGCTTTCAACCTGGACCCTGTGCACGATACCTAACCTCGATGCAGCGCTAGAGGAGTTGAGACGGGTTCTCAAACCCGGTGGTTCATTTCATTTTGTCGAGCATGGACACGCCCCTGACGCAAAGGTGGCTCGGTGGCAACAACGAATTGAGCCGTTGAACAAAAGACTCGCCGGGGGCTGTCACCTCACACGTCGTATCCCCGAACTGATCGAACAATCGGGTGGCTTCAAGATTGAACATCTCGATTCGTATTACTTCAAGGGCGAACCGAAGCCCTTTGGCTACACCTACGAAGGACGGGCCACAAAGATCTGATCAAGCGCCAATTCGACGTTGGTCTCGTCCTCCTGGCAACGATGCTCTGATGCCGCAAGAGGAAGGCATCCGAGCTTCAAAGCCCGATGAGCAGAGGGGTGGCAGCGCGTACCCGCTTCATGTAGCCATGGCGATCGTTCGTCCGAGAACCCAGCCGATGGCGTTCAGAGCGTCGCTCACGGTCCAAGTGCCACCGCCGGGATTGCGAAGATCCGACCTCCCTTGGCTGTCGAGCAACTTCTCGAGATTGGCCGGAATACGTCCCACGGTCGTCATGCCGCCGGCGATAAATCGTTCGTGGAGGTGGGAGTCGAGGAGTACGAAGCCATCGGAGTGGTCGACGTCGTAGGTGTAGGGACGCTGAGTTTGCCAGTTGATCCCCGGCGGAGAGCCTTCGGGAACCTTTTGATAGTACATGCCGAAGTAGCGCCACAACGAGGCCAAAGCCGCGCTTGAACCGGTCAGAAGCGGCCAACTCGATCCCGTGAGCTTAGCGTACGCCGTCATGCGCTCGGGGGTGTCCCTTCCAGGGTCAACGGTGACTTCAACAATGGCCACCTTCTTGGATAGCCCGTCGTGAACGATGGCTCGGTGGATGACCAGGAGCGCGGCCGTCGTGATCGGGCACTCTTCCTGGCAAGAGGTGAGAAATGGCGCCAGGATCAATACCCGGCCTCGGAACTGGCCGAGGGTGACCCGCTGCGCTTCTTGCTTCTCCAGTGCAATGCCGGTGATTTGCCAATTGACGGCGACGGTGGTCCGGGCACATCAGTTCCACCTACTGCCCCGACCACGGACCAGGCAGCGAGTCCGACGATAAGCAGTGCGCAAATGAGGGCCGTGAATCTCCGCGGCGTTCTTCGGTGATCGGCGATGCCCCCAACATAGGCAACAGCCTGGGCTGGCCGAAAATCGGTTGCTCGATCGTGCTCCAACGCGGGTGAAGCATGTTTGGACGACCATCGCCCCTCACGATCTCAACCTGGCGCCGGCATGCTGCGACCAATTGCTCGTGCTCTTCGGGGGCGAGGTCGTTGCCACGGGAACGCTTGCAGAGGTCGTCATCGCCGAGCTTGTCCAACGCGTGTGAGAAGTCCCTTGCAAGGTGATCTCCGCAGGACGGCCAACATGCCTCCAGGTGACGTTCTAACCCGACCGCCTTGCGCCGATGTCCGTCCCAACAATCTTTGCGACAACTGTTGGGACAAACGCTCTCAGGGAGAGGAACTCAGAGAAACAGGCCTCTGAGCTGGTGGGCCGCCCGGGTCTCGATCCCGGCACCTTGGGATTAAAAGTCCCCTGCTCTTCCGGATGAGCTAGCGGCCCGTTACCTGGTCAGAGGCCTTGATGGGGACCCCGCTCCAATCGCCCCAACTCTATTGCCCCGATCGCAGAGCGTAGGAAGCGGTGGCGGACACCCTACCGTCTTCCCACGAGGTGGTCGTTGTGCACGCGCAGGTCGCCTACGTCGGCGCCCGCGAAGATCTGCCGCAGCAGTACGCGCCGATCCGTCTGCAGGATGGAGCGCCGGAAGCGGCTCGTCGCCAGGTTCACAACTCCGCCGGTGCAGGCGATGCTCAGTGCTGCCGAGGCGGCGAACTGCCACCAGGACACGGATCCGAGCGCGACGAGGACAGGAATGGCGAAGGGGGGCTGTGAGTGGCACATAGGCGAGGCTCTCATCGCCCCACGCTCGCCCGGCTCGGGCCTTTACGCCGTCTACCGGGCAGCGGGTCCCGCCGCTTCGAGCGCAGCTTCGATACATCGCACGAGCTCGCGGGCAGAGTCGGCACTCAACTCCACTGCAACCCGCGCCGCGGGACCCTGGTCCGGGTCGAGGAAATCGATGTTCAGCGAGTGTTCGAGTGGCGCATGGAAGGGGTGGTCGAAGTAGACCGACGCCGAAGTAACCGAGAACCAGCCATCGGGCCCTTTGGCGCTGCCGCGCAGTTCTGCCGGCACCGTGACATAGGAGCACATGATCAAGCCTCCGTTGGGGTGAGGTAGGTCTCGAACCAGGCAAAGATCCGCTGCCAGCCGTCCAAGGCGGCCTCAGGTCGATAGCTCGGGCGGTTGGTGGAGAAGAAGGCGTGTCCCGCACCTTCATAGGTGTGGAACTTGTAGGTCTTCCCCTGCGCGATCAATGCCTGCTCGAGCTCGCTTACCTGCTCTGGATTTGGGAATTGGTCGTCGGCGCCGAAAAGCCCGAGGAGAGGGCAGCGCAGGGATGCGGTCCGATCGACCAGCGGCACCACCTTGAGCGGGAATCCCTCCGGAATGGTTCCAGTCACGAAGGCCCCGTAGCAATCGACGGCCGCGTCGACGGGAAGGCTCACCGCAGTGAGGAACGACTGGCGGCCCCCTGAGCAGTACCCGATGACACCCACCTTTCCGTTGGAATTGGGCAGCACGCGCAGCGCATCGATGGCACCGGTCATGTCCCCGAGAAACTGCTCGTCGGGGACGCCGCCCTTGCCGCGTGCCGCGGCCGCAGCGTCGTCGGGATCCGTGTCCAGCCCCTCTCGCGCATAGAGGTTGGGGCAGATGGCGTTGTAGCCGTGCGCCGCGAACTTCCGGGTGATCTCCTTGGTAGGCGAGTCCCATCCGGGTAGGTGATGGATGACCACGACGCCCGGCCGCGCGCCGTCCTCCCCGCTCAGGGCTTGATACGCATTTATGACATCGCCGTCGTGGCCAGTGATGAATACATTCCCGGCGTTCAGCGCTTCTTCACGGGGTGCCAACAGTTTCTCCTTTGTCTCGTCGTGTGCTGTCGTGTGTCGTTGTCATGTGTCGTCATCGGCTGTTGATCATGCGCTGCGTCGTCACCTCGCAGCTGCGCCGCCCACTATGGCGCGTGACGACCGCCCTGGACCAAACGCCTCAATCACTGCAGGTGGCACCAACGGGGGGGGTGGTCAGATCGATGAGGTAGGTCTGCACGTAGGCACGCACACAAGGGCTGTAGAAGTACGAGACGTGATCACTGCCATCGACCGTCAGCAGGTCCCCGTGCCGGAGTTGAGCGGCCACGCTGACTGCCCAGGCATACGGCGTGGCGGGGTCCCGGGTCGTCCCGATGACCAGCACCGGTGGCGATCCCGGGGCCGAGACCGGTGCCGGCGTACGGGTGGGGGCAACGGGCCACACGGCACAGGAGGCTTCTCCCCACGCCAGCAGCGGACCGAAGACCGGAGCCGACGCCGCGAACGATGCGGCCAGCTGACCGTAGCTCCCCAGGTGCTTGGTGGACGGATGGTCCAGGCAGTCGATCGCCTGAGCCGCATCGGCGCCGTTGGTCGAGCCGTCCATGCTGTAGTGGTCCGACATGGCCACAATTGGTGCGCCATTGCCCGCCGCATCCGCCGCCAGCGCGGCGCCGAGCGTGTCCCAGTCGGATTCGGAGTAGAGGCCGTCGAGCAGCGCGTTGTAGAACTCCCCTGGTCCGGCGCTGCGTCCGTTGCCCGCAGGCATTGGTTCCGTCCTGCTTTTGGCAATCTGGGCCAACAGCGCCGTCGTCGGGTCTCCGGCTGGGCGCCACTGGCACGCGCTTGTGCCAGCGCACCAGGTGAAGAAGGAGTCAAGCACACCTTCGAACCCTTCGGCCTGCCCCAGGGTCATCTGGCTGAAGGAGAGCGCGGGATCGATGACGCTGTCGAGCACCATGGCGCGGATATGCGTCGGGAAGAGCTGCGCGTAGGTGACGCCGAGGAGGGTCCCGTAGGACTGGCCCATGTAGGTGAGGCCGCTGTCGCCCAGCGCCTGTCGGAGTCGATCGAGATCCCGGGCCACGTCCACCGTACCCACGTAAGGGAGAACGGTCCCGCTCGCCTTCTCGCAGTCCGCGCCGAACTGGCGCATGTTGGCAATGATCGACTGCTCCTCCGCCGCAGTTTGCGGGATCGGATCAGGCACCGGGCCCGGCGTGGCCCCCGGCGTCTCACCGCAGGTCACCGGGTCGCTGCGCTGTACCCCGCGGGGGTCGAAGGTCACGATGTCGAAGTCGTCGAGGAGCCCGGGGGTGAGCGAATCCAGTTCGTTGGTGAAGTCGTCGATCCCCGACACCCCGGGGCCACCGGGGTTGATGACCAGGGAACCGACCCGGTCGGTCGGCTCTTCCGCCAGGTGTCGCGCCACCGCGATCCCGATCGTCGCCCCTTGGGGACGGCTGTAATCAAGGGGAACGATCAACGTCCCGCATTGCAGATCGCCGTTGCAGGGCGTCCAGGTGATCGGCGTGACGGGCAACGCCGGCTGGGTGGTCGACGTGGTCGACGTGGTCGTGCTGGACCCCTTGGCCGCGGAGTAGGTGCCTGGCGGCGCGACCGTCTGCGGTCCTTGCAGGCCGCCGCATCCGGCCAGCAACAGGGCGGCCCCCGTCGTGGCGCAGATCCAACCCAGCCCCACTCCGGACCGGCGGCGCCCCGCTTCCGTGTGAGGGCCCCGTCGCACCAGTTCAGCGTGCCACGACGGCGGTGCCACCTGGCATCGCCCTGTCACAGCGCTGGCCTACCGTCCAGTGAAAGTCAGAGGGGTGCGCGCCGTGAATGCCGACGGGATTGATCCGCGAAGCGAGCTGGATCTCGGGACAGCCGGCGCATCGGCGCATGCCGAGTTCCTCCGGCGCCGGGGGAGCGATGACCAGCGCCGGCGCGAGATGTTCGGAAAGCACTTGGCGCCCCTCATCAGGGTGATCGCCGGTGAGCGGCAGTCGACCACTGCCTGGGAACGGGGCGGACGAGGCGAGGAGATGGTGGGGACCTACTTGAGCCACGCGGTAGGCGCCATCGGGGTGCTGCTGCACGATCGGGCCATCCCCGGGCGCCGTGCCAACATCGACCACATCGCAGTCGTCCCTTCTGGGGTGTGGATCATCGACACCAAGCAATACCGCGGACACGTGCAGCGGCGGGAACGAGGCCGCTGGTTCACATCGCATCCCGCCCTGTTCGTCAACGGGCGCGATCGCACAGATTTGATCACCTCGGTCCTCCACCAGATGGCACTGGTTGAACGCACCGTCGGGGCAGCGGCGCCGCTGCACGCCGCCCTGTGCTTCAACGGCGTCGAATGGAGCTGGCTGAGCCGTCCTTTCACCATCAACGGCGTCTCCGTCACCTGGGCCCGGAGGCTGGGCCGCTCCTTGTGCCAGCCTGGTCTGCTCGCGCCGACAACCATTGTCGCCCTGGCTGGTCGCATCGCCACCGCCTTTCCGAGCTATGGCGTGACGCAGACTCCACCGACTGCCCCCGGCCGACGGAGGAGCGCCCGCTGAGCCCGACGCGCCATGACGCTGCGGGCCGATAGGGTCACCGGATCGGCTCTGGGGAGTCGGTTGGCCGGAGGGAGATGGGTGTGGCCGGTAACGGAGTGGGGCGACCGAAACGGCAAGCAGCGCAGAGGGCGCGCCCATGACCGTTCTCGAGATCGAGGACAGCGTCGAGGGCGTCCGGGTCCTGGCCTTCAATCGCCCTGAGGTTCGCAACGCGTTCAACATGGCGATGTACGTCGCAACGACCGAGGCGTTGCGCAGTGCCGATCAGGACCCCGACGTCGGCGCCGTCGTACTCACCGGCCGCGGCGCTGCCTTCACCTCGGGCCAGGATCTGGCAGAAATGGCGGCCATCGCGGCTGGCACCTCCGCCGAGGGAGCGGGTCAAGGATTCATGGGACTGCTCGATGCGCTCACCGGGCTCTCTGTACCGCTCCTCGCCGCCGTCAACGGTGTCGCCGTCGGTCTGGGCTTCACCCTGCTGGCGCACTGTGACCTCGTCCTCGTCGACTCCTCAGCCCGCATGCGCGTGCCCTTCGCCGAGCTCGGTGTCCCTCCCGAGGCGGCCAGCAGCGTGCTCTTCCCGGCACGCATGGGATGGCAGCAGGCAGCGCGCATTCTCCTGACCTCGGAGTGGGTCGGCGCCGAAGAGGCCGTCCGTCTCGGCATGGCGCTTCGCACCTGCCCCGATGGCACGGTGCTGGGCGAAACGGTGGCATTGGCAGCACGTATTGCCGCACAGCCGCGCCAAGCCACTCGTGCCATTACGACGCTGATGCGGGACGGGCAACGCGAGCTCGTGCAGGCGGCGAACCAGCGTGAACAGCACGCATTTGCGCGCTTGTTGGGCGGGGCTGCTGCGACGGGCACCTTGGCCGAGTTCACCGCCAAGGCCTCTCCCTGAAGGCCATGCGGCTCGGCATCACGGCTTCGCTCACCGATCGCGACATGGCCCCAGCAGCTTTGGCGGCGGCCATCGAGGAACGCGGCTTCGATGCACTGTTCCTGCCCGAGCACACGCACCTCCCGGTGCGGGAGGACGACCCGCCCGCATTGGTAGATGGCGTCCGGCCAGACGACTACCGTCGCAGTCTCTGCCCCCTGGTCGCCCTCTCGACCGCGGTCGCGACAACGCAGCGAATACAGCTGGGGACCGGCATCCTTCTCGCCGCGCAGCACGACCCGATCGTGCTGGCCAAACAGGTGGCGACACTCGACCATCTCTCGGGCGGGCGTTTCACATTAGGCATCGGATTCGGGTGGAACCGGGCCGAGGCCGAAGACCACGGGGTCGACTTCGCCGGGCGCCGCGCCCTGGTGCGCGAATACCTCCTGTGCATGCAGGCCCTGTGGTCCCAAGAGGAAGCTGAGTTCCACGGCGAGCTGGTCGACCTGCCGCCGGCCTGGGCTTGGCCCAAGCCGGTGCAACAGCCGCGCGTGCAAACGCTCGTCGGCGGCGGAGCGGGCGCGGCGGTCTTTGCTGCCGTGGTCGACTACGCGGACGGGTGGATGCCCATCGGGGGGAGCGGGCTATCCGACGCCATCCCCCGATTGCACATGGTGGCCGCGAAGGCGGGGCGGGACCCCGCAACGTTGACCGTCATCCCCTTCGGCACCATCGGCACGAAGGCCAAGCTCGAGCACTACTCCTCATTGGGCGTGACTGAGGTGGTGCTGCGTGTGGGCGCGGGCGGTGCCGACGAGATGCTGGCTCAACTCGACGCATTGGCCCCGCTGCGCGCTGTGGCCGCAAACCTGGACTGAGGGACAAATCCTCGATTCGTCCGCCACCAGCGTAAGAGGTGACCTCAGTAGTGCGGGAGGGCGATGAGCCCTATGAGGAGGGCGAATGTGACCGCACCTACCACGGTGCAGGCGTGGAAGATCTCGTGAAACCCGAACACTTCGGGCCAGGGGTCCGGTCGCTTGCGTGCATAGACCAGGGCGCCGGCGGTGTAGGCGATGCCGGCGACCAGCATCAGAGCGAACCCGACCCCACCCAGACTGTGCACCAGTTGGGGAGCGACGATAAGGGAGCACCAGCCCACGACCACATAGGGGACGGCGACGGCCCACTGGGGCGCATCGAGCCACAGCTGGCGCAGGGCGATACCGGCGGCGGCGCCACCCCAAACCAAACTGAGGATCAGCACCTGGGGCCAGCCGGTCAAGGCCAGACCGGCCACCGCGGTGGACGTACCGGCTATCCCCACGAAGATGGCGCTGTGATCGGCGCGGCGCATCTTCCGCCATGCCGGAGCCGACCAGCGGACGCGGTGGAACAACGCACTGATGCCGAACATGGCAAGCATGGCCGCCACGTAGATCGACAGTGCAGCCTTGCTCCCCGCGTCGGGGCCGGCCGCGATGAGGAAGGGCCCCCCGATGAGCCAGGCGACGAAGGTCCCGGCGTGGAACCAACCCCGCAGCAACGGCCGGGGCCCCTGGTTGTCGGGCCGCTCGTCCGGTCCGCTCGGATCGCGCACCTCGACCTTGGTCCCGCTCGCCTCGTGGACCAGCTCGTCGGGAGTCATTGCCACCCAGCTTGGTCCAACTGGTCCGCTGTCTCCACGTCGCCCCGGCTGATGCCGAGCAGGAACAGGATGGCGTCGAGGAACGGCACGCTCAGTGAGGTGTCGGCCGCCTGGCGGACCAGGGGTTTGGCATTGAAGGCGATACCCAGTCCGGCGGCCGCAAGCATGTCGAGGTCATTGGCCCCGTCCCCCACCGCGATGGTGCGCGATCGGGGCACCCCGGCGGCAGCGGCGAAGCGGATGAGGGCCTCGGCCTTCCCCGCCCGGTCCACGATCGGCCCCCTCAGGCCACCGGTCAGGGCCCCGTCCTTCATCTCCAACTCGTTCGCCGCCAGATGGTCGATCTCCAATTCTTTGACCAGCGGCTCAATCAGTTGGCTGAACCCGCCGCTCACCACCGCGGTCTCATAGCCGAGCCGCTTCAGGGTGCGCACGAGCGTGCGTGCGCCCGGAGTGAGGAGCAGTGACTGGCGCACCTTGTCGAGGGCGCTCGAATCGAGTCCGGCCAGTAACTGCACCCGCTGGCGCAACGCCTGCTCGAAGTCGATCTCACCGGCCATCGCCGCCTCGGTGATGGCCGCCACCTGCGCGCCGCACCCGCACTGCTCGGCCAGCAGGTCGATGACTTCGCCCTGCAGGAGCGTCGAGTCGGCGTCCAGCACGATCAAATGCTTGGCCCGGCGATGGAGCCCGTCCACCTGGACGGCGATGTCGACCTCGCGGCGCACGGCCTCGTCCGCGAGCGCTCGCCGCAGTTGGTCCAAGTCGCCGCCCGCAACCGAGAACTCGAAACTGTGCACGGGGAAGGCGGCCAGCCGCACGATCCGTTCGATGTTGCCCCCGCAGAGCGCGATGCGGCCGGTGACCCCCGCCAGCGTCGAGGTGGTGACCTCGGGGGCGAGGACGGTCACGAGAAATCGATCGCGCTCACGCGGGTCCTCGGCGCTGGCCAGAGGCGTGATCGACACCTCGACGTTGTCAGCGGCCAGGCGTGACGCCAGGTCACCCCGGACGCTGTCGCGCTCGGGCGACACCAGACCAACCACCTCGACGCACAGCAACAGCCGTCCGTGTATCCGGATCTGTTCGACGTCCCGGACGTCGACCCCCTGCGCCCCCAGCGCCTGGAAGAGGTGCTCGGCGATGCCCGGTCCGTCCCGGCCGCTCACCGTCACCAGGTGGGAGAGTGGGGCCGACATGCCGACCTCACGGTACCGGTCCTGCACGCCTGAGTGCACTTCGGGTGGACTGCCCGGTCCAGCTCCGGTTGCGCGTCAGGAGACGGGCGCGATGTCCTTCATGTCCGCGATGCCCTTCACGGGCGCGACGTCCCCGCCGCGGCTGAGCGCGTCAACAACGTCGCTCTCGTCGACCCAGCCCCGCCCGTCTATCCAGCGACGGACGATCTTGGCCGGCACCCCGGCCACCACGCAGCGATCGGGGACGACGCCACGCACGACGGCACCTCCCGCTACCACCACGTGCTCGCCGATCTGCGCGCCCGGCAAGACGATGACGTTGGCCCCGAGCCAACTGCCCGACCCGATGCGCACCGCTGCTTCCGTAGGCCACTGACTCCCGATGGGCTCGGTGGGATCCTCATAGGTGTGGTTCTGGTCTGTGATGTAGACGTAAGGCCCTGTCTGGATGTCATCGCCGATTTCGATGGACCAGTGCCCGACGATGTGTGACCCGCGGCCGATGATGCAACGGCTCCCGATCCGCACCACGGGGTCGGTGGGCATCGCCTGGCCCGGCGCCATCCCGGCCGTGATGCATGTGTTGGGACCCACCAGGGTGCCTTCGCCGATCTGTATGTGGTGCTCGTTGTAGATGGCGCCTTGCGGAAAAAGCAGGCAGGCACCCTTGCCCATGGCCCCGAAGCGGCGCCCCCACCGGTCGTCCGGCCCGATGGCACCCAGCTCCCCTGCAATGTCCCAGGCGGAATGCACAAGGCGCGAAAGCGCGCGCCGCAACGGGGCGGGGAGGGAACGGGGCCAACTCATTGCGCGCAATGCTAGGTGGCCCTGGAGAACCGCCCGCCCTCGCTCCCCGCCGCTCACCGCCCGTGGCAACTGACCATGACCCCCGTGGCACGGGCCATCCCCTACGATTGCGTCGCCAACCATGCAATTTCATGTCTCTCGCACCAGCCAATCCGGCCGACGACTCGGTTGGGGGGTCCTGGCCCTCGTCGGATTGACCGGGCTGGTGCTCAGCGCCTGCTCGGCTGATTCCCCCACCCCCCGGACGCACAAACCAAGGCGGACCGGAGCCATCACCACTGCGCCGCCGGTGGCCGGCGCGCCGTGCCCCCTCACTGGCGCTCCCGTGCCAGGCGGAGGTCCCGTCCCGCAGCGGCCCGCCCTTGCGGTAAAAGTCGACAACTACCCCGCCGCTCGACCGCAGAGCGGCCTGGACAAAGCCGACGTGATCTTCGAGGAGCCGGTCGAAGGCGGGATCACCCGTTACGCCGCCGTCTTCCAGTGCCAGGAGGCGGCGCAGGTCGGACCCGTCCGCTCGGCCCGGAACATCGACATCGGCATTCTGGGCGAACTGGGCACCCCCCTCCTCGTCCACGTGGGCGGGATTGATCCGGTCCTGGCCAACATTGACGCGTCACCGCTCGTCAATGTCGACCTCGGTCACTACGGCTCGCTCGAGACGTTCCCGGCCGGTCGGGTCGCGCCTTACGACACCTACTCGTCGACGGCGCAGCTGTGGGGCACCCATCCGACGATGACGACGCTTCCGCAGCCGATCTTCACATACTCGAACACAGCACCCGCCGGGACACCAGTGTCGAGCGTACACATCGATTTCTCCGGGACCTCGAACGTGACGTGGAAGTACGACCGTGCTCTCGGGTCGTTCCTTCGCTTCTACAACGGCACGACACCCGACATGCTGGCGGACGGCGTGCAGAACAAGGCGGCCAACGTGGTCGTGCAGTACGTCTCGATCAGCTACGGGCCGTGGGTCGAGAACAGCGAGGGCGGCCTGGAGGTGCAGGCCGACCTCTATCCCAATGCGAGCGGATCCGCCGAGGTCTTCCGCGACGGCGTGGAGATCGCCGGCACCTGGCACCGCGCCACACTCGGCTCGGCCACACAGTTCCTGACATCCGCCGGCGCGCCGATCACGCTCCAACCCGGCCAGACCTGGGTCGAGCTCGTCCCCAACACCATCACGGTGACAACGACGCCCTGAGCGGCTTGCGCGCCACCAGGGCCAGCAGCAGGCAGTCTTCAATGGCGGCAAAGACGCCGGGATGTGCGCTGGCCTCGGCCTCGTCGAACATCCCGGCGGCGACGCCGCGCTGCATCAGGTTGAGCCCCTTGGCTTCGATCACCTCGAACCCGTTGGCCTCCAGCTTCGCCTGGAGGTCGAGGGCCGCGTACTCGACCTTGTGATCATCGTTCATCAACGCGGCAGAACGAAGCCGCCACACCGGGCCGTTCGGCGTGTCCAGGCAGAACCATCCGCCGGGCTCCAGGACACGGAAGGCCTCGCTGATCACCGCGTCGCCCTCGGGTTCGGTCACGTGCTCAATGGACTGCCCGCTGTAGACCATGTCGAACGAGCCATCGGCGTAGGCGCTCAGGTCCACCATGGAGTGGAAGGCGAACTCCACCGGGCCGAGCTCGGACTCTACGGTCGCCCCACGGGACCCGCGTTGATAGATCGCATGGCGCTCCTCGACCGGCAGGTCGACCACGACGAGGCGCTCGAAGCGATAGGGGTAGCCCAGGTGGACCAACGCCCCGTCGGCCAGTCCCTGGTGTGTTCCCCCCAGGTCGAGGATGTGCGACGCCCGCGGGAGGCCGGCCACGAACTCGCTCCGGCTCACGTGCATGGAGAGGAGGACGTCGCTGATAGGGACCTGACGGCGGAACTCCTCGGAGTGGGCCAGCGCCTGGGCCACGCCGTGACGGGAGAGCTCCCCCCGGGCCAGCTTGGCGGCGTACTCCGCACCGCCGGCCGCATCGGGCTCGCGGTTGAGGATCACGTTGAACGCCATCCGCACCGATTGCTTCGGTGGCAGATAGCGGAAGGGGATGGTGGGGGCAAACAGATCGAGCACCCGGAAGGTGCGGCGTTTCCACTCTGAGGTGCCCACGTCCCCATTCTGACGCGAAGCGCTCCGGACAGATCACCCGAGGGAGTGGCGGGGTCGGCCCGGAGCAACTTCGGTGCTGTGAGAGTGCTCCTCAGGGGCGCCCGAGGAGCGGAGGTTGGGTCAGCTGTCGATCGAGATGGGAAGGTCGTCGGGATCCACCACACCGCCTTGTTCGGAGATCTCCTCCACCTTTGGCGCCAGGCACTCGCGCACCCGGTCGTCAACTTCGGCCATGAGTTGTGGGTTCTCAGAGAGAAACGTCTTGACGTTCTCTCGGCCCTGACCGAGCTGTTCGCCCTCATAGGTGAACCAGGCGCCGGACTTCTTGATGAAGCCGAGCTCGACCGCCACATCGAGCAGAGAACCTTCGCGGCTGATGCCCTTGCCGTACATGATGTCGAACTCGGCCTGGCGGAACGGCGCCGAGCACTTGTTCTTCACCACCTTGACCCGGGTGCGGTTGCCGACCACTTCGGCACCATCTTTGATCGCCTCGATACGACGAATATCGAGCCGGATGGAGGCATAGAACTTCAGCGCCCGGCCGCCCGGAGTGACCTCGGGTGATCCGTACATCACGCCGATCTTCTCCCGCAGCTGGTTGATGAAGATGGCGATCGTGTTGGACTTCGAGAGCGTCCCGGTCAACTTGCGGAGAGCCTGGGACATGAGGCGGGCCTGCAGGCCNNTGGGTGTCGCCCATCTCCCCCTCGATCTCCGCCCGTGGGGTCAACGCTGCCACCGAGTCGATCACCAGGACGTCGAGTGCACCCGAGCGGATCAACATGTCGGCGATTTCAAGGGCCTGCTCCCCGGTGTCCGGTTGGGAGATGAGGAGGTCGTCGACATTCACCCCGATGGCCCGGGCGTACACCGGGTCCATGGCGTGCTCAGCGTCGATATAGGCACAGATCCCACCGTTGCGTTGCGCCTCGGCCACCGCATGCATGGCCAGGGTCGACTTCCCCGAGGACTCCGGGCCGTAGATCTCCACGATGCGGCCGCGCGGCAGTCCGCCGATCCCGAGCGCCAGGTCGAGCGAGAGCGCTCCAGTGGGAATGGACTCGATGTTCATGCTCAGGTTGTCGCCCATCCGCATCACGGAACCCTTGCCGAACTGCTTCTCTATCTGGCCCAGCGCTGCTTCCAACGCCTTGTCCCGTTCTTCGGCCATCTCTTCTCCTCTTGTCCTCTATGGCGCCTTGTCCTGTGTGGCGACCCGCACTCGTGGGCGCTCGGACCAGTGCCCGCTCCGTCTTCATTCCGGTGTCACCTTACGAACGGGGTGTGACATCGCCCCGACCGGCTCTGCCTGCCTACCTGCCCGATGTTAACGAACATGTGTTCGCAATGCCAGGACCCTCGTCATGGAGAGAACGGTCGCCCGCCCACTTTGGCGATGCGAAGGAACCGACCACTCCATCCAAGCCCAGGTGTCCCCGCTGGCGGCGGATCCTCACCCGTCCCCCCGGATGGAACCAGCTCCGACAGGGCGGCTGTCCCTTCGTGCGGGCGCGCCCGGGTCTGGAAGAGTTGGGGGCGTGCATGGGGGTATGCCCGGGCGTGTCCGCAGAATCGTGGCGGGGAGTTGTCTGGGCCTCGCTGCCGCCTGTGCGCTGCTGTCGGCTGCCGCGACACTCCCGGCCGGGGCCGCGCCCAATGCGGCCGCGCTCTACCACGAGGCCATCGCCACCACGAGGGACTGGACAGTGCACTACGTGTCGACGAGCACGCTCTCGCATGTGACGTTCGTTGCGAGCGGCGACGCCGGGCCGGCCTCGGGCACCCAGACGATCCTCGTGGGCCAAGGTGCCACCGAGGAGAGCGCGTCGTTGATCGAGATCGGAGATCTCACCTATCTCAAGGGGAATCCACTTGCCCTCCAACAGCTGGCCGGCCTCTCGGCGACGCAGGCGACGAGCGACATGGGGAAGTGGATCTCCTTCTCGACGAACAATCCGACCTACGCCCAGGTGGTAGCCGGGGTGCGCTCGCATGACGTGGCCCAAGAGACAGCGCTCAATGGCCCCTATGCGTTCGGCGGGTCGCGTACCCTGCACGGCCAAAAGGTGGACGCCGTGCGCGGCACGCAACAAGATGGCAAGAAGAAGGTGAAGTTCGTGCTGTATGTCCGCGCGTCGGGGCGACACCTTCTCGTCGAGGAGGACGCACTGGGGGCCGGCGGGAAGGCCAGCGGCGCCGAGCACATCGTCTTCTCCAAGTGGGGCGAGCCGGTGCGACCCCGGGCTCCACAGGCATCGCTCACCCTGGGATCGATCAACGCAGTGTCGCAGTGTTTTGTGGGGACGCGACGGAGCGACGGCCCGGCGGCGTGGGAGAATGGACCGTTGAGCAGACCCGCCACGGCGGGTACCGGAGAGGGACCACCATGCGTTGCAGTCGGTACATTGGCGCGAGCGCCGCGGGCGTCGTCGCCTGCGTGGTGGGTGTGACGCTCTTGGCCGCCTCGTCCGGTGCCACGACCAGTGCCAAGTCCGAATACCTAGCCGCGCTCGAGGCAGCCGGTGCCCAGAGCGTCCACTTCGTCTCCCGGGCGACCGAGCCGGGGTCCCTGCTCGAAGTGATCGGGGACTCGGGCAAGACATCCGGCTCGCAGGCGATCGAGGTGCGGCGGGGTGCGATGGCAGAGACGTTGACCGTCGTACTGGTCGGGTCGACTGGCTACGTGAGGGGGAACGCCGCCGCGCTGCTGCACCTTCTGGGCCTCACCGCGGGCCAGTCCGCTTCGTACTCCAACCGGTGGCTCTCGTTCCCTACCAGCCTCACCGCGCTCACTGAGCTCGTCAGCCCGCTGCGCGACTCGGAAGTGGCCTCGGAGCTCGAGATGAGCGGTCCCTACACTTTTGGCGGGACGAAAATGATCGGCGGCCACGAAGCGCAGGCAATCGATGGGACCGCCGCCACATCGTCGGGTACGAAAATTCCCATCGTCCTCTACGTGGATGCGGTGGGCACGCCCCGTCCCGTCGAGCAGGTCACGAACCCGACGGCGCGGAGCGGCGCCATCAAGGGGACGATTACCTTCGCAGATTGGGGCGAGAAGACGGATCCCAGGGCCCCTTCCAACTCCGTCTCGTTGATGCCGCTCATCCCCGCCGGCTGACCGACCCGCGCATGGCCCGGTCGATCCCCCGCCTCGAAGCAACCCGGGGTGACATCACCACCGAGCTGGTCGATGCAGTGGTGAATGCGGCCAACGCGCAGCTGGCCGGTGGTGGTGGGGTCGACGGCGCAATCCATCGCGCTGCCGGCACCGCCCAGCTTCAGGCGGCCTGCCGGGCCATCGGCGGGTGCGCGCCGGGCGCAGCGGTGGCAACCGATGGCTTCGCACTCCCCGCACGATGGATCATCCACACGGTCGGCCCCGTCTGGCACGGCGGATCCCGACAGGAGGCCGAGACGCTGGCCTCGTGCTACACCAGCTGCCTGGCCCTGGCAGACGAGCTCGGGGCAACGTCGCTTGCCTTCCCGGCCATCTCCACCGGGATCTACGGCTACCCATCGGCTGCGGCGGCAACCATCGCAGTGTCCACCGTGCGCGGAGCCGCTTCCGACGTCGAGCTCGTGCGCTTCGTCGCCTTCGATCACGAGACCCTGGCGCTGTACCAGTCGCTCCTCTGACGCGCCGTCACTGCGGCGGCGTCAGGCGACCGCCCGCATCCTTCAGCCCGATGTTGCCGGCGACGTGAGGTCGTAGATCGTGGTGCCGTCCACCGTCTTCGCCGTGAAGTGGACCTCGACCCAGGCAGTGATCTTCGACGCGTCGTCGCTGCCCCCTCCTGCGCCGAAGATTCCGCCTCCCCCACCCGCGATGAAGTAGTGGATCTTGCCCTCGTCGACGTACTTTTCGAATTGGGCGAGGGTTGGCGCGGGGTCGGTGCCGTTGAACCCGCCGATCGCCATCACCGGATCGTCACTGGCCAGTTGGTAGCCGGCCGCCGAGTTGGAGTTCACGGTGGCCGCGACCCAGGTGTAACGGCTGGCGTCGGCCTGGAGCAGTTTGGAGAGCTCGGGGCTGGAGCTGCTGGAGTTGAGGAAGCCGCCGCCGCCGGGGAAGCTGAAGTGGGTCCCGGTGCCGAATCTCCCGCCGAGGCCGCCGCCGGGGAAGCCGCCGGTCGGGGTTCCACCGCCGGGGAATGTGCCGCCGGAGGGCGCCGCGCCCCGAGTGCCACCGCTCGGGAAGCCGCCCGTCGGGAAGCCGCCGGCCCGGAAGGCGCGAGCCCCTTGGCTGCCACCACCCAGTGGACCCGTGCGTGAGAAGCCGGGGAAGCGGGACCGGCCGCCGCCGGGGAAGCCGAAGGCACCAGGGCCCCCGATACCGCCCGCCGGCGTGGGGGTCACCGTGGGGATCGCACCCGAATGGGGCGTCGCCGCCGTCGCCACGGTGGAGAACAGCGGCGCGGCCAGAGCCGCCCCCAGTCCCAGGGCGGCCACCAGGCCGACGGCCACGCGGGGAGCCCGGCGGAACCACGGCAGCACGAGGATGGAGACGGCACCCACAATGCCCGCCGCGAGCACGACGAAACGGAGGAACGGGAACCACTGCGGGGTGCGGTCCAAGAGGACGAAGCCCCACACGGTGGTGATCAGGAGCGCCGCGGCGAGACAGGACCGGGCGATCCAACTGGACCGACGCTGCCACAGGCCCATGGTCCCGATACCGACGAGGCCGGCCAGCGGTGGCGCCAGGGCCACTGTGTAGTAGGGGTGGATGATGCCCTTGCTCAGGCTGATGACCAGCCCGATGCCGACGAGGGCGCCTCCCCAGAGGAGGAGCGCCGCGCGCTCGCGATCAGTCCGTCGGGCCCGGATGGTGAACACCAAGAGGACCGCCCCGATGAACAGGGCCCCAGGGAGGAGCCACGACATCATGTTGCCAAAACTGGTGTTGAACAGTCGGGTGAGCCCCGTGGGGCCCCACTGCCCCGAGGATCCCGCGGCGCCACCGCCCACCACGCTGCCGGTCTCGTTCCCGGTGATGCGGCCAAAGCCGTTGTACCCGAAGATGAGGTTGAGGATGCTGTTGTTCTGGGAGCCGCCGACATAGGGACGGTCCGCTGCCGGGGTCAGGGCCACCGCGGCCACCCACCAGCCGGCGGCCACCAACGTCGCCACGCCCAAGACGACGACCTGCCAGACCCGACGCCACCACCCCGTGGGTGCGGCGACGAGGTAGACGATGACCAGAGCGGGGATGATGAGGAACGCCTGCAGCATCTTGGTGAGGAAACCGAAGCCGAGGAGGGTGCCGGCCAGGACGAGCCACTTCGTCTGGGCCTTCTCGAGCGCGCGCACGAGGGCGTACATCGACCCGGTAAGGAGGAGGGCCAAGAGCGCGTCGGGGTTGTTGAAGCGGAACATCATGGCCGCGACCGGTGTCAGGGCCAGGATCGCCCCGGCCAACAGCGCAGCTTGCGCCGAGAACCAGCGCCGGACGGTGAGATACACCACACCGACGGTCGCGACCCCCTCGAGAGCCTGGGGCACCAGGATGCTCCAAGAGTTGACACCGAAGAGGCGCGCCGAGATCTCCATCAGCCACAGGGATCCGGGCGGCTTGTCCACGGTGATGAAGTTCGCGGAGTCCGACGAGCCGAAGAAGAACGCCTTCCAGCTCTTGCTCCCCGCCTGCACGGCGGCTGAGTAGAACGAGTTGGCCCAGCCCGAGGCGCCCAGGTCCCACAGGTAGAGGACCGCGGTGAGGGCCAAGAGGGTGAGCAGCGCGGGCCGCACCCACGCCGGGTCCTTATCGCGTCCCCTGAAGAAGCGAGCCAGCCGGCCGCGGCGTCGGGGGGCGGCCGGCTCATGATCGAGCAACCGGTCCGTCTCGCCGAGCTGATCGAGCTGGTGGACCGGTGGATCGAGGAGCCCGACGGACCCGGTGGTCCCGGCCGGCGGCCGCTCGGAATCGCGGGGAGGGGCAGCGGTCATGAGCGGGCCTCCGAGGCAGGGGTCGGGCTGAGGGCGACCGGGCGGAAGATCCACGCCCGCAAGATGGCGAAACGGAGCACGGCGGCGGCGGCGTTGGCCGCCGTGACGGCGACGAGGGCGAGCGGAAGGGATGAGGGCGACAACGCATGGGCCGCCAGGAGGGCCAGGGTGGTCACGGCCAGACTGATGCCGAAGAGGCCGGTCGCCACCGCCGCATAGCGCCCTCGGTGGGCCACGCCGTGCATGCTGCGCGCCAGCTCCTTGTGCACTGCCGTGTTGAACAGGGTGCAGATGGCCAGCGCCAAGGTGTTCGCACCGAGGTTGCCGGCGAGCGGCCGCCAGGCGATGAAGAGGAACAGATACCCGAGGGTGCTGATGGCGCCGACGCCGGCGAAGCGCAAGAGCTGCTCGGCCGCGACCTGGTCGCTGGGCGAGCGGGGCGGGATGGCGGAGCCGGGGGCATCTCGGTGCGCCAACCGACGCGCCTGACCATGCGAGATGCGCCAAACGCCACGCAGGTCCTGGAGCGCGGTGCGGAAGATCTGCACGCGAGAGTCGGGGTCATCGACCCAATCGACCGGAACCTCGCCGATGCGCAGGCCGAGGCGTTCCGCGGCAACGAGGAGCTCGGTGTCGAAGAACCATTCGTCGTCTTGGACCAGCGGAAGCAGCCGGAGGGCCGCCTCGCGACGCAGAGCCTTGAAGCCGCACTGCGCGTCGCTGAACCGGCCCCGGAGGAGGAGCTTGAGCAGCAAGTTGTAGGCGCGCGAGATGAGCTCGCGCTTGGGCCCGCGCACGACGTGGGCCCCCGGGGCCAGACGAGTACCGATGGCCACGTCGCTCTGTCCCGACAGGAGCGGGGCCACCAGAGGGAGGAGGGCCGAGAGCGACGTGGAGAGGTCGACGTCCATGTACGCCACCACGGGTGCGCAACTGGTCGACCAGGCGGACCGGAGGGCGTACCCCCGACCCTTGCGAGGGAGGCTGATCGCCGCCACCCCCGGGGTGCTCTCCGCCAGCGCGGCAGCCACGGAGAAGGTGTCATCGGTGCTGGCGTTGTCGACCACGGTGACCAGGGCACGAAACGGGAAGGACGCATCGAGGAAGCGACGCAGCTCGGTGATGCGCGCCGCCAGGTGCGGAGCCTCGTTGAAGACCGGGACCACTATCTCGACATCGACGGGGAACCGCCGCGGGTCCATCTGCGGCTCAGGGCGGGCCAGGACTGTCATGCGAGCATCGTGTCGACCCGGATTCCGAGGACCGTGAGGACCAGCTGTGCATCTGGTGTGAATCTCGGTGCGCCCCCCTCGGTGCGCCCCTCTCGGTGCGTCCGCACGATCACCTCAGCTCTTTGGCCTCGAGATCGACCGCGTGCACATCCTGCGCATCCGCGACATCCGCGACAGGCGCCACGTGTGCGCCATTGGCGCCCGCATGGACTTCGGCCCCCGATTGAACCTCCTGTTGAACCTCCTTCCCCACCTCAACCTCCTGCTCCACCTCCACCCGGACCCCGACCCCACCCCCGACCTCGACGTCGCTCTCGGCCTCGGCCTCGGCCAGGACCGGGATGCGCACCGTGACCGTCAGACCCTGGCCCGGAGCCGAGGTGGCGAACACCGTGCCCCCGTGGGCGGCGACGATGGCCGCGACGATGGAGAGACCCAGGCCACTTCCCCCGTGGGCGCGCCCTCGGGCGGCGTCGACCCGGTAGAAGCGCTCGAAGACCCGCCCCGCATCGTCGGTGGACATGCCGGGCCCTTCGTCCTTGACGACGATCTCGGCCGTCGCGCCGTGCTGGTCCACGCGCACGGTGGCCGCGGTGCCCTCCGGGGTGTGGGCGCGCACATTGGCCAGCAGGTTGTCGATCACCTGGCGGAGGCGGGTGGGATCACCCATGACCTCGACCGGATGGGAGGCGGTGAACTGCACCGGCCACTGTGGTCCCACGGTGGAGGCGGTATGGACCGCTTCGGCCACGAGGCCGACCAGTTCCGTGGGCGCCACGGCGAGCGGCACGCCTTCGTCGAATCGGGCCAGGATCATGAGGTCGTTGACCAGGCGCTCCATCCGGGCCGTTTCGGAACGGATGCCGGTGAACACGCGGGGAAGGTCGTCTTCATGGCGATCGGCGCCGCGCTCGAAGAGTTCGGCATAGGCCGACACGGCGGCGATCGGCGTGCGCAGCTCGTGTGAAGCGTCCGCGACGAACTGGCGCAGATGGCGATCGGACTCTTGCAATCGGGCCTCTGAGGCCAGACGGGCCGAGAAGGCCGACTCGATCCGCTCCAGCATGACATTGAGGGCACGGGCCAACCGGCCCACCTCTGTTGCACTGTCGGCCCCGGGCACGCGCTGATCGAGGTTGCCCGCCGCGATGGAATCGGCCGTGCGCTCCACGTCTTCCAGCGGGCGCAACCCCAACCGGACCAGCCACCAACCACCGGCCAGAGCCAGCACGAGCGCGCCCGCGGTCACGGCCAGCTCGATCAGCAGCAACGAGTGCAATGTGTTGTTGGTGTCCCCGATCGGCTCGGCCACCACGATCAACACCTTCTCGGTGGCGGCCGTGGTCACGTCGACGAGCGTCCGCTCTGTGACCTGGACCCGGAAAGCGGGACCGCCGCCTTGGATCGCCCCGGCGGTGAAGTAGGCGGCCAACGTGCCGTCCGTTTGAGTGGTGAGCCCCCCGAGTTGGCTGGGGAGCTGCGGGCTGTAGCTGTGGCTCCCCACGTAGGCCGGGCACTGCTGGCCGACGACAGCCTGGTGGCCGATCGTCCGCACTTCGATGAACGGGATGTTCCCGAATACCCCGCCGCCACCGCCTCCCCCACCGCCGCTTGCGCCCGGTGCCCCACTGCCAGGGCTCCCGGGCCCTAAGACGCTCGAGTTCGGCGTCTGGCAGGGCTCGTTGAGGAAGCGGTCGATCCGCAACGAACTCTGCGCCAGGCTCTGGTCGTCCTGCTTGTAGAGCGACGAGCGCAGGGCCGAATAGGTAGCGAAGTCGGCCACGACCAGTGCGATCATGGCGATCGCCCCTACAGCCACCAGGAGTCGGAGGCGCAGGGACACTCAGGACGATCCGTTGGCCGTCTCAGCCTCACGAAGGGTGTAGCCGACGAGCCTGATGGTGTGGATGAGCGGCGGCCCATGGCGCTCCAGCTTCTTGCGCAGGTAGCTGACATAGGTCTCCACCACGTTGCCGTCACCACCGAAGTCGTAGTGCCAGACGTGGTCGAGTATCTGCGACTTGGAGAGGACGTGCCGCGGATTGAGCAAGAAGTAGCGGAGCAGGTTGAACTCGGTCGCCGTGAGCTGTATCTCGTTGCCGCCCCGCCGCACCTCGTGCGCGCTCTCGTCGAGCTCGAGGTCCGCGAAGCGCAACACCCCGTCCTCCTCGGGCTCGTAGCCGGTGCGGCGCAGGATGGCATGGACACGGGCGATGACCTCGGCCAGCGCGAAGGGCTTGGTGACGTAGTCGTCCCCCCCGATGGTGAGCCCGGCCAGCTTGTCCTGCAGGCTGTCGCGCGCCGTCAGGAACAGGACCGGGACCCGGAGACCGTCGGCACGCAGGCGGCGCGTCACTTCGAGGCCGTCGAGGTCGGGCAGCATCACATCGAGGATGACGAGGTCGGGCGGATCGTCTTGGGCCTGGGCGAGGGCACGGCGCCCCGTCGTCGCCTCGTCCACCGTGAACCCCTCGTAGCGCAGCGACGTGGCCACCGCATCGACGATCGAGGGCTCGTCGTCCACCACCAGGACTCTTGGGCCAATGTCAGTTTTCACCGGGCACACCTCCCTGACACACAGGTTTCCACCCCGAGCTACCCTCCCAGTGTGGACCCCCTGTGGGTCCCCTGTGAGCGCAGCCCTCTCAGGCCTCCCGCCCCGCCGAGGGAGCCTCGAGGTCGATGAGCGCACGGCGCAGGAGGTCGAGGGCCGAGATGGCCCCGTACTGGCGCACCCGCTCCCGATCGCCGGGCAGGCGCAGCGCGCGGGTCGAGGTGGACTCGGAGGCCAGGCTGAGTCCGACGAAGATCGTGCCCGGGGCCACCCCCTCCTGGTCATCGGGACCGGCCACCCCGGTGATGCCCAGGCCGACATCGGCGCCGGTCGCCCGGCGCACCCCTTCGGCCATGGCCGCCGCCGCCGCCTCGGTGACCACGGGGCCGACGGGAACGCCCAGAACGTCGAACTTCACCTGCTCGTGATACGCCACCACGCCACCGCGGAACCAGGCGGACGCCCCGGGGACGTTGACCAACCGAGAAGCGATCAGCCCCCCGGTGAGCGACTCCGCCACGCCCAGGGTGAGACCGCGTGCGATCAATTGGGAAGCCACGGCGACCTCCATGGACTCGTCGTCCACGCCGAACACGATGTCCCCCAACTCGGCCTCGATGGCCTTTCGCACCTCTTTCTCCTCCACATCGAGTACGGCGGCAGCCGCGTCGAGCGTGGCGGCGCGCGCGGTGATCCGTACCTTTATCCCCTCGATCCCCGACGCCAGGAAGGCCAGCGTGACCGATCCCGCCGGCGCGCCGTCCGGTTCGACCGCGTCGTTCGCATCGAGCGCGTCGATGCGGCCCTGGAGCGCCTCGGCCAATCCGGACTCGCTGGCGCCCCATGTCCGCACGGTCCGGCTCACGATGACGCTCTGCTCTCCGGCCGCAGCCATGCGGGCACGCAGGTCGGGCAGGATGCCCCGCTCGAACATCTCGGCCATCTCGTAAGGCACGCCGGGAACGGCGTAGATCACCTTGTTGCCGAGCGGGCAGATGAGGCCGGGGGCCGTGCCCATCACCTGGGGGATGATGGCGGCCCCCACGGGCACGTCGGCCTGCCGGGCGTTGTTGGCAGACATGGTGCGGCCCCGGGTCTGGAAGAAGCCGGCGATGAGGTCCACGATCTCCTGGTTGCGTACGAGCTCCACCCCCATGACGTCGGCGATGGCCTCACGGGTGATGTCGTCCTGCGTCGGCCCGAGGCCGCCGCAGACGATGATCCCGTCGCTGCGGGCCAGTGCGGTGCGGAAGGCCAGCGTGATGCGCTCGTGGTTGTCCCCCACGGCCTGATGGAAGTGCGAGGTCACCCCGGCTGCGGCCAGCCGGTCGCCCAACCAGGCCGAGTTGGTGTCGGCGATCTGGCCCAGCAGCAGCTCCGTGCCGACGGCCACGATCTCGATTCTCATGCGCCTGCCTCCTTGAACGCCCGCCGACCGTCGGCCAGGTACTGCCCGCCGGTGACGATGGTGAGCGCGGCGGCGGCCCAGACCACCACGAGTGCAACCCTGAGATGATGCGCCAGCGGCGGCGCCAGGCAGGCGCCGACGGCCAGGTCCTGTACGAACGTCTTGAGCTTCGCTGAATTGCGAGCCGGGATGGAGACGCCGCGGCGGCCCGCCCACGAGCGGTAGAGCTGCATGCCGACCTCGCGGATGGAGATGAGGACGACCGGCCACCAGGGAAGGTCTCCCTTCGTGGCCAAGGTGATGAGGGCGCCCAGGACCACGGCCTTGTCGGCAAGGGGATCGAGGAACGCGCCCGAGCGGGTCGTGCCCTGGCGGCGGGCGATATAGCCGTCGAGGCCGTCGCTGGCGGCGACGATGAAACCGACGACGAGGTTGAACCAGGTGGCCCCCCAGACGATGATCATCAGCACGAAAACCGGGGCCGCCAGGAGGCGGGCCATGGTCACGGCATTGGCGGGCGTCGCCAGCGCGCTCGGGCCGAAGGTGGTCTGGCGGCGGGCGTCGGTGTCGCTCACGGGTGCGTTCTCATTGGTGCGCGCTCATTGGTGCGCTCTCTCGGCATAGAGGTCGGGACCGGCCGCCGCGGTCACCACCACATCGAGCAGATCGCCGGCCGCGGTGTCGACGGGCAGGTGCACGATGCCGTCGATCTCCGGTGCCTCGTGGACCGTGCGCCCACGCCCTGGCGCGTCGACCAGGACCTGACGGCGCGCGCCCACCAGGGCGTCCCGCCGCGCCGCGGTGATCCCGTCCTGCAGCTCGGCGCACTCGCGCAGCCGTTCGAGGGCCAGTGCCGGCGGAATCTGATCGGGCAGGTCAGCGGCATGGGTGCCCGCCTCGCGGGAGAAGGGGAAGAAGCCGGCCCAGTCCAGCTGGGCCTCGGCCAGGAACGCCAGGAGCAGGTCGTGGTCGCGTTCGGTCTCCCCGGGATACCCGAGGATGAACGAGGAGCGGAAGGTGGCCTGGGCGTCGGCGGCCCGGATGCGCGCTATGCGGGCCAGGAAGCGCTCACCGTCACCCCAACGCCGCATGCGGGCCAGGAGGGGGCGGGACACATGCTGGAGGGACAGGTCGAAGTACGGCACTCCGGTGCCCAGCACCGCCTCTATCAGCTCATCGGTCAGCCCGGACGGGTAGAGATAGAGCAGCCGGGTACGCGCCACCCGGGCGGACACGGCGCGGGTGAGCGCCGCGATGGGCGAGGGACCGGCCCTGCGCCGCTCCCCGGGTCGGCTCCGGTCCCGGCCGTACGACGCCAGGTCCTGGGCCACCAGCACGATCTCGCGCAGCGGCGGCGCCATGCCCCCGCCCGGCGTTGTCCCTCCGGCCAGAAGCACGTCGACTTCGCTCATCACGTCTGCAACCTGGCGCGAGCGCTGCTTGCCCCGAAACGAGGGGATGGCGCAGAAGCCGCAGATGCGGTCGCATCCCTCGGCCACCTTGATGTACGCCCAGGGAACCTCCGACGCCGGGCGGGCCAGCTCCAAGAGATCGAATCCCGGCGCGGGGCGCGGGCCGCCGGTGCCCGGCTTGTGCGCCAGCGCCACGGGGACGCCCACCGGACCGGCCGCCACGGCCTCGGCGAAGTCGATCCCGAAGCCGGCCACGAGGTCCACTTCGGGCAACGCGTCGGTGATCTCGCTGCCGTACCGCTCCGCCATGCAGCCGGTGGCGACCAGACGGGCTCCCGGGTGGCGCAGGTCGGCCAGCTCCAGCATGGTGTCGATGGACTCCTGGCGGGCCGACTCAATGAAGGCGCAGGTGTTGACCACAACCAGATCCGCTGCGGACGGGTCGGGAGCGCGCCGGTAACCCCGGGCGAGCAGACGCCCTTCCAGCTTGTCCGAGTCGACCTGGTTCTTGGGGCAACCCAGAGTCTGCAGCCAGTACCGACTCTCGCCCACTCAATCTCCTCGCACCAGGCCGGACCGCCACGGTGACGGCACGCGACGGGCCCGCCATGGCGGGCCCGTACGGCAGGGCACCGTGCACCCGGTGCCCTTCCCCCGAGCGGAGAGGGAGGGATTTGAACCCTCGGACCCGGTTACCCAGGTCAACTCATTAGCAGTGAGTCCGATTCGGCCGCTCTCGCACCTCTCCAACAGGACTTTTGCGTTTTGACCATGGTCGTTGTCCATAACGTGTCCATACTCGCTCCGCTGAATCCGTGAAGGGCAGCCTACGTGAACGTTCACCTGGCGTCTGGCAGGTGCGGGTGTGCCTCGGGCGTGACCCGGCCACTGGTCGGTACCGATACACGACGTCCACGGTGCACGGTGGCCGCCGGGAGGCGCAACGGGCAGCGGCTCGGCTGGTGACCGACGCCGAGCAGGGCCGGATCCCGATGACCAAGGAGACCTTCGGGGGTCTGCTGGAGCGCTGGCTGGAGCACATCGAGGCGAGGGGGCGGGCCTCCAAGACGATCGTCGAGAACCGCCGCATGGCCACGGCCATTGCCAAGGAGCTCGGGTCCAAGGACGTGCAGAAGCTGAGGGGGCGCGACCTCGACGCCTACTACGACCGCCTCAGCCGGCGTGGGCTCTCGGCGACCAGCGTCCGGCGGTACCACGCCGTCTGCTCGGCCGCGTTGAACCAGGGTCGACGTCCGCACTGTGGCCGGCAGACTCGGACACTCTCGTCCGACGCTGACCCTGCAGACGTACGCGCACGTCGTGGACGCCACCGATCGCAGGGCGGCCGAGGTGGCCGGCCGGAGCCTGTCGAAGGTCGAGCGGGACCCTGAGGAACCGCCGGTTCCCAGTACCGACTAATATAGCGTGGATGCTATGTGGGGCCAGGTTGAACTCGAGCCTGAGGTTCGTGATTGGTTCCTGTCCCTGGACGACGGCGAGGCCCAGCGAGTCCGGTTCCACATCGACCGGCTGGCCGAACTCGGCGTCGCGTTGGACGAGCCCCACACCAGGCAGCTCGACGGCAAGCTCCGGGAGCTCCGCTTCTACCTGTCCGGGCAAGCGACACGGGTCTCATACTGGATCGCTCCCGGCCGGCGGATCATCCTGCTGACCGTGTTCGTGAAGACCCAACGCCAGGAGAGGCGAGAAATCCAACGGGCCAAGTTGGCAATGCAGCGCTGTGTGGCCGATCAGCACAGCGTCGATGACGAGGAGTGAACGGACATGGCCAAGCGAGCGAGCTGGGACGAGGTCAAGGCCGAGAGGCCACTGACCGAGAATGGCCGTGCCGCGTACGAGGACGAAGCCCGGATCAGCGCCTTTCGGTCCCTCGTCTACCGACTTCGAACTGAAGCGGGGCTCACCCAGGCAGCGCTTGCCGAGAAGATGGGGACCACCCAGTCCGCCATCGCCCGCATGGAGGGCGGCGGAACCCGCCCCACCCTCGAGACCCTCGAGAAGCTCGCAGCGGCGGTAGGAAGCGAGCTCGTTGTTGGAGTGGGCGAGAACCTCTCCGACAACCGCAGCATCGCCAAGCTCGTGAAGGACGGCCATGCCGTCATCCGTCGGGCCAGCTGAGGATCTATTGCCTCATGTTCGTCGTCCACGGCACGAAGAAGCTCCTTGACCGGGTCGGTCGACCCGGGTCGGATGAGCTCCCACCGACGACGGCCCTGGGCAACTGGTATGCCACGGCCGTGTTCTGGCGGCCCCAGGCCGCACTCTTCGTAAACGAGAAGACCTTGCTACCGGTCGTCGTCCCACTGGCGCCCGCGGCCACCGTCGTGAATCGCTTTCCGACCTACTTGGTGGGCGTGCTCATCCGCCTGGGCATCGATCGGTCCTTCGTAGAGGCCGAGGTGTCGGAGATGTCGGATCACCTCCTGGCCAAGACCCAGAACCGCAGCGTCCTCGGGTCGATGAACGACTTCGTCTACTTGGGTAAGCACTACGCCGCCGATGACAGGACATATGACCCGCTCGAGTTGTCGCTACAACTTGCGGACGTGCCGTGTGGTCCTCTCTACGGAAGTCACGCCTTTCCCGCCGAGGAGTTGCGAGCGTTGGTCTCGGAAGTCGCGGGAAGCTGATCGCCTTCCGGTAGCGCCGGAGACGTTCGTGGCGTCTGTCGATGTCCACACCAATGTCCACAGTCCTGGTCAGCCGGGGTTTTTGCGTCGCTCCACAACGATCTGGCCAGAGCTGTCAGGGTCGGCGTCAGCCGAGGCGACCGACATGTCGGGCGCCGTACCTTGACAGCTCGGAAAACGCGGAGGGACACAATGGACAAGGTCGGCCGGAAACGGCCGTCCTGGATGTGCCTTGTCACTCTCGAGGTGATCGAAGGTCCAACCCCCTCGTCGAGTCAGCGGTTGACAAACGGGGTCAGGATCGGAGATGCAACTGTGTGGCTCCCTTTGTGGACATTGTCCGGGAGGTCTTGGATGTATTCGACCACCGCTCCGTTGCTCTGGGTGGAGGACGGCTTTCCGAAGGATGGGCTTGATGCTGAAGTGACCTCAGGTGTCGGATGCCGGGAGGACGCGCCTGCTGGGCTGGCGGGAATTAGCTCAGCGCCCTCGAAACGTGTCGCCCTCTCGGCATCAGTCATCACGCCGTGGATCTGACTGCGTGATGATCAGTATTCACAGAGCAAATGTCTCATCTCAGCGACGCACGGGGGCCACGTCACCAACTCAACGGTTGTGGACATCAGACCCTGGTCAGCTAGATAATTTTCCGCCATTATGGGAACGTGGAACGCGCGTTGCCCCCTGGCCTCCGATTCCCAGTCACGCGAATACACAGGACGAACATGCGGTGGTGGCGAACCGGATTGGACCTGTTTCTCGCAACCGGAGTCGTAGCGTTATGGATCGACGCGGTATTTGGGACCCCACGCGATGGCATTGCACATGCCATCGAGATCACCGGCATCATCGTCGGAGCAGTGGTAGTGGTGGCTCTGCAAGGATTTCTTAAGTGGGGCGTCAACCGAAGGCTTATTTCTCGAGGGTCTCTTTACGGAGAGTTCTTCGTTGGCCGAGCAACGGCCCGATCGATTGGTCGACAGGGAGACCCAAAACCCCTCGGTGACATCACCCTGGATCTCAACGGCATCACTTTCAAGCCTGATAGGAGTGAGTTGATTTCTGTGGTCACCATTCCTTGGACGGACGTCGCACAAATCGATGTGAGACATGGCGTCGATTCAGCCCGCATGAGACTCACGATGTCCGATCGTCCAGACCTGGACTTCAACGTGCGGGACTCCTACGGACTGACCAAAGCATACAAGCGTTGGCCGATTCGGCGGGCCAAAGCGCTTCCGCCCTGTGAGTACGCGGGAGCTAGAACTACATCGGTGCAGCGCCCTCTTTTGGTGATCGCGGTCTTCATGGCTGCCTTGCCGGTCGCCATTGCTGACTGTGCGGAGAGTCCTACCAACTCGACGGCCCACAGTGGCACGCCGGAAGCCACGCCTACTTCGCTGAGAACAACCACGTCTTTGCCTACGACGACGTCGACGACTAACTCCTCGTCTTCGCCTGGAGCTGTTGATCCTTGCCCGAGCAGTTTCGGTGCACCACCAGTCCCACCAGGCTCACAATCTCTGACTCCCTTCTTGCTAGAAACTTCGGACGTGCCACCTGGGTACGTCACCACCGGAGCGACCACGTCATCACCCGATGGGTCCGTTGAGTTCAATGGGTCACTGCCTGACACCGTCCCTGTGGCCTATATCGCCTTTTCCATCGACTCGAATCCCGGACCAGGGGCCATAGACGAGACTCATGAGGGCATCATCGAGGCGCTCGCCAAAGCCAACTCGACTGCGGCCGCTGTTAGCCTTCTCCGTCAGACAGAAGTGCTCGTGGACAAATGCGGCGGCGATGGAAAGCCCGTTGCTCTCCCGGGCTCTGTTCCAAACTTGACCGCTGCAACGGAGTTGGGCAGCGGGGGCCCGCAGTACTTTTCGAGTGCAATCGTCTTCACGACGAAGGGTCCATACCTGCTGGAGGTTCGATGGTTCAACTCCAACGTAATCGCGGACGGATCCGATTTACCCACTAATTGGCCGTCTCTGCCAACTCCGGCAGTCATGGGTTCCGTTGCCGACGCTGCTCTTGGTCGTATTCCAGGGTGAATCCAGGTCGGTGTTTACGGTCCGAGGGCAACGCGCAAATAACTGTGGTCCAGTTCAACCCGCACGGGTCCGGCGTACAGGGTCAGTCTGGGACGCCGTGTTCGATGAACATACGGGGGCACCTGTGTCCATCGAAGCGGGAAAGCTCCGGCGGCCCCATGCAGGACCGAATCGCCCTGGGGCTCCTCGGTGAAGTGGAGATCAAGTTGGATCAAACTTCCAGTGCGTGGCTCCTCCCGGCTCAACGGTGAGCACGGAAGTGGCCTGACGCGCCGCCAAGCGGAAAATAGTCCACGGGGGAGGTCCGGCCGACGGAGCGCTGTAATCGGCAGTGAGAGCCACACCGGAATCATCCACTCGGGCCGGCCATCCATGCGTGCGCCACTGCTCCGCCATGGTGGCAACCATGGTTGGATCAATGACTTTCTCGGCCAGGCCCTCCACGACGAGGTCGAACTCATGAGTGGCAATGCTCAAAGTGCACCGCGAATCCCGCGCCAGATTCCTCCCTTTACGAGTCTGTTCTCCAGTCTCGAACCAGAATGCGTCGTCGAACCAGAGTGCACCGACACCTGTCACATGCGGGCTTCCATCCCGGTTGATCGTCGCCAACCAGCTGGTGTGTCGGTCAGGGCCGCCAGTGCCAGGGGCTTGGCTTACCCCGAGTGCGAGACGGTGCTCGATCACGCTCCAATCGATGATTGGCAGCGCGTAGAGGTCGGCAAGGTTCGTTGTTTTCATGGTGGTACGACGAATCCTAGGATGGAAATTCATCGCATATCCATAGGCGGTCTATCGCCCCCCACACCAGCGACGGGGGCAGGCGGCGTCTAAGAGTCCACCGCGTCTTTAGGGTGGAAGTACAAGGTGAGTTCATGGACGTATCCACCCCCTGTCACTTCTGTACCGAAGGTGAGATCCTGGACCTCGATCGGGCCGAGTTCTTCCAATGCGTTTGGCATTCGTCCAAGGAGAGCCGGTACGTCGGCTCGGTCTCTTCCCACGGGATTGGCAATGGAGAAGTGGCGGATATTCCATGAATCTGCCACGTCCGAAGCCTCGCATACGTCGGTCCGCCACGCCCGATCCCGAACTGGGCTCCTCGGCAACCTATGAACCCATCGGCAGAAAGAACTCGAGCTGAATGTTGTCCGGNNCAAGGCATCGAGTCGTGCTGGCCAGGATTCGAGCTCTTCTCGACTAGCGCAACCAAAGGCGATGTGGTCGAGTCCGATTCGAAATTCATCGAACACGTCGCCCTCAAGCTGATGCTGATTTTCGTGGATTGCGAACATCGGCTCAAACCACATCGCCGCTCGATAATTGTCCTCGTCGATGACCGCAGCAGGCGGCGAATCGAAGAGGCGCTCATACCACTCGATGCTTCGTTTGACCCGCCTTGACTACGTGGGCTCATCGGGTTCGATTCCAGGCCGGGGCGCCCTACCCGAGGGTCGGGTTGCTGATGGCCGGTCACCATCGATACGGCAGCCCGACACTCCGGGTACATAGCCGGCGATCAGGGACATCTCGACTTCGGGCTGCCGGCGCCAGTCCGAGCCGCTGATCTATGCAGCGCCGATGACGTCGCCGAACTGGACGGTGTCGAGCTTCACCCCGCCCATTCCCGGTCCGGTCTCAGGCGGCGCGGCAGCCTTCGCCTGCTCCTCAGTCTCGAAAACCTGGATAGAGACGCCGTGGGTGTCATCGACGGCGACAAAGTACGCGCCCACGAATCCGGGAGCTCCCCTGAGCATTGGGATGAACTCTTGGTCGAGCGCACGCTTCGCCTCGGCCTGATCGTAGATGTTCACATGGACAACGGTGGCATGCATGATCAACCTCTCTCTTGTTCCTGGCCAGCGCCGGGATATTCCGGTGCAGTATCACTGTAGTGATAGCTGGTAGTATGAATCCAATGGGTGGACCTGTCAAGCGGCCGTACCGGTCGCCCCTCCGGGAACAAGCAGCCCGGCGCACGCGCACCCAGATCCGGGACGCCGCAGCTCGGCTCTTCGTCCAGCAGGGCTACGCGCTCACCACGATGCATCAGATCGCCGACAATGCGGAGGTCTCGGATCGAACGGCCTATCTGGCGTTCCCCTCGAAGCTCGATCTCTTCATGGATGTGATCGGGGTCGCCACCGCTGGCGACGATCAGCCGATCCCAATCGCCGAGCGTTCCGAGTTCCAATCTGCCTTGTCTGAACGCGACGGCAAGAAGGCTCTGGGACTCCTCGTCTCCATGGTCACGAATTTCAACGAGCGGTCTGGTGCGCTGGTCATGGCCGCCCACGAGTCGGCAGGGGCCGACGAAGCACTACGCGAGGCTGTGATGCAAGGGGAACGAGCTTTCGCCCGGGACATGGCCTTGATCGCTCAGGCGCTCGAGGTCCATGGAGCTCTCCACCCGGATCTCAGCGTCGAGGAAGCCACCGACATCCTTCTCCTCCTCGTCTCCCCACAGGCGCACCAGGTGCTTCGGAGAGACCGAAAGCGAAGCGTCGCCCGATACCGGAGCACCGTCCTCAAGGCGCTCGAGCGCGCGCTTCTGCACGAGTAGGAGACCCGGTGCTGACGCCTCAGCCGTGTCCGTTCCTGTGACAACAAATGCCGATGCAAGTTCCCACCTTCCCGTGCCCCATCATGCGAATGGCCGCAGCCAACTCGCACCGATAGAGACCTCGTCACCAGCCGCCGGAAAGACGACGTAGCGTCAGTCCTCGCAGTATCCCGAAAGCCGTACGGGGGCGGTCGCAAAACAGATCAAACGACATCGAATTGATCGTCCCGTTCCGTCGCCAGAACCACAAACTCTTTTGCGATGAGTCGATATGACGTGCCTAAGCGAAGCGCGTCGGGACATCGCGGAAGGTCTTTGACACCAGTCGCTGCCGGTTTTTCTTGTCCATAATCCTGTCCATAAACTCGAACGGAACCGATTGGACGTGGACGGACGGACGGACTGGCACTCCAGGTCACAACGGTGTCAGTGGATCGGCTTGCATGGAGTGGACTGCTTGCTGCTGGTTAGCAGTCAGTCCGATTCGGCCGCTCTCGCACCTCTCCAAACAGGAGTTTTGTCTCTGAATCCGGACCATCGTCCATAGCTCGTCCATATCGAAGACTGGCTCCGTCCCAGCCAGCCTATGTGAAGCTTCAGGCGGGGTTGGGCGGACTGGCCACCGCCGGCGCGCTGCAGCGCGTCACGGTCACCGAGACCTTTGCAGTCGGTGCGTTCCCGAGGTTCACCAGCTCGAGGTGGGAGGCGTCCGGAGCGGAGATGACAGCGGCGCCTACCGAGCGGGCGCAATATCCAGACGGGTACGCATCGCTGGGCACGAAGATCACCGTTGGGGCCGTGATACGGGAGTCGGGGGCGAAGGTGAGCGTGTAGGCCGCGGTGGCCGCATCGAAGCTGCTCGAGATCGGTGTTCCGGCTATGGCCTGTGCATACGTCTGTTCGAGCGCCCGGGCTGTGCTCTTGAGTTGTCCGCCGGGGTCAACCAATGCCTCGTCGGAGCTCCCGGTGGGGTCGTCGTAGAACTTCCACTGCCAGTACGTCCAGCTGAGGAAGTCGCCCAGCGTGCCGGTGGTCACATCTTGCAGGAACTGCGCATTGCCGGTGGCGCCGAACTCACTCATGAACGCGCCAGGGCCCTCAGGTTGGGAAGGGGAGCCCAAGTCGCCGCGATCCGTGAGGCGCTTGGCCACGGTCGAGAGAACGTGGTCCGCACAGGCTTCGGCGTCGACGGGATCGCCGGTCACGGGGTTGCGGAAGGGGCAGTAGGAGTGGAAGTTGAAGACCAGCCTCGGGAAGTTCATGGTCCCTATGAAGTTTGTGCCGCCTTCCCGGGTGAAGATGTCCGGTTCGAAGAAGATGAGGTGCGTCGGGTCGTTCGCCTCAATGGTCGGAATCAACCCCTCGGCCGGATCGTCCGGCGGGCAGGTGACCGCCATGCCCGTGATCTCCTCGACACCCGGGTACGACCTTCCGGTGTAGAAGCACTCGATCTGGGTGTCCAGCTCCTGGTGACCGGCCATGAGGAACGACCGGGAGAAGGGCTCGTTCATCAGGTCGTAACCGAGGATCCACGGGTCATTGCGGAAGAACGACGCCACAATGCCCCATGTCCGGTCGTACTCCCCCTGGAGATCGCCGATGACGTCGTTGTTCCAGAAGTGCTCGAAAGCAGCATCGAGGGCCGGGCTGGCATACGTGTGGGACCACCGACCGGGCCGCATGGCGGTCGGCAACCCGTCGGTGCAGACAGCCCAGGGCGGGGCTCCCTCCCCGCCGAACACGCTGCTGTAAAGGTCCTGGTGCATGTCCAAGAGCGTGTAGATGTGGTAGCTCCCCAGGAGGTCAACGGTTTGTTTGACCTTGGCCAGGTACGACATCAGGACCTGCATGTCGAGCTGCCCTGGATCGCCGGGCTTTCCCGGGGTACACACGGCCGGGTCGTCGGCCGGGTCCGTGCCTGGCTCGAGCCCCTCCCAGAGGATCCCGAGCCGGACCACGTTGAAGCCGAGGCTTGCCATCTGCGACGCATCGGCGGACGTGAAATCGTTGGGCTGGCCCGGGTCGTTGTAGAGGACGTACGGGGCGCGCTTGTAGACGGCGTTGACCCCGTGGAGGATCACGGCCCGGCCGTACTGGTCACGCAGGAAGAATCCGTCGGAAGCGCGGATCGGACCCGCCACGAGTCCGGACCCACCAAGGGGCGCTGCTGTCGCGGGGGCCACAGCGCCGGCCTCGGGAAGGGGCCCGACGGGTGGCGAGACGCCCATCGCCGGAGGTGACAGAGCTGCAACCGCCACCATGGCCGCGCCGAGGCACACCAGGAACCTTGTGACGGCTACGCCGCTCAGGGACTTTGAGATCTTGGCCTTCGTCGCACGCAGCATTCGATTTGATCCAGCCTGCAGATCGTGGCTCTCCCCTGAGTTTCGTGGCCCACTCCCAATACTCAGGTTAATCCCAGCTTCGTCACTTTTATCCGCGCCCCCCCAGCGCGCGGCGCCGCGGCCCGAGATCGACCCGGTGCCCGCCAATCCCAACTGCGTGGGCGCTGGCGCGGATTTTGCAGTGCTACGTGCGCCACTCGCTGCTCGCCCGACACGTGTGCACAGTCCCTACAGCGCGAAGTGACGGAATTACTATCAAAAATGACGGTTTCGCTACCAAGAGCTGCGGATGATGGCACCGCTGAGTTCGGTAGAGGCAGCTCCTTTTGCGCTACTGGTGTGTCTCGCCTGACCTGGGAATTCAGTCTTCCCGAACGCCCCGTTCACGGGAGGCGGGGGGGCGCAAGTACGAGGCATGATGCGCGCTAAGGCGCATGTGGGTGCCAGACGGAGCGGAACCGATGCCGGGAGTGCCTCAGCCGATTCGAGTCAAAACCCTGAATCACAGGCCCCTTGGCGGTGGGAACCTGGAGCTATCGGCTGAGGCACACACTCCGGCGGTTCGCGATCAGGCGGACGATCGCAAAGGCAACTATTTCCATTCCGTAGGGTTTCAAACTCCGCTGCGAAAGAAATCTGTCCGGTCAGACCAGCGGCTCGACCTGGTCACCGGCAGCCATGACCGCCAGCAACCCGCGATCGCGCTCGTAGGAGAGGAGTTGCCCGGCGGATGGGATATCAAGCCAGAGCAGCTCGTCCACTTCCTCGTTGGCGACGAAGGAGCCGCCTTCGGCCGCCATCACCCAGTAGGCCACCACCTTGGGACGACCCTTGCGGTCGATGTACTCGGTATGCCCGATGAACCGGAGGAGCCGGCACTCGAAACCGGTTTCTTCGCGCACCTCGCGCTGCGCCGCCTCCTCGTAGCTTTCGCCCTCTTCGAGTTTCCCCTTGGGATAGGACCAGTCTTGATGCACCGGGCGATGTACGAGCGCGATCTGAAGCTGCCCAGCCTGGCGCCGGATGACCAGACCACCGGCGGCCTGGATGACTTCAACGGGAGTGGGAATTTCCATTGTCGCAGCTCGTCGTCCCACTGTATGCACCCTATCTCCGCCGTTCGCGCAATTGCGGGCATTCGCCACAACTCTTTGTCGGAACTCCCCTCTGCAGCGGCGCGCCGGCGGTAGCCTGGCGGTGTGGCGCGTGAAAAAGATCCGGTAGAGATCGAGTGGCAGTTCGATGCACTCGATCTCCGACCGGTCGAGCGCTGGCTGGCCACTCTCCCCACCTTGTCCATCGACAGCGCCGAGCCGATGACGTTCACTGCGCTGGCCAAGCCGCCGCGTCGCATGATCGATTCGTACCTCGACACCGATGATTGGCGGATGGCGCGAGCCGGTTTCGTGGTGCGCACGCGTCGACGCGGACGCCAAGACGAGATCACTCTCAAGGACACACAAGCGGCGGAGCAGAGCGGCCTGCGCCAGCGGTTGGAGGTCACAGAGGATCTACCCGATGAGGGACTCCCCGCGCTGGGTCCTGGTGGTCCGGTGGGTCGCCGGATCCATGCGGTGGCCGGCCGCCAGCCGTTGCGACCGGTGCTCCATGTCCGCACGCGACGCCGCCCCTTCGCCCTGCGCGTCGGAGGTGTGGACGCGGCCGAAGTTGCGCTCGACGACACGGTGATCCTCGTCGGCAACGGCCAACGCCCGATGCAACTGCGCCGGGTCGAGGTCGAGGTGCTGCCCGAATGGGCCGAGGCGCTGACACCGCTGGTGCACCAACTCCGTACGGCCTGCGGCTTGCAGCCGGCCACCCTTTCCAAATTCGAAGCGGGCCTATTGGGACTGGGCGTCGTGATTCCCGGGCCGCCCGATCTCGGTCCGACGAACATCGGGCCCGAGTCGACGCTTGGCGAGTTGGCCTATGCCGTCCTGCGCCGGCAAATGGCGGTCCTCCAAGCCAAAGAGCCGGGCACGCGACTCGGGGAAGACATCGAGGAACTCCACGACATGCGAGTGGCCACCCGGCGGCTGCGGGCGGCCCTCGACCTCTTCGCCGACGTCCTGCCCGTACGGGCGCGCATCTTCCGGGTCGAGTTCGGTTGGCTGGCGGGCGTGCTCGGTTCGGTCCGCGACCTCGACGTGCAGCTGGCGGCCCAGGAGGAAATGACCGAACCCGGACAGCTCGACCCTTGGTCCGAGCTCACGGCCCTGCTGACCCGAGAGCGCGACGCCGCCCGGATGGCGTTGCTGGCCGCCCTCGACTCGGTCCGCTGGGAGCGGCTCGTCAGGGACATGGCTTCGATGGTGCAGCAGGGCCCACTCCGCCGCTCGACGGCCACACGCCTCCCGGCGCTGGCCGCCATGCCCGACCTCATCGAAACCCGGCACATCGCGGTCGTGAAGTCGGCGCGGCGCGCCAAGCGTTCGGGCGAGGCTCCCGATTTCCACCGCCTGCGCATCCGTTGCAAACGGCTCCGCTACTCCCTCGAGTTCAGTTCCGAGCTCTATGGCGGTCGCACCAGCCGCTACACGCGCCAGCTGACCGGCCTCCAGGACGACCTCGGTCTCATGCAGGACGCCGAGGTGGCGGCGAACCGACTGGCGGAGCTCGCCATGGGGGCCGCGCGCCTGCCCGCGTCCACCATCTTCGTGATGGGCGGCGTGGCCGAACGGCATCGGCGCGAGATGCGGCGTCTTCTCCGCCGGTTGCCTGCTGAGGTGTCGCGGGTCGGCGGGCGCGAATGGCGGGATCTCGAGATGACGATGGAGCGCGGCCGTGATCAGGCGCTTGCGCTCGTCCCGCCGACACGGCGGACCCTGCGGGCGCTCCCGGACCCTCTGGCACCCCCCGGTATGGCGCCGGTCGGAGTGTTCGTCGACGCCGCGCCGCCGGTGCGGGCGCTCGTGGTCGGCGAAGCCGAACCCCTCGCCAGTGGCGACGACAGCCCGGCCTGGGTCAGGCCATGGGAAATGGATCCGGGTCACCCATAACGAGGTGCGGGTGTTCGGTGACCACGAAGTGCAAGCGATCCGTGTCGAGGAAGGACTCGATGTCCTTCCACATGACCCCGAAGTCGGGTTCGGACATGTGGGCCCGATAACCGTCCATGCTGTCGAACCACTGCACGGTGACTCCGTCGTATCCCGGATCATCGTCGCCGCTGTAGTCCGATAAGGGACGCGGGTGCTGCTCATAGCGCACCACGTGTTGCCCGCACTGGCTCGCCGCAATGAGCGGACCGTGCACCGCCCGCCAGTGCTCGTGGAACTCGATCGGTGAAAGGCCCTCCTTACGCCGGAGGAGACACGTCAATCTGACCACGGCAACTCCTCAGCACGCTCCAGTGGGGCCCCTGCCCCCAGAACAGTAGGCGAAGCCGCGCGCCGGCTGAACTGCCACCGGGCTGGCCCCCGAAACCAGAGGGGAATCGGAGGGGGTCACGAGAGCCGAGCCCGGTGGCACTCCTGCCGACTGCCGGCGACGTAGGTGCTGGCGACGCAATGGTGCGTGCGGGTTCACTCGGGGCGACGAGTCACCCGCCGCTGGAGCCCGGCGAGCTGTCCGGTCAGCGACGCTGCCGCCACGACGACATAGTCAAAACACATCGCATCGTTTATTCCCCTTCCCCTTCCCACTCCGTCCGTTGGAAGAGAAACGGCGAAGCCGGGGGAATCTTGCGCAGCCGACTGAAGTTCTCGAGTTCTCGTTCCTTGTCGTCTGCGTTGCCCCGTTGTCTTCACTGTCTTCGTGGGCGCACGCGCACCAAGGCGCGCCCGCAACGTCCCGTACGCTGCCCCCATGGCAACCGCGGTGTTGGCGACGACATCGTTGAGCACCTCCCACATCGTCTTGCTCGTGCTGGGGGGGTTCGGGGCGGGCGTGTTCAACGGCGTGGCGGGCGGGGGAAGCTTGATTTCGTTCCCGATCCTGCTCGCCCTGGGGTACCCGGCGCTGACGGCCAATGTGACCAATACCGTGGGCATTTGGCCTGGCTACGTCGGTGGCGCCGCCGGCTTCCGCCGCGAGATCGCAGACCAAAAGGAGCGGTTGTTCGCCCTGAGCCCCGTGGCGGTCGCGGGCGGGGCGGCGGGGGCGATCCTCCTGTTGACGACGCCTTCTTCGACATTCCGGACCCTGGCCCCTTGGCTCGTGTTCGGCGCATCCGTCCTCTTTGCTGCGCAACCACTGCTGCGCCGAGCCCTCGGCGGCGCCTCCCACGCCCCAGCGGACACCAGGCCGCTCCTGTTGGCGGGGGGAACCTTCCTGGCCTCGGTCTACGGCGGGTACTTCGGCGCGGGAATGGGCGTCATGCTGCTGGCCATCCTCGGCCTGGCGCTGCCCGACTCGATCGCCCGCACCAGCGGCCTCCGCATGGCGTTGTCGATTCTGGTCAATGGGGTCGCCGCCGCTGTCTTCCTCATTCACGGGGGCCTGGCCTGGGATGCCATCGGGCTGCTGGCGGCCGGGAGCCTGGTCGGCGGGTGGGTCGGAGCCCGGGTCGCCCTCGCCATCCCAGCGACGGCACTGCGGATAGTGGTGGTCCTGGTCGGGTTGGTCACGGTGGTGAAGTTGTTGGTCTGACCCGTGTACCTGCCGGCCTAGGCGAGGGCCAGCGGGTAATGGCCCACCACTGCCGTTTCCAGCTGGCGGCGCCGGCGGCGCAGGGCTTCGGCGGCTTCATCGTGATCGATGGGGACGAGCTCGACGGTGCGGCCGGGCGCGCATTGGCCGAGCAACCCCAAGTCGGCCGCCACCACCACGGCGACGACGCGGTACCCGCCCAGCGTGGCGTGATCGCTCAGCAAAATGACCGGGTCACCGTCGGGCGGAACCTGCACCGCGCCGGTGACCACTCCCTGGGAGTCCAGCTCGGCCGCCGGAACCGGTGCCACCCCCAAGGGGGGATCGCCCGCAGCGGAGCGGAGGCGGAGCCCCACCCGGTTGCTTTCGGCCCCCACCGAAAAACGCGTGGACGCGAGCGCCGTCAGCACGCCGGGGGCGAACCGCTCAGGGTGGGGACCGGGCACGACACGCAGGACGATCGGCTCGCCTTCGGCCACGTCGGGGCTGCTCCCCTCGCCCAGGTGATCACCCAGGGGGGGCTGCATGGTGCCGGCAAAGAGCCGCGCGCCGGACGCGAGCGGCCCTGGGCCGAGGCCGCAGAGTTGATCACTGGCGCAGCTGCCGAAGACCTGGGGCCCCACCAGGCCGCCGGCTACACCGATATAGCAGCGAAACCCTCTTCGTATCGAGCCCACGCGCAACTCCTGGCCGGCGCTGACCGGGACCACCCGTCCACCGGCAACCGGTTGCCCGTCCAGCCGGACCTCGGGCGCTGCCCCGATCACGGCGACGAACGTGGCGCTGAGGCACCGGAGGGTGGGCCCCCGTGCGGTCACCTCCAGCGTGCCGGCGTCCGGCGGGTTGCCCACCAGCTGGTTGGCCAACTGGTGGGAGTCGGGATCCGCCGGGCCTGCCCCGGGCACTCCCAGAGCCGCCACTCCCCGCCGTCCCCCGTCCTGCAGCACGGACCGCAGCCCAGGCTCATCCACCACGAAGACCGCCCGCGCCGACACCGGCGCCGGCGGCTGTGCGTCCGCGGGTGGCGCGGGCACCGGCTCGAGCCCCGCGTTGGGTGCCGCCACCGTGAATTGCACGCGATCCCCGGGCGCCAGCTGGGCGTAGGGCGGCGTGGTGGGATCGAACAGCACCGCACCGGTGCGGCCGATCAGTTGCCACCCACCGGGCGAAGCAGTGGGGTACACGGCCGCGTAGCCGTTGGCCAAGGCCACCGATCCGGCCGCGACGCGGGCGCGGGGACGGGCCCGCCGCGGGATGCGGGGTAGCTCTGCGGGCAGACCCTCCAGGTAAGCGAAGCCCGGTGAGAAACCGACCACGGCCACGGTGAGCGGCTGTGCCGTGACCAGCTCGACCACCCTCGCGGTGGTGCACCCGGCCAGCGCCGCCACCTCGGCCAGGTCCGGCCCGTCGAAGGCACAGGTGATGAAGCGGAGGGGTCCCTCGGCCGCCGGGAGGTTGCCTTCCTCCTCGTGGTCCGCCCGCCCTACCGGCTGAGCGAGCGCCTCCTCCATCACTTGAGCCAGGATCATCCGGCGCTGCTCCATGCCGCCCGCGGTGGGCTCGAAGGCCACCATCACCGTGGCGAGCCCGCCGACGACCTCAGCCAGATCGCCCACCGCCGCGGCGCGGACGGCCCGGACGAGCCGTCGTGCCTCCTCGGGACCTTCCACACCGACGAGCAGCGCATGGTCTCCCAGCCGCCGGATCTCCCCGACCGGGACCGAGCGGACCTCGCGGACCTCGGGGACCTCCACCTCAGGGCTGGCGGGTCATCGGTGCGGCCACCGTCACGCCCGCCGCCTCGAGCGCGGCGCGCACGGCACGGGCCATCGGCACCGCGTTGGGCGAATCCCCGTGCACGCACAGGGTGTCGACCGCCAAGGACAGCACCGCGCCGTCGACCGCGTGCACCGTGCCGTCCTCGGCCAGGCCGCGTGCTTGCGCGGCCGCCCTGGCGGGGTCGTCGTAGACGGCCCCAGGCTCGTAGCGCGCCACCAGCGCACCATCGGCCGTGTAGGCGCGGTCGCAGAACCCTTCCTGGAGGACGGCCCACGACGCCTCTTGGGCCCGCAGCCCGGCCGGCGCGCCCGACGGGAGCACCAGAGCGGTCCCGGGATCGCAGAGCTCGCCCATCACGCCGAGCAGTACATCGCAACTGGTCCCACCGCGTGCCACCTCGCCGTAGAGCGCGCCGTGGGGCTTGACCGAGGACACCGTCGTCCCCAGGGCGTGGGCTATCTCGATAAGAGCCGCCAGCTGCGCGGTGAGCGACGCCGACAGTTCGCCCGGCGACAGCTCCATGGCCACGCGGCCGAAGCCGGCCCGGTCAGGGTAGGAGGGATGAGCCCCGACCTGCACGCCGGCAGCCAGAGCGGACTGGACGGTCGCCCGCATCGTCGCCGCGTTCCCCGCGTGCCCCCCGCAGGCGATGTGGGCGGAGGTGACGAGCGCGAGCAGGGCGCGTTCGACTGCCGTGCCGGCGACGTCACCCGCCTCCCCGACGTCCGCGTTCAGGTCGATGGTGGGACGATCACCCGGCACGGAGGTCGTCCACCACGATGCCGTCGCGGAGGACCACCCTTTGATTCCGCCGCGTCGGAACCCGTGTCCCGCCCATGATCGAACCGGTCACGTTGAGCGGGTCGGCCCCGGCCACCACCACCTGCGCCCCGTCGGGGGCACGGCGATGCACCGTGAGCAGCGCCTCGGCCGCCTCGGGCAAGGCATACTGCTCGCCCGAGAGCCCGACCACGAAGCGACCACCGAGGACCAGCCCGCGCGCCTCGAGCCGGCGCAAGGCCCACACCACCTCGCGCCACGGGACGTGGAACGACTCACGGCTCCACACCTCCCAGGCCACCACGCCCCAACGGGCGAGGAGCTGCCACGCCACCGCCTCGGCCAGCTCCTCGTTGGCGGGCACCGTCTGGTCGGCAACCACACCTTCTTCCGGAGTTACCTCGTCGACGGGCAGGAGCGACCAACGCCCCTCCCCGATGCCCGTGCCCACCGGGGCCCGGCGTCGGCCCAGGCCGGGCCGGCCGGCGGCGGCCCGCGCCACGGCGGAACGGCCCGTGGGGCGGCGGTAGGTGCGTGTCCGCCAGCGATCGCGCGCCGAGAGCAGGGAGCGCACGGCGGAAAAGGCGTCGGCGGTCACGATGCCCCGGGCCACCAGGTCCCATAGCCCCTCGTCCACCTCGGCGGGCAGGCGGCCGGCCAGAGGGGCCAGCTCGGGCCGGAAGCAGGCCCCGCGCTGTTGCAGCACGGCCAGGACATCGGCTCCCGGGCCGACCTCGGGGGGTGGGGCCACGGCACCGGCCCGCACGGCGCGCAACATCCACGGGAGGTCCTCGCGCACGACGAAGGCCAGCGGGGTGGCCGGGGACGGCGTTCCGGCCCGGCCGGACCGCTCAGGCCGCGGGGTGAGGCGACCCCAGACGACCTCACCGGAGAGGCAGAGCTCGTCGAGCCAGCGGGCGTCGTAGCCCTCGACCCGGGCCGGCAGGATGTGGGCCTCCCACTCCGCGGCCGGGGCCTCGATCCCCTGGAGCTGCTCGAGCACGCTGAGCAGCCCGGCGCGGCCCTCGGCGCGGGTGGCCGGCGTGGCGTGCTGCCAGCCGATGAGGAAGCGCACGAAATCGGAGATGGGGACCGGGTCCACCAGGCCGCGGCGGCGCTGGCGGCTGGCGCCGTGCAGGCGCACCAGGAGGTGGCGGGCGCACCAGCGCCCATCGGGGAGCGCGATGGCCGCGCCGCGTGCCTCCAACCGGGCCAGGGCCGTGCGCGCCCGGGCCGCCGACACCGGCGCCCCCATCGGCGCGCCCGCCGGCAAGGGCCGCTCCGAGATCAGATCCTCGACCGAGACCGGGCCGGCCAGTTCGAGATGCCCACCCACGCAGGCACTGGCCGCTTCGTCGTCCTCGTGCAGGGTCGCCGCGGCGTCCTTCTGCTCCATGGCCACCCAGCACCCACCGACGACCACGGCGCGCCCGTCGGCAACCAGGGCGTCGAACCATTTGGCCCATGGGGGCACCGGTCGGCTGGCCACCAAGGAGAGCAGCAGGTCGTGCAGCTCATCGGGATCCCGCGGCTCTGGCCGCACCTGTCCGAGCACCAGCGCCACCGCGTCCGTATCAAGGGCGCCGAGCTCGGCAGCCGGCACCGGGAGCCCGTCGGGTCCGAGCGCTCCCAGGCCCCGGCGCAGGGAGAGGGCGCGGGTACGCCGTTCCTCCAAAGGGGCCCCGTCGAGGAACGTGAACGGGCGGCCACTCAAGATGGCATGGGACAGCGGCGACGGCTCGGACGATTCGACGGTGTGCACGGCGATCGCGCCCGACTCCACCTGTGACCACAGCTCGACCAGGCCCTCCACCGACAGGCCCTCATGCAGGCAGTCGTCGACGGTCTGGCGCACGAGCACATGGTCGGGCACCTCCACCGGGCCCGGAGTGGCGTTCTCCTGGCAGGCGGCCAACGAGGGCCACACGGCGGCCAGGAGATCGTCCGCCTCCATGCGTTGGAGATGGATGGGCCGGCGCTTCCCGCCGCGCTGGCGCGGCAGCACCAGCGCCCGGTTCAGGTTCCAACGCCAACGGGCCGCCAGCATCGGATGGGGCAGCACCGCCTGGGTCAGCACCTCGGCGGCGTGGGCAGCAGAGAGCATGGAGCGCACGTCACTGAGGGGGAAGCTGTGCTGGGGGCCCAGCGAGAGCACGACGGTGTCGTCGTCGGCCGCGGCTTGCAGCTCGAAGTCGAACGACACGCAGAACCGCTTGCGCAGCGCCAGCCCCAGGGCGCGGTTGACACGACCACCGAAGGGCGCATGCACGATGAGTTGTGTCCCCTCGGTGTCGTCGAAGCAGCGCTCCACCACGATGCGCTGGCGGGTGGGCAGGTGGCCCAGCGCGGCGAGGCCGGCGGCGCAATAGGCCGCCACCTGCTGTGCCACCTCGGGAGAGACCCCCGCCCTCTCCATCACCAATTGCCGCGCCGCCTCGCCGTCGCGTGCGTGCAGGAGCGGCTCGAGCTCGGCCCGCAGGTCGCTCACGGCCTGGGAGAGCTCGGCGGTGCGGGCCGGCGCCTCGCCCAGCCAGAACGGGATGGTCGGGGGCAGGTCGCCGGCGTCGTGGACGCGGACCGTGCCCACCTCCACCTTGGCCACCCGCCACGAGTGCGTGCCGAGCAAGAAGATGTCCCCGGCCGTGGCCTCCACCGCGAAGTCCTCGTGGACGGATCCCACGGTGACGCCCTCGGGATCGAGCACGACGCGGTAGTCGCCGGTCTCGGGAATGGCGCCCCCGCTGGTCAGCGCGGCCAGCCTTGCCCCGCGCCGGGCCCGCAGCCGCCCGTTGACGGCGTCATGGTGCAGATGGGCGCCACGGCGACCCCGGCCGGTCTCGATCCCCCAGCTGGCCAGCGCCACGACTTCGTCGAAGGCCTGGCGGGTCAGCGCGCTGTAGGGCGCAGCGCTCGTGCACATCTGCCACAGAGCCTCCACGCTGGACTCCTCGACCGCGGCCACCTCGGCCACGAGCTGCTGGGTCAGGACATCGAGAGGGGCCACCGGCGGTTCGAGCACATCGAGCAGGCCGGCCCGGACGGCGGCCAGGAGCGCGGTGCACTCGACCAGCTCGTCACGGGTCATCGGGAAGAGCCGGCCCGCCGGCACGCCGTCGCGCTGGTGGTTGGCCCGCCCCACCCGCTGGAGGAAGGTGCCGATGGCGCGGGGCGAGCCGATTTGGCAAACAAGCTCCACCGGACCGACGTCGATGCCCAGTTCGAGGGAGGCCGTGGCCACCAGCGCGCGCAGGTCGCCGGCACGCAGGCGCGTCTCGACGATGCGGCGTCGGGCGGCAGAGAGGCTGCCGTGATGGGCCGCCACGAGAAGTGACGCGTCCACGTCCGCCCTTACGTCGGTGCCTCCGGGTGCGTCGGTGTTTCCGAGTACGTCAGTGTTCCCGGGCTCGCTCTCTTCGGCTCGTCCCAGCCGCTCGGCCAGTTGATGCGCCACCCGCTCGGCCATCTTTCGGGTGTTGACGAAGATCAACGTCGTGCGGTGCTCGCGCGTGTGGGCGGCGATGCGGTCGAGGATGTCGGAGAACTGCGCGCCACTGGCCACCGCCTCCAACTCGCTGTCGGGAAGCTCGATCGCCACGTTGAGATCGCGGGCATGGCCGCAGTCGACGATCACCGTCGGGGGCCGGTCGTCGTGCACGCCCGAGAGCAGGCGGGCCACGACGTCGAGCGGCCGCTGCGTGGCAGAGAGACCGATGCGTTGCAAATGGCCCCCGTTCGCGGTGACCAGGCCGTCCAGGCGCTCCAGGCTCAAGGCCAGGTGGCTGCCCCGCTTGTCGCGGGCCAAGGTGTGCACCTCGTCGACGATGACGGTGTGCACGCCGCGCAGCATGGCGCGCGAAGAGGGCGCGGTGAGCAGCAGGTACAGCGACTCGGGCGTGGTGACCAACAGGTCGGGTGCGTTCTTGCGCATGGCCGCCCGCTCGGCCGGCGGCGTGTCGCCGGTCCGCACGGCGACGCGCAGGCCGGGATCGGCATAGCCCAGCCGCGCCGCCTCGTCGCGGATTTCGGACAGCGGCATATGGAGGTTCTCGTGCACGTCGACCGCGAGCGCGCGCAAGGGCGACACGTAGAGGACACCGGGCAGCCCGGCTCGGGGCGACCCGGCGTCGGCGGCCCGGTAGGCGGCGTCGATGGCCACCAGGAATCCGGTCAGCGTCTTGCCGGTCCCGGTCGGCGACGCCACCAGGACATCCCTCCCCTCGGCGATGTGCGGCCAGGCCGCCTCCTGCGGCGCCGTCGGGCCGTCGGGGAAGCGGCGGGCGAACCAGCCGGCCACGGCGGGGTGAAACGTCTCGGCCAGCGTCGGAACAGTCGCGGTCACGCTCCTATTTCACCAGGATGCTGTCACAGAGGTGCGCGGCCGCCGCCGAGGTGCCTCAAGAGGGGCGGCGCCCCCAGGCCGCGATCATTGGCGGCTGGGCCAGATCCAGCCGTCCGGCCGCCACGTTGCCCAGGTGGCGCTCGATCTCCTCCTCGGTGGCGATGCCGTTCCCGGTCAGCTGGTCCGCAATGAGGGCAATCGTGGCCCGCTCCAGCCGGGCGCAGGCCGGATGGGCCAGCGGGAAGGCCGCGTCCGCCCGCACATCGAGCAGCCCGCTCTGGCGGAGCAGCCGGGGAAGGGTGCGGCCATAGGCCAGATCCACCCCACGCCCCGCCATCAGCTCCCGGAAGCCGCTGCGCAGCTTGTTGGCCAGCTCGCCCTCGGGGCCCCGCACGTCCAGCACGCTCAGCGGCTGCAGCGCCGGGTCGGCGTCCTCGACGAGGATCCAGCCCCCCGGGCGTACGGCACCCACCATGTTGGCCAGCGCTTTCTCCCGCTCCGGCACGTGGACGAGCACGAGGCGGGCGTGCACCAGGTCGAACTCGCCCTCGGGGGGAGGGTCGAGGGCCGCATCGTGGACGCGCACCTCCACCTGGGACCCGGCGTCCGCGTCATCGCGTGCGGCCGCTGCACCGCCCGCTTCCGCTGCCGCTGCCCCACCCGCCCATGTGACGTCGATGTCGGTGGCCAGAACGTGGCCCCCGGGGCCGACGCGACCGGCCAGCCACTGGACGACTGAGGTGCCGCCGGCCCCGACCTCCCAGCAACGCCAGCCCGGTGCGAGGCCGAGCGCATCGATGTGGGCGAACGTCGACGGGTCGAACAGTTCGGTGAAGGCAGCGAAGCGCTCGGCGGCGGCGCTCGATCGATTGGGGAACAGATAGCCGGTCACGGGGCGCGGGTCGGGCTCACCGCCGCCGGCGGCGGCGGGTTCGTCCCCGCGGGAAGGTCGGGCGATGGCGCGGCTGTCGGTGGGGTGGACGCCGTGGGCTGGGCCGACGGTGGGGCGGGCTCAGCCGAGGCGGAGGGCGGCGTGGGCGGGGGCGGGGGCGGGGGCGGGGGCGGTGCGGAGGCGAGGGGGACGGGCGGGCGGTGGGGAGTCAGGTCCTGCGACGTCCCGGCGTAACGGTCGAGGACATCGGCCACCTCGTCCCTCCCTTCGTCGATCAGTTCGGCGGTGGCCGAGAAGTCCCGGTACTGGGCCGACGGCTCGCCCCCGCCGCTGAAGACCACGACCTCGACGCCCGGTGGGAGCGCGGCCAGCTCGCGCACGAAGCGGGCGTGCACGGCCACGAAGAACGCGGTCAGCGCCGCCTCGGCCGGACGCTTGGGCGGCCGCGGGTGGTAGTGGAGCGGGCCGCAGAGGAGGACGTAGATCCGGGTGCATCCGGCCGCGATGGCGCGGCTGATGGGCACGTTGTTGACCACCCCGCCGTCGACGAGGACATCGCCGTCGATGATCACCGGCGGGAAGATGGACGGGATCGCCGACGAGGCCAGGATCGCCTCGACGGCGTTGCCGTGGGCGATCCAGCGCTCGCGGCCATCGGTGAGCGAGGTGGTCACCACTTCGAAGGGGATGGCGGCATCCTGCAGGTTCTCGAAGTCGATGCCCGCCTCGATGATGGCGCGCACCCCGGAATTGGAGTGCACCGCGGCGCGCTTTTGGAGGAAGGCCCACGGCCCATCGAGTGCTGACCGGGGGAAGATGTCCGCACCCGTCACGTTCCGCCAGATCCCCGCCATCCGCTCGATGCCCTCTGGGGTCGGATCGCTTACATACGCCCCTCCGTTGATGGCGCCGACAGACGCGCCGAAGACCCGGTCGGCGCGGATTCCCCGCGCGACGAGCTCGGCCAACATGCCCACCTGGACGGCGCCCCGGCTGCCCCCGCCGGCCAGCACGAACGCTGTCATGCGGATGGGCCCGGGATCCTCCGCCCCGGCGCGGCGTGCGCGCGTGGCGTCCCAGCGGGAGCGCAGGCGGCCCGCCCACGACGAGCTCATTGTCCCGCCGTCGGGGGCGCGTCGCCTTCCGCTGGCGCTGCCCGGCTCTCCTGGCGTTGGCGCCAGGCGGCTCGTCCCTGGCGGTCGCGCCGGATGGCCCACGTCAGCACGATCACGATCAAGGCGAGCAGCGCCACGACGAAGATCCCGAAGATGATCCCGAATGTCACATCCGACCCCGCCAACAGCAGGTGGTGCGCGTGGTGGAGCTGGACGTGCGCTGGTGCGACCGTTGTCATGGCACCAGCCAGGGTAGAGGAGCGTGAGGCCCCGCGGCGCGGCGACCGGTGCCGCCGCGTCCGCCGACGTCACAACCCGGGAGCAGAATCCACCGATGGTCCTCGTGAAGCCCAGAAGGGGCGCATCCCCCGGCAGCTGCCCCACGCCGGAGACGTCCCCGAGCTCGGCACCGGCCCGTGACGAGGTCCTGGCCCTCCTGCGCAACGGATCCGGGCGCCGGCCCCGGTTCGACCCTGGTCTGGCCGGCGGGTTGCGCGCCTGGTTGGAGGACGCCGCGGGCGAACTGGTGGCGGCGCGCGGCGAGGATGCGCCCCCTCTCTTTCTCGGTCCGCGTCTTTTGTGGACGGGCTCGGCTGCGGCGGCTGACCCCCAGACGACGGCAGGCGCGGACACCTCCTCCATCGAGTTGGTGCTGTCGTGCCTCGTCCGCGCCCTCTTCCGCCAGGTCGTAACGGTGGGTCACGTGGGGGACCCTCTCTCCGACGCGATGGCTGCCCTCCAGGTCGACCCGGCGCGTGCCGGCATGGCAGCACAGATCGAGCGGATGAGTGACGCGACGCGCGACGCGCTGTCGGCCGCACTGGACGTGCATGCCGCCAACCTGCTGCACCTCACGCCGCGCTTCGCCCCCCGCTGGTTGCCGCGGACGCACGACCGGGTCGCCATTCCTCTGGCCGGAGGCCGAGTCGTCCTGGGAGGCGTGTTCGATCTCCTCGTCGGTGCCCCCGTCCCGGGAATGGCCACCCTGTGCGCGCTCGGGCTCACCACCGGTGGTCGCTGGGCCCAGGCCCGGACGGCGCTGCACTATCTCGCCCTGCTCGAGACGTTGCGGAGCGGCACCCCGCCGTTCCGTGTGGCCCTGCTCCATTCGGCCATCGGGCGCTACGGCGTCGAGGACGTGCTCGAGGAGCATCTCCGCGCCGTCGTGTCCCATGTGGTGGCGCAGCTGGCCGGACTCGCCGGTGACGGGCCCGCTCCGGCCGCCGCCCTGCTGGGCGGTGGTGACTGGGATGATCGCAGTCGGATCAGTGCCTGATCCATCACCGCCCCGACTCCTGACTCAGCAGCTCCTGGGCCCGCTGATCTCCCCGGCGGACGATCACGGCGCGTCGGTCCGCGAGGCGGCGGCCCGGCTCCCGCACGCGCTGGCCGACCTCGCCGTCCCACGAGTGGGCAGCGGCTCGTTCCGACTCACCGATCACCATGTGCGGACCGCACTCGCTCGCTCTGACGCCGTCGCCGCCGCCACTCCTTTCGCCTGGTCGGCCCGCACGGCGCGCCGCGCCCTGGGGTTGGCCACGGTGCGTGCGCTGGTGGCCGGGGAGGCCGCGTCCCCCCTCGAGGGCGCACGGATCGCCATCGCACAAGCGGTGCATTCCGCCGGGCTCGGGCAAGGTCCCTTCTCGGCGATGGACCGGTGGCTCGCCGGCTTGCCGCCGGCGGGTCTCGCCGTCGTGCACGCCGACGTCGTCACCTGGGCCACCCGTCTGTGGTGCGCCGTGGACTGGAGCGCCTTCGTGGAGCCGCCGCTCATTGGGCGGGACCGCTGGTGGGACAGCCCGCACTCCTCCCTTCTCGCCCTCCGGAGCCGCGCCGAGGTCCGCACCTTCGTGAGCGACCCGGCGGGACGTCACTATTCGGCCCACCTGGTCGTGCTGGGTGGGCCCCGACGCTCGACCATCCGAGCCGAGCTCAGCGTGGTGGCGCTGGTGGAGGCGCTCCTGGCGCCGCCCCTGGTGCCACCGGGACGGATTCTCGGCTGGTGGCCCGAGTCCGGACATCTGGTCAAGGTCGAGGTCGATGCCTCCGTCCTGGCCGCGGGAGAGGCTGCGATCGCGCGCACGCTGGCCGCTGTTGAGGCTCCAGCCACGCCTGGCCAGGAGGTGGCGAGAGCTGCGGCATGAGCTGGTCCTGACCTGGCCTATCGTTGTAGCCCCCATGCAGACTCGAGATGACATCCGCAATGTGGCCATCGTGGCCCACGTCGACCACGGCAAGACAACGCTCGTCGACGCCATGCTGCGCCAGACCGGCGCGTTCGGCCCCCACCAGGAGATGACCGACCGGGTCATGGACTCCGGTGACCTCGAGCGCGAGAAGGGCATCACGATCCTGGCCAAGAACACCGCCGTGCGCTGGGGCGGAGTGAAGCTGAACATCGTCGACACCCCCGGACACGCCGATTTCGGAGGGGAGGTCGAGCGTGGGCTGACCATGGTCGACGGCGTACTCCTCCTGGTCGACGCTTCAGAGGGTCCGCTGCCCCAGACCCGCTTCGTGCTCCGCAAGGCGCTGGAGGCCCGGTTGCCGGTTGTCCTGGTCATCAACAAGGTCGATCGGGCCGACGCGCGGATAGAAGAAGTGGTGCATCAGGTCGAGGAGCTGTTCTTGGACCTTGACGCGGACGAGCACCAGATCTCCTTTCCCATCCTCTACTCCAACGCGCGGGCGGGTTGGGTCAGCACAGAGCGCGGCGTGGAGGGCACCGACGTGGCGCCCCTCTTCCAGGCGATCATCGACCATGTTCCCGCTCCTCAGTTCGACGAGAGCGCACCCACACAGGCCTTGGTCTGCAACCTGAGCGCTTCGCCCTACGTGGGGCGCCTTGCCGTGTGCCGCGTGTACAACGGCGAGCTCATCAAGGGGGGGACCGTGGCGTGGTGCAGAGTCGACGGGACGGTTGAGAAGGCCAAGATCACCGAGATGTACGTGACCGAGGCACTCGAACAGGTCCCCGCCCAATCGGCGGGCCCGGGTGAGATCGTCTCCATCGCCGGACTGGCGGAAGTCACCATCGGCGAGACGTTGGCCGATGCCGACAACCCCATTGCGCTGCCGGCCATCACCGTCGATGAACCGAGCCTCGCGATGACCATCGGCATCAACACGTCCCCGCTCTCGGGTGCCGACGGGACAAAGCTGACGGCGCGCCTGTTGAAGAACCGACTCGACGCGGAGCTGGTCGGCAACGTCGCCATCAAGGTTGGGCCGACGGAGCGCCCGGACCTGTGGGAGGTCCTGGGACGCGGCGAGCTTCAACTGGCCGTGTTGGTGGAGACCATGCGGCGAGAGGGCTTCGAGCTGACCGTTGGAAAGCCACAGGTCGTGACGCGCGAAGAAGACGGAAAGGTTCTCGAACCGGTCGAACGCGTTTCCATCGATGTGCCTGACGACTACTTGGGGGTCGTCACCCAGCTGCTGGCGTTGCGCAAGGGCACCATGACCGAGATGGTCAATCACGGAACGGGATGGGTCCGCCTCGACTACCGCGTCCCGGCGCGCGGACTGATCGGCTTTCGCACCGAGTTCCTCACCGAGACGCGCGGCACCGGCGTGCTGCACCACATCTTCGACGGGTGGGAGCCGTGGCACGGTGAGCTCAAGACGCGTCGGAACGGATCGATGGTGGCTGACCGGCGTGGGCTCACGACGACGTTCGCTCTCATGAACCTGCAGGAGCGCGGCACCCTCATCGTCGGTCCCGGCGAGGACGTCTACGAGGGCATGGTGGTCGGCGAGAACGCGCGCCAAGAAGAGATGGACGTCAATCCGACCAAGGAGAAGAAACTCAACAACATCCGCTCATCGACGGCGGAGGAATTCGAACGTTTGACCCCGGTGATGAACTTCTCACTCGAGCATGCGTTGGAGTTCATCGCAGAGGACGAATGCGTCGAAGTGACGCCCAAGGTCGTCCGCCTCCGCAAAGTCATCCTCCCGCAAGCCGAGCGCGGTCGCTTGCGCGGGCGCCTGCGCGATCAGAGCGCGGCGGAGAGTCGCTGAAAAACGGCGCGGGCAGTCGCGACGTCCCAGATACAAAAGCGAATCTCGCGTAGCATGCACGCGTTGGAGGGATGGCAGAGCGGACAAATGCGCAGCTCTTGAAAAGCTGTGAGGTGCAAGCCTCCGTGGGTTCGAATCCCACTCCCTCCGCTCACGAAGTCGCTGGAAATCGCTGCAAACTTCAACGCGGTAACTCAAACTTCAGCGCAGTTATTCACATTTCTGTCACCGACTTAATTTGTGTTGGTCGTGTTTTCCGGGCTAGAAGCGCGGGCATAGATCTATAGATCTCCGGCAGGGAATTGCGATTTGACCTGTCGGCTACGTTGCACACTCAATAGTGCAGCGTGATCGAAACGTGAGCGGGAGTGCGCTGTCGGAGCCTCTTCGGATTCGCAGTTCCTGGGTCATGCACCCGGGCTCGTGCGAGGGGAAATCTATGGAGGGAACGAGTCAACAATGAGGTCCGACAGTGCCAATCACGTACCCCAGCACAAGAAGTCCTGGCGGATCTCGCGCGGACGTGTTGCGAAACACGCGCGATCCCAGTCGACACGGTGGCACCTCATCACCACCATTGGGTGCTACTGCGTGGCGGGTTCCGTCCTTTCGGCCCTGCTCGTCGGCCTGGAAGGGCAACATGGCGGGAAATCACCCTTGAAGCCCTCGCTGAGCTCCTCGAGCCGCTTCGGCTACGTGCCGATGCCGGCCGCACCCGGCGCCGTGACGCCCACCTCCAACGTCGCGAATTACCCCGCCCCTTCCACCAGGGCCTGGCCCACCACGAAAGAGACCGTGACCAGGATGGCCGCGCATCCCATTGACGCGACGACCGTCACGACCATTGTTTCGCATCCCACGGAGTCGACGACCGTCACCACGGTGACGACCGTGATAGATCACCCGACCACCACCCCTGCCACGATTTCGACCAGTCCGACCAGTCCGACGAATCCGGTCACGGTCGCCGTCTCACCCGGACGCCCGACGGGCACGGGTACGGGCACGGTCACTGTCGCCGTCGCACCTGGTCACCCGACGGGCACGGTCATCGTTGCCGGTTCGCCGAGCCCCCCAACCGTCACCCCGACGACGACGACCACCTCCACGACGACCACCACCAAGACGCACCCGACGGGCACGACCAAACCCACGACGTCGACCACGACGACCACCACCACAGTCACGGTCAAGCCGAATCCGTCGAACCCGACCACTGCCACGACGAGCACCACCACGACGACGACCACAACGACGGTCCCGACAAAGCCGATCGTCGCCGCCCCGATTTCGCCGGGGTCGACACTTCAAGGTGTCTACGCCGGGCCCGCCAATCCCGCGGGTGTCACGCAGTTCGACCAGGAAACCGGTACACATGCCGTGATTGCCTCTGAATACCTCCCGCAAGCCAGCGGTTGGGACGGCATGGACGGCAGCGGCGGGAGCCTGGCCTGGATGACCGATGCGTGGCAGAAGACCGGCTACATCCTGTCGCTCGGTGTGCCCATGCTCCCCAAGACGCCTGCGGGTGACATCATCGGCTCCCTGGCCACCGGGGCCACCGGGGCCTACAACACCTACTTCGTGACGCTGGCCCAGACGCTCGTCTCCGCCGGCGAGGGCAACGCCATCCTGCGGCTCGGGTGGGAGTTCGACGGCGGCTGGTACGCCTGGAGTGCCACCACGCCATCGGAGGAAGCCAGCTTCGCCACGTACTTCCAACAGATCGTCACCGCCATGCGCTCGGTCCCCGGCGAGGCCTTCCGCTTCGAGTGGAACCCCGATGCCACTGCGTTCTCCGACCTGCCCTGGTACAACGTCACACTGGCCTACCCCGGCAATGCCTATGTCGACTACATCGGCCTCGACGCCTACGACCAGACCTGGGCCACGCCGCAGACACCGGCCACCGCATGGAACGTGACGCTGCTCCCGGCGCTCACCGCCGCGCGCAACTTCGCCGCCGCGCAGGGCAAGCCCGTGGCCATCCCCGAATGGGGTGTGGCCATACGCCAGGACGGCCACGGCCTGGGCGACGACCCGAACTACATCGACAACATGGCGGGATGGATGCAGGCCAACGGCGTGGCCTACGAGTCCTACTTCAACTACAACGGCGGTGAGACCAACTCGACAATCACCAGCGGGCTCTTCCCCAACAGCCTGGCCGCCTTCCAGGCGGACTTCGGGTGAGCTGACCTGAGCTGATCCGCCCGGAACTGCCCCTGCTCAGGGCGGATCCTCCAGCTGCTCCATGAACTCGAGGCGTATGCCCCCGGGGGCCTCGACGAAGGCGATCCGGCGCACGCCGAACGAACCCGACACGATACGCGGACCCCACAGCACGGTGTGCCGGGCGAGTTCCGCGTCGAGGTCGTCGACGAAGAGGGCTGGGTGCAGGAATCCCTCCTCGGGCAGCGCGCAGGCGTCCTCGTAAATGGCCTTGGTGAACAGGGTCAACTGGAGCCAGCCCAGCGAAACGTCGGCGCGCCGGCTGTTCTCCCACTCGACGGGGTCGGTCACCGTGGCGCCGGCCGCGACATACCAGGCGCAGGCAGCCTCGAGGTCGCGTACCTTGACGGCCAGGTTGGCCATGCCGGTGACGCCCATGGCCCTGGTTTAGCCGATGGACGACCGCAAACCAGACAGCCACTCGTTCGCTGCCTGCCAGGCCGCGTCGGCCTGGCGGCGCTTGTGGTCCCCCTGTGCACCGGCAGCCGGGTAGGAGCCGAGGAATTTCACCCCGGCCAGGCTGGCATGAAGATCGCGCAGGCAGTCGGCCACCACCTCGTCGGCCAGATGGCCGCTCAGGTCGATGACGAAGCAGTAGTCGCCCAGGCCCTGCTTGGTCGGGCGTGATTCCAGCTTGGTCAGGTTGATGTTGCGTGCTGCGAACTGCCCGAGAATGCCGTGAAGGCTCCCGGGATGGTCGGCCCGTTGGAAGCACACGATGCTCGTCTTGTCGTGCCCCGAAGCCTCGGGCACCCGCTCGCGGGCCACCGCAACGAAACGCGTCTGGTTCTCGGGATGATCTTCGACGTCCTCGACGAGGATGGCCAGGCCGTAGCGCTCGGCCGCCAGTCGCGGTGCGATGGCGGCCCCGTCGCGCGCGTCAGACTCCCCCAGCAACCGGGCCGCGTCCGCGGTGGAGTTGGCTGCCACCTGTTCGGCCCCCGGCACCTGTTGCGCCAAGAACTTCTGGCATTGGGCCAGCGCGTGCGGATAGGACGACACCCGGGCGATGTCGCCGAGCGTGGTGCCCACCTTGGCCATGAGGTGGAGATGGATGTCCATCACCACCTCGCGCTGAATGTAGAGGTCGACGTCGAAGATCAGCCCGTCGATGGTCGCGCTCACCGTGCCCTCGATGCCGTTCTCCACAGGGACGAAGCCCAGGTCGGCACGGCCGCTAGCGACTTCTTCGAGCACGGCGGTGATGGTCGGGAACGGGCGTAGCTCCGCCAGGGCCAGGTCCTCCTGCGTCAACAGCGCCTCCTGGGTGAAGGTGGCGGGCGGACCGAGGTAGGCGACCGTGGTCGCAGGAGGGTTCACTCCCGGGCAGGATAGTGACCGACATGGACCCCACCTCACTGCGCGCCCTCATCGATGCGGTTGCCTCGGGCACCTGCACACCTGACGACGCCGTCCGTCAGCTCCGCCGCCTCCCCTACGCCGACCTGGGATTCGCTCGGGTCGACCACCATCGCGACCTGCGCCAGGGCATGCCCGAGGCCGTCTACGGCCCGGGCAAGAGCCCCGAGCACTGTGCCGCCATCGTCGACGAATTGCTCGGCGCCACCTCGGGACCGGTGCTGTTGACCAGGGCGACGGAGGCCCAGGTCAAGGCCGTCTCTGCGCTCTCCGAGGCCCGCGGCTACGGGCCGGGCGACGTCACGGCGGCCGGTCCGTCGTGCACCATGACCTTTCGCGCCGCTGCCGCCCGGGCCCACGAGAGCAGGGTCGTCGTGATCACGGCGGGCACCGCGGATCTCGCCGTGGCCGGCGAATGCACGGCTGTGCTCATCGCGCTGGGCTTCGCGCCCACCCTGATCGCCGACTGCGGGGTAGCCGGCCTGCACCGGTTACTGGCCGAAGTCGACCGCCTGGCGATGGCCGACGCCGTGGTGGTGATCGCGGGCATGGAGGGTGCTCTGGCCAGTGTCGTCGGTGGCCTCACGCCCGCCCCCGTGGTGGCGGTGCCTACCAGCACCGGCTACGGCGCGGCCTTCGAAGGGGTCACCGCGTTGCTGGCCATGCTGGCGGCCTGTGCCTCGGGCATCACCGTGGTCGGCATCGACAACGGCTACGGAGCCGCCTGCGCCATCGCCCGCCTGCTCCCATGACGGGATCGACCCACAACGGGCCGGCCCGAACCACCACCGGCGCGACCGTGGCCTGGTTCCACTGCTTCTCCGGCATCGCCGGCGACATGGCGCTCGGGTCCCTCCTCGATGCCGGCGCGGACATCGGCGAGGTCCGGCTCCTGTTGAAGCGCCTGTCTTTGCCGGGCTGGGATCTGCACGTGGAGGAGACGTTGCGGGGCGGCGTGGCCTGCACGCGGGCGCTGGTGCGCGGCGGGGGCGACGCGGTCGCCCGGCCCTACGCCGACATCGTGGGCCTGATCACCGACGCCGGCCTGCCCCCGCGGGTGGCCGACCGCGCGCACACCGTCTTCCGCCGGCTGGCCGAAGTGGAGTCCGCGCTGCACCGCCAGCCCCTCGATCAGGTCCACTTCCACGAGGTCGGGGGTCACGACGCCATCATCGACATCGTCGGCACCGTCTCCGCCCTCGAGGTACTCGGCATCGACGAGATCACTGCTTCGTCGGTGGCCACCGGGACCGGGACCGTGCGCAGCGCGCACGGTCGGCTTCCCAATCCCTCTCCTGCCGCCGTCCGCCTGCTCGACGGCGTCCCGACCTACGGGCGGCCCACCGAGGTCGAGCTCACCACGCCGACCGGCGCGGCCCTCCTACGCGCGCTGTGCACCTCGTTCGGGCCGATGCCTCCCATGATGGTGACCGGGAGTGGATTCGGTGCAGGCGCCAGCGAGATCGACGAGCTCCCGAACTGCACCCAGGTCGTCATCGGACGGCGCGACGACGAGGAGCGCATCGGCGCCGGGCAGCCCGCGTTCGTGCTCGAGACGAACCTCGACGACGTGACGGGTGAACAACTGGCCCACGCCGTGTCCGCCGCCCTCGAGGGGGGCGCCTTCGACGCCTGGGTCAGCGCGGTGACCATGAAGAAGGGCCGGCCGGGCCACGTCCTGCACGTCCTCACCGATGCGGCCCACCTCGATGCCCTGCGCCACGTCATCCAACGCAGCACGGGCACCTTCGGCGTACGCGCCACTCCGTCGGCGCGCTGGCCCGTGGCGCGGGTGCACGACCAGGTCACGGTGGGCGGCATGGTGGTACGCATGAAGGTCGGGGGCGGACGGGCCAAGCCCGAGTTCGACGACGTGGCAGGGGTGGCCGAAGCGACCGGGATCGCCGTGCGCGAAGTGGCCTCGCGAGCCGAGGAGGCCTGGCGCGCCGCCCAGACGCATACCGGTGGCGAAGGGCCGATGTGACCGCGTCGGGGATGTTCGAGTTCGACGAGGCCATGACGGACCTGGTGATGCGCCATTGCCGGGAACGGTTGGCCCTCAATCCCGTGGTGCTCGACTTCGGGGGTCAGGCCCAGGCCCTGGGTGATGCGCTGCGGGGGCTGATGCGCCCGGAAGGCAACGAGGCCGCTGACGTGATGGAGCTCTTCGTCGACAAGCTGGCCACCGCGGTCGTGTCGTGCGACAGCCCGCGCTTCCTGTCCTTCATCCCCGCCGCTCCGACCAAGGCGGCGCTTCTGTTCGACATGTTCGTCTCGTGCTCCTCGCTGCACGGCACCTCATGGCTGGAAGCGGCCGGCGTGGTGGTGGCCGAGAACCAGGCCCTCGAGGTGCTGGCCCAGACGGCCGGCTTCCCGAGGGGATCGGGAGGCTGCTTCGTGGCCGGGGGCTCGGCCGGCAACCTCTCCGCGCTCGTCGTCGCCCGGGACACAGCGGGGCACCGGCGCGGCAAGGAGGGGCCGGCGCGTCCGTTGATCGCCGTGAGCGACGATGCCCACTCGTCGGTGGGCAAGGCCCTCCATGTCATCGGGGTCGAAGCCCTCGTCGTCCCCACCGAGGACCACCGGCTCACCGGGCGTGCCCTGCGCAACGCCCTGGACCACCACCCCCGGGTCGACGACGTCATTGGGGTCGTCGCCACCGCCGGGACCACGAACGCCGGCATCGTCGACGACCTCTCCGGCGTGGCCGACGTGGCGCAGGAGCGCGCGCTGTGGTTCCACATCGACGGCGCTTACGGCGGTGCCGCCCTGTTCGCGCCTTCGGTCCGCTACAAATTCATCGGGTTCGAGCGGGCCGACTCGTTCATCGTCGATCCGCACAAGTGGCTGTTCGCCCCGTTTGACTGCGCCGCGCTGATCTACCGCCAACCGAATTTGGCGAAGGCGGTACACACCCAGGACGCCTCGTATCTCGCGGTGCTGCACAGCGAGAATCCCGAGGAGTGGAATCCGAGCGACTACGCCTACCACCTGACCCGGCGCGCCCGCGGGCTGCCGCTGTGGTTCTCCATGGCAGTCAACGGCCTCGATGCTTACCGCGACGCCGTGGAGGCCGGCCTGGCCATCGCCCGGCGGGGGGCCGCGCTGATCAGCGAGACTCCGCACACCGAACTGGTGCGGATCCCTGAGCTCTCAGTGGTGCTGTTCCGCCGGCCCGGTTGGGAGAAGCCCGACTACGACGCCTGGTCGGCCTCGCTGCTCAGCGACCAGATCGGCTTCGTCACCCCCACCACCTGGGAGGGCGAGACGGTGGCCCGCTTTGCCTTCCTGCACCCGGGCACCACCGAAGAGATGATCAAGGAGATTCTGGCCACCATGGCCTGAGGCCCCTCAGCGCACGGCTTCGGTGCGCGCCCAGGCCCGGTCCAACGCGAGCCGCAACGTCTCGACGTCCTGCGCGCCGGGCACCGCCCATTTGCCGTTGATGACGAAGTGCGGCACGCCGGTGATCCCCAACTCGCTCGCCGCCTGCTCGTCCGCCCGCACCGCGTCGGTGCCGGCATCGCTCGCCAGGACCTGACGGGCCACGTCGGCGTCCATGCCCGCCGCAGTGGCGGCACCGAGGAGGACCGCGTGGTCCGAGAGCAGCTCGCCGTCGGTGAAGTACGCCGCAAAGAGTCCCTTGACCAGCGCGTCCTCGCTCTCGGTGCCGCGCGCGGCCTGCGCCAATCGGTGGGCATCGAACGTGCTGCCCAGCTGGATGCGGTCGAAGTGGAACTCCATCCCGACCTCGTGCCCCATGGAGGTCAAGCGCTCGTGACCGGCGCGGACCTGCTCGGGACTCATGCCGTACTTGTGGGCCAGCCGCTCGGCCATGCTCTGGGGGCGACGAGCCGGCGCGCGCGGATCCAGCTCGAAGGACCGGTGCACCACGGTGATGGCATCCCCGTGCGCGAACTGGGCGCGGGCGGCATCGAGCCGATAGATCCCCAGGGCGCACCACGGGCAGGCAAAGTCGGACCACAGATCAATCTGCACACCGTGTGCAACGCCGGCGCCGCGGCACTATTCCCAGGGCAGATCGATCCACCCTTCGGCCGCCGCCATGAGCGGGAAGCAGGTTGCCCCGCTCGGCGCAGATGGTGGCGCGCCAGTTGTCCGGATTGGCGGGGAGCCCCAGGGTCAGTGAATGTCCCTTGACGAGTTTCGACCGGCCTGAGGCACGGGCACACTCCCGTGGAAGTGGGTTCAGTTCACCCGGTCTGTCTCGGCCGGTCGGCAAGGGCAAGACTGAGCCAAGGTAAGGCGTGGCTCAAAAGAAGTCCTCAAAGACGAAGTCTGCCAAGCGCCGACCGGTAACTGTCTTCGGTGTAATAACCACCCAAATCTTGTGCATACCCTTCTTCCAGGGCAGCGGCAAGTAGCCGTCGATCTGGCTCAACAGTTCGTGAAGGTGCTCGAATTCGACCTCTTCACTGGTGCCCCGAACGAGGACGCTCCATCCCGAACGGCTGGCTTTATCGATGTGGTCGACCTCGAAGGCAACATCGTGTTTTTCCCGCACTCCGCGAATTTTGGATCCATCCTCAGAACGGAAGACGATGCCATGACCAGCGAGGGCATAGTCGACCGGAACTGCTGCTGGTCCCAGGTCGTCCACATAGACGAGCCGTCCGACAGTCTCTTGCCCGAGCAGCGTGAAGCACTCATCCGAAGACAGGTCTTCGAGGGCTCGCCTTGTCACGAACAAAGTGTATCTGCTTCCACGGAATCGCCTCTGGGTCCAAAGACTGTGTTTTGCCCCGCCTCATAGATACCTCCTTAGCGCTGATTCCTCAGGCGCCCACCAGCCGAATCAGCGGTGTCGGAGCATCCACGACGTACCCAGCGGACGCGAGCCCGCCCAGTGCCAGGGTTCTGGAATGTCCCTTGGGGTGGGGTGCCATCTTCCCGGCGGACGGGGCAGTCGAGTGCGCTTGACTGGTGAGGTGGCAAAAACGTGTCTGCAGCTCAGGTTTCGGGTTTGGGGCCACAATCTCGACCCGGATGCTCTCACCCAGCGACTTGGAATCGAACCAAGTCGGAAGTTCCACATTGGTGAGCGTCCAGGGCGGGCAGCTCACGAAGTCGCTGGCTGGGAGTGGAGGAGCGAATGGACCGGTTGGGACATCGAGTCCTCGATGGGGAGACTGGTAGCGCTGCTCGGGCCTCATCGGAATGTTCTGCGGTCTTGCGTGGAAGAGGGCGCAACTATCAGACTGATGGTGGCTGGAGAGTTCGACATGGATGTCGTCACCGATCTCGAAGAGGCCGAGAGGCGGGGATACGGCTTTGACGAGGGAGTTTGCTCCATTTCTCGACGGTGACCGAGTTGGGATGTACTTCGACTCTGAGAGTTTGCAGTTCTTGGCAGAGATCAAAGCGACCTTAGATACTCACATCGACATCGATCTCAATGACGGATTGCCTGGGTGCAGCTAATCCGGTTCGGGCGCATCCTTTCTTGTGAGCTGACCTCAGCGCTACGCAATACTTCCGTGATGGCCAACTCGGGGCGATCAAGGACGGCTCAGGGGGTGGCTGCGGAGCGTGCAGTGCTGACGGACATGGGCGTGCTCGCGGATCCCTTTGCCGCACGGATGCTCATACCGTCCATGGGGGCAGTGGTCTCGCTCGTGAGGCGCATGCCGTACAGGATACGAGCGCAGTCGGTGACTTTGGCAGGGCTCGCGGCCCGCGTCTTGTGGTTCGATCATCAGGTCACGAAGGCCGTTGAGGCGAGTATCGAACAGATCGTGGTAGTCGGAGCCGGCTATGACAGCCGAGCCTGGCGGTTTGGGCGTCCTGGCATTCAGTTCTTCGAGTTGGATCACTCAGGAACTCAGCGGGACAAGGCTCGGCGGGCACCCGGAGGGGGCCCCAAATACATCGAGGCAGATCTGAGCGGGCAGAGTGCGGCAGACGCATTGGTCCAAGGAGGGCTCGATGAATCCCAGCCCTCTCTCTTCATCTTCGAGGGGGTCTCGATGTATCTCGACGAAGCGGTCGTTCGACGCCAGCTTGGCGAGCTTGGGCATATTGCCGCAGTCGGTAGTCGAGTGGCCATTGACTTCCAACCGCCTCGCGACGCTGGGACCCAACGCAACCGGCGCCAACTTCGCCTTCAGCAGATCGCACGGGCCGGCAGCGGTGAAGGCTTCAAGCTCGTTATTGACCGCGTTGAGGCGGTGGAGCTGGTCCAGGGATGTGGTTGGGAAGTGACCGCAGTGATCAGCATGCGCGAAGCGGCACATGACCTGGTCAGGCGAGAGTCCGGCCTTCCGGTCAACTCCATCAACGACAACAAGACCCTCGTGGCTGCCGTCCGGTCATAGTCCATCCCGTTGATCGGAGGCTGCTCGAACCATCTTACAGTCCGGCGACTGGGGCAGTCGGTTCAGCCTTCTGACAAGAACGTTGATAGGACGGGATACAGGTCGTCCGGTTCCTCAATAAACGGGAAATGACCCACTCCCGGAAGTCGAACGAGGCGTGAGTTCTGCAATGACGCTGCCCACTCCAAAGAACCCTCGATCGGCATCCGATCAGCGTCACCATGGACAACCAAGATCGGGGCAGTGACCTCAGACACCACTGGCCGAAGGTCGTACCCCCCGACGACGAAGGTCTCCCATACTCGCTCCAATGCGCCCCTCATCTGGTCAGGCCATTCATTGGGAAAACGGGACGGATCGCTGCGTCGATGGACGTAGTTCGCAGGATCTCCAAGTGCCAGAGGAGTCACGGCGTCGTAGAACGCCTTTGCCATTCGACCGGCGTCGAGTTGATCTTCCGTCGTCAGGTTTGCACGGAAGGCGTCAAGGTCCGCAATGGCCTTGTCGTACCGCACTTGGTATCGCTTCATTGCTTCGTTGGGTGGGAGTTCTCTCGGCGGAATCGGGCAGATCATTGCGATTCGTTGCAGGCCAGCGGGTTTTCGGGCGGCGAACAGAGCTACCTCAGCCCCGATATACGACCACCCAATGAGGCTGAAAGATACGACACCAAACTCGTTGCACACCGCCTCGATGTCATCGAGCTCGACCGGAACGCCTACCTCTCCTGTCAGAGGTACGGGATCGGACCTTCCGCGATTTCGGATGTCGTACAAGATCACGTGGAACTCTTGAAAGAGGGGGTCCAAGTCGTCTTCCAAAACCGCCGCACCGGGTATCACCACCGTGAGACCGGCCCCGTGCTCGGTAGCCCACAGCCGTACGCCATCTCGTGCGGTGACCCAACGTTCAGCCACGGTCAATCATGCCTCAGAACCAACTGCGGACCACCGTATTTGATCCGACACCCCTGCCTCCGTAGTGCCGGTAGAGGGCACGCTGTTCAGGACCAGGGTTCTGGAATGTCCCTTGAAGGGGGTGTCTCCCTGCCGGCGGTAGGTGACGTGCGCTGCCGATCAGTCAGCCGCGCGTTCTGTGACACTGCCCGGCGGTCTCGATCACGGGCAGATCGCCGAATCGGTGGCGACGCCCGGAGCGATACGGACGGTGCGACTGCTGGCACGGGAGCGATGTAGCCGGCATTATCGACTAGCTACTGCCCAGTGGCTCGACCGACCAGCTACTCGCCTCCACGATGGTGATCAGGCGAGCTGAAAGGGCTGGCGGGGTGCCGGCCGTCATAGCGTTGCGGCAAGATTGCGCCATGCTC
>PKYA01000060.1 GCA_003133545.1 Acidimicrobiaceae bacterium | reverse complement strand
GGCGCGGCCGCCGCCTGGCGGCGGTAGGCGCCCACCGATGGACGCTTGCCCGCTTCGGTCGGGGGCGCCGGTGCGCTCGGGGGCGCCGGCGCGCGCTCCGCGGCGGAAGGAGGCGCCATGGGACCGGCGGTCGGGCCCGCCTCGGCGTGGGCGGGCGGTCGGGCCGACGTTGTACCGGCGCCGATCTGGCGTTCGAGCGTGGCCACGCGCTCGGTCAACGCCTCAACGCCAGAGTCGAGATCGGGCCGGGTGGCCCGGACCACGGCGATCTCGAGCACCACCTGGGCGTCGGGGGCATCGCGCATGTCGATCAGGGCGCGCCCGAGGATCTCCATGCTGCGGACGACCCGGGCCAGCCCCATGGACTCGGCCAGGGCCCTGAACTCGGCCCGTGACGGGCCCGACACCGCGCACAACTCGGGGGCCAGGGCGGAGAGGAACACCTGGCGCAGGTCGTCCACCAGCTCGGTGGCCAATTGCTGCGGTCCCCACCCACCGGCCAGCAGGGAGCTGAGGCTGACCAGCACCCCGGCCACCTCGCCCTGCCCGACGGCGGAGAGGACGCTGGAGAGCTCGGGCCGGGCGGAGTCGGAGGTTCCCGAGGCCGCCACCTGGTCGAGGGCGGAGAGAGCGTCGCGCGCCGAACCACGCCCCCGCCGCACCGCCGCCGCCACGGCCGCCTCGTCGACATCGAGCCCGGCCTGGTCCTTGACCGACTCGAGCAGGTGCTGGAGGGTGTCGGCGCCGAGAAGCCGGAATTCGAGATGCTGGGTGCGGCTGCGGATGGTCGGCGGCACCTTCTGGGGGTCCGTGGTGGCGAGGACGAAGACCACGTGGCCCGGCGGCTCTTCCAAGGTCTTGAGCAGCGCGTTGGCCGCCGCGTTGGAGAGCATGTGGACCTCGTCGACGATGTAGACCTTCCAGCGCCCCGGCGTTCCGAGCGCGGCATGCGCCACCAGGTCGCGCATGGCGTCGACCCCGTTGTTGGACGCCGCGTCCAATTCGTGGACGTCGAGCGACGTGCCCTGGGTGATCTCCGTGCACGAGGTGCAGCTGCCGCACGGCTCACCGTCGACGGGGGCGGCGCAGTTGAGCGCCTTCGCCAATATGCGGGCTGAGGAGGTCTTGCCCGTGCCGCGCGGCCCGCTGAAGAGGTACGCATGCGACACGCGGTCGTCTCGCACGGCGCTGTGCAGGGCGCGCACCACATGGTCCTGCCCCAGCAGTTCGTCGAAACGCCCCGGCCGAAAACGCCGGTAGAGCGAGACGAAGGGGACATCAGCCATGGGCGCCGAGCCTATCGGCGTGCTCTGACGGCGACGCCGGCATTCGGTGCGGTGGCCAGGTTGGCTACGGCACACGGCCATACCCGCTGAGAGCTGCTGCCTTCCGGCCCTGACTCGATTCACGAGCGGCCGTTGCGCAGGACCCGGCCACCGCACCCAACAACGGCGACGTGGTGTGGGCCACCCTACCTCCCGATCCGGGGCGGGGGCCCTCGGCTAGCCTGACCGGGCTGACAGGGAGGCGTGCGAGAGCGGCCGAATCGGCACGATTGGAAATCGTGTGTTGTGCAAGCAACCGTGGGTTCAAATCCCACCGCCTCCGCCACATGCCGCCCGACCCGCTGACCGACGATGCCGCTATGGCGCTCGCCCTCGCCGAGGCGCGCCGGGCCCTGGCCCATGGCGACGTGCCTGTGGGTGCCGTCACCGTGGTGGGCGGCGAGCTGGTGGCGGCCCGCCACAACGAGCGCGAGCGCACCAAGGACCCCACAGCCCACGCCGAGTTGCTCGCCCTGCGCGACACTGCCATTGCCCTCGGGGGCTGGCGGCTGTCCACGGTCACCTTGGTGGTGACCCTCGAGCCCTGTGCCATGTGCGCCGGTGCCCTGGTGGCGGCCCGGGTGGGACGGCTGGTCTTCGGGGCCTTCGATCCCCGGGCGGGCGCGTGCGGGACGCTCTACAACCTGTGTGCCGACCCCCGGCTCAACCATGAGGTGCCCGTCACGCCCGGCGTGCGGGGCCCCGAGTGCGGTACTCTCTTGACCTCGTTCTTTGCCGGAAAACGGGCGCTCTCAGCTGCGACACCTCCCGGTGGTCGAGGGCACAGCGACTAGGATCTCTCCTGGAGGGATGCGAGAGTGGCCGAATCGGACGGTCTCGAAAACCGTTGTGCCTCATGGGTACCGTGGGTTCGAATCCCACTCCCTCCGCCACCGGGTCGAGACGGCCCGTCGCATCTCTGACGAAGGATTTTGGGGCAGAGCAGGCGTTCTGCCGGCAGCACCTGGTCGTCACCACGACCGGAAAGGAGTCAACCATGGCACGCGCACGCTCGACATTCGGCAAGCTGCAGCGCGATCAGGCCAAGAAGGATCGGGCCCGGGCGAAGATGGATGATCGGCAGTCCCGCCGCGAGGACAGGGCGTCCGAGGAAGTCCAGGGTGGCAACGCCCAGGGCGAAGTTGTCGACCAGGCCCGCTTGCTCGAACAGTTCGCCGCGTTGCACGAGGACCTGGCCGACGGCCGCATTTCGCTGGATGACTTCGAAGTCCGCCAGGAGGAGCTCCGCGCCAAGATGGTCGTCGAGTAGGGCAGAGGTACCCAAGTAGGGAGAGGTACCCAAGGGGAGGGACCGCGCCCGGGATCCGCAGGCGATTCAGCCGGGCGCGGCGCGGCCTTCGAGCCAGCGCCGGAAGCCGGCCGCGTTGGAGTGGACACCGTTGAGGGTGTCGAGCTTCTCCTTGTGGGCGGGGTCGATGTCGCCCATCGTGGCGTCGAAGCGGGCGGCGAGCGCGTCGGCGATGTCGGCACCCTGGCGGTAGGCGGCTTCGGCCGTCTCCGCCCACTGGCGCAGCGTCTCGTCGGCCTCGGCCAACAGGTCGGCCGGCGACTCGAGCAGCCCGTAGTGGGCCAGCGCGATCGCCTCCGGTTGGCGCGCCGCGAACTTCTGCAGCGAATGGAGGGCCAGGTCCAGGTCGAAGTCGGGAGGCGGGGTGGCCGGGCGCAGCACCCCGCCGTCGGGCAGCTTGACCCCGACCGCGTCCCCGGCGAAGAGCACCCCGCTGGCTGAGTCGATGAACCCCACATGGTGCTTGGCATGGCCGGGCGAGTCGATGGCCACCAGGGTGCGGTCGGCGCTGACGGCGATCTCCTCCCCGTCGGCTACGACGTGCAGGCGCGCCGCCTCCGTCGGTTCCATGCGCCCGTAGAGCGAGTCGAGCAGCGGGCCGTAGACCCGCGCCGCCGAATCGATCAGCCGGGTGGGGTCGGCCAGGTGGCGCGCCCCCTTCTCGTGGACGTAGACGGTGGCCGAGGGGAAGGCCCGGGCCACGTCGCCCACGCCGCCGGCGTGGTCGAGGTGGATGTGGGTCACCGCCACCCCGGCCAGCTCCCCGGGGCCGAGACCGATCTTGTCCAGCGCGGCGAGCAGGGCGGGCACCGAGGTCTGGCTCCCCGTCTCGATGAGCACGGGTGCGGTTCCCTCAATCAGGTACCCGGCCGTGACCCGTTCCCACCCGCCGAGCAACGTGTCGATCTCCAACACCCCCGGGGCGATGCGGCGTGGCATCGGGACGTCTGGCCGCTCCTCTCCCACCATGGGGGGGTGAGTATGGGCGTGGGGGTGGGCGTGTGGATGGGCGTGGCTGTGCCCGGACGCGGGCGCGTCGCTCACGCGGGATTGACCTCGATGATGACCTTGACGTCGTCGGGTTGGCGGTTGAGGGCCTGCTGCCATTGCTCGAGCGGCACCCGCCGGTTCACCAGCCGGGCCAGCCAACCGCGATCGGCCTTGGCCAGCGCGGCCGCCGCCGCCTCGTAGTGGCGCTTGTTGGCGTTCACCGATCCGACCACGGCCACGTTCTCCAACACCATGGACCGGTTGAGCGCGCCCTCGTCCACTTGGACCACGTGCCCGCCCGAGGAGACGCCGGTCAGGCAGACGACGCCACCGGTGCCCACGTGCGTCATGGCATCGAGCACCAGCGTGGACACCCCGGTGCACTCGATGATGACGTCGGGGTTGGGAAAGGCGTCGGCAATGGTGCCGGTGTGATAGGTCGCCCCCAGGTCGTGCACCAGGTCGGGCTTGACGCCGGCGGCCATCTGGTCGATGACATGGACGTCGAGGCCGCGCTGGACGCCGATCAGCGCGGCCAGCAGCCCGATGGGGCCGGCGCCGGTCACCAGCACCGTCTTGGGGTCCCAATGCGCCCGGCCCCCCACCCGGTCGACCTCCTCCCAGGCCTTGGCCACCACGCTGGTCGGCTCCAACAGGACGCCCAGTATCCCGAGCGTCGGGTCCACCTTGACCACGTACTCCGGCGTGATCCGGTAGCGCTCCGAGAGATAGCCGTCGTGCTCCTTGATGCCGCGCTCGGTGTACTGCCCGTTGCGGCAGAAGTCCCACTCCAAGACGGCGCAGTTCTCACACGGCACCGGGTCAGGACGGCGGACGATGCCGACCACCAGGTCGCCCTTTTCCACCGGCGCCCCGGCGGGCGCCTCGAGGACGCGCCCCAGCGACTCATGCCCCAGCACCAGCCGCTCGCGTCCGGGGGGCGCCCACCCGTAGGCGCCCGAGAGGATCTCGATGTCGGTGCCGCAGATACCGACGGCGAGCGTCTCCACCAGCACCGGGCCGTCACTCTCGGGCGGGTCGTCGACGTCGGACAGCTCGGCCGATCCGGCCTTGAGCGGTATGACGGTGAGTGCCTTCATGGGGTCCTTCCTCTCAGCGCTTGGCGGCGCCGCGGTGGCGGATGACCTGGGTGCGCTTCCGCCGCGGGGGCCGCGACATGGAGGGCAACAGGTTGAGGGAGTGATCGACGAGGCGGCGGCCGTGCTTCGTCCCCTCGGGTTCGGTGGTGGACAGCGCGTCGTGCCCGGTCAGCCGGCAGGCCGAGTTCACGAGCGACACGTGGGAGAACGCCTGGGGGAAGTTGCCCACCAGCCGCCCGTCCACCGCGTCGTACTCCTCGGACAACAGCCCGAGGTCGTTGCGCAGTGACAGCAACCGCGTGAAGAGCGCTTCGGCGTCTTTGGTCCGCCCGATCATGTGCAGGCAGTCGACCAGCCAGAACGAGCAGGCTAAGAAGGCCCCTTCCCGTCCGGTCAGCCCGTCGATGGCGCCGTCGTCGGAGGTCTGGTAGCGCAGGACGAACCCGTCGTCCATCAGCTCTTTTTGAATCGCATCGACCGTGCTCACCACGCGGGGGTCCTTGGCAGGGAGGAATCCCACCAGGGGGATCATGAGGACGCTGGCGTCGAGGTGGTCGCACCCGTAGTACTGGGTGAAGGCACCGACCTTTTCGTTGTAGCCCTTCTCGCACACCTCCTCGAAGATGTTGTGCCGCAGGAGGCGCCACGCATCGAGGGGGCCTTCGAGCTCGGGCCACTCCTCCAGCGTCTTGACGGCGCGGTCGACGGCCACCCAGGCCATGACCTTNNACCTCCCAGATGCCGTCGTCGGCCTCCTTCCACCCGGTCTCGACGAACTGCACCAGCTGAGTCTGCAGGGCCCAGGCGGCGCGGCTCTGCACGCCCTCGTAGTGCCCCGAGGCGTGCAGGGCGGAAAGGACCTCTCCGTAGACGTCCAGCTGGAACTGGCCCGACGCGGC
>PKYA01000239.1:8170-46056 GCA_003133545.1 Acidimicrobiaceae bacterium | reverse complement strand
GGTTCTACGTGAGCGTGGTCACCATTTCTCGTGCGTGTCCGTGGCTAGCGGATACCTCGGCGTAGAGATGGAATGAACCTTGGAACACTGGAGCAGTAGCTCTGATATGCGTCCCCAAAAACGACCCGCATCATCTCCTCCTCACGGGTGATGTAGGCGAGGTAGGTCGGTACAACGAAGACCACGGTCAAAGCGGCAGCCACGATACTGAGGTCTGCCACGGCCACAGCCGCCCAGAGAACCAACGCACCCACATAAAGCGGGTGTCGGATCATTCCATAGAGGCCCGTTGTCACCAGCGTCTGATTATCGAGAACGAGATGACCAGAGTGGACACCTCGCCAGGACGCAATCGAGCCAACGAGCAATGCCACGTAGACAAGGGCCAACAATGCTCCGATGCTTGCCGCCACGGTGCGGGTCGTCGACGGACCGGAATCAATGGCCGCTCGATAAAGCGGATACGCGATCGCCGCAAGAACCAATGTCTCTAATGCGGCAAGGAGCTCGACGATGCCAAACCTTGTTGCCCGTGTTTGTCGCCGTCCTCGGAGCGAGCGGACCGCACCGAAGAGGACTGCTGCCACTCGAAGATAAGCACAGCCGACGACCACATCCAAAGCCAGATCACGCAATGACACAGCAAGCTACACGATTCCTTTAGGAAACTAGCGATGAGGACTGTCGAGTCATGCTCTAATCCTGTCATGACCGACCGGGTGCCTCGGTCTCCGACGGCCACGGGCCACCACGCATCACTCCGCATGGCGTCTGTGAGGACTGAGCAGATGTGAGGCTCGTCGTAGGCCGGAGTCAGGCGTCAGAATGACCTCGTGAAGCGGACCTCGTGCCGATTCACTTGGTCCAAGTGGTCGGGTCCGAAGTCAGGGGCTCTGGCCTGGATGCTTTCAGGATCGCCTTCCAGCCGGCGGTCTGGGATATCCTTATTTGCCTACAAAGCTAAGCGAAATAGGAACTGATGCGGAGCGGCACTGATGAAGCGGTACATCGTCGCGATTGCGGTTGACCTCCCACGGCCCGGCATTTGTAGAATCGACACTTGATCGTATTTGGCCGCACTTGGGTGTCAAAAGCGACCGATGTCGAATTGAAGCCGAAAGAGGATTGATACCGCACGATTCCTATTCGACGATGCCGCTACTACTCCACAGGGATTCGAACTCGTTTCGAAACTTACGGGCGAGCGACGAGCTTTCCTTGCACCGAAGTAGGGGGCTCTGGCTTGCTCGATCGCTATAAAGGTATTGAATTGCAACAGCCGCACCATCAACAAGTGTGAGATTGAAGTGTGGGCTTCCGGTTCGAATCAATCTGAGCTCGACGCCAGGTTCAGATTCGGCCAGCTTTCGGAAGAAAGTAATGGCCGTCCTTAGAGAAGACACAATGTCTTCGAATGTGCCCTCTTCGGCATTCTCGTTAATTAAAGATCTTAGTGAGCTGTTGTCGGGATCCATCACAAGAAGCTTCACGACGCAACCGTTGCGGGCCTTCTCTCTCACGACATCCCGAAAGTTCTTGGATTTCCTCCATTCGCTCAAACTCACGCCGCACAGAAGAATCTCCCGTTCCGCTGGATGTATGAGATCCATCCATTCGTCGGGTCCACCGAACTTGCGAGCCGTTTCAAGGAGTTTCACGTCTCCTTCGCTCGATGGATAACCGGCGAGCGGACCGGTGACCTTCCATCCCATCTGATCGAAGGTCTTGACGTGTCGCACCAACTGATCCACATACGTCCTTTCGTCGTAGGAGCGTATTTTCAAGTCGTAGTACACGCAACGCAAGTCTTGAATGTCGAAGGGGAGCACGTTCCCCTTCTCAAGGAGAATGACCGTGGGGCGGTTAGCGGCCTGCGCAATCGCCAGCTCATAAAAGACGTTGGGATTAAATCCTGTAAGGATCGCGACGCAGAATGTCTCCTGAAGAATCGAGCGAAACATCTGCTCTGAGATCCGACCTGATTCTTGAACGTGATCAGATCGAAACGGCACAACACCGCACTGCTCCATGGCCGGCTTGATGATGAAGTCGAACACGTCGTCAGCGTGCTCCCTCTCCGGTGAGTTTTCTTCTCCGATCGGACTTATGACAAAGCAACTGAGTCGCGCAGTTGCCCCAACCGTTCCTGAAGCAGAATCAACTTCGGTTTCAGCCATTCTTGACTCCCCTTCCACTCCCGAATAATTGGGTTCGTCGCAATTATTGCCACCCTAATGACGTTAGGCAACCACGGGTTGCCACTGAGTCTGACGAACAAAGGGCCCGGACAAACCAGAATGAGATTGCGAATAACTGCGGTCTGACTAACGACTTACCGGCAGACCAGTCAGGAGTAGACCGCCGGCACGTAGGTCTGCTCCTCGAGCGGCGGGCGGACGTACCCGGTGCCCACCGGCCGGGGCGCGAGGTCGCCCGGCACCGGCGGGTCGAGATCGACGTAGGGGATGATGCTCAGGAGATGGTGGATGCAGTTCAGCCGGGCCGCGCGCTTGTCGTCGGAGGGCACCACGAACCAGGGTGACTGCTTGGTGTCGGTGTAGAGGAACATCTCGTCCTTGGCCTGTGAGTACTCGACCCAGCGGGCGCGGGCTTCGAGGTCCAGGGCGGAGAGCTTCCAGCGCCGGGTGGGGTCGGCCAGGCGCGACTGCAGCCGGCGCTCCTGCTCCTCGTCGCTCACCGAGAACCAGTACTTGACGAGCTGAATGCCGGCGCGGATGAGCATCCTCTCGAATTCCGGGCACGAGCGGAGGAACTCGCGGAGCTCGTCCTCGGTGCAGAAGCCCATGACGCGCTCGACGCCGGCGCGGTTGTACCACGAGCGGTCGAAGAGGACGATCTGGCCGGCGGAGGGCAGGTTGGCGACGTAGCGCTGGAAGTACCACTGGGCACGCTCCTGCTCGTTGGGGGCGGCCAGCGCCACGACCTTGCACACCCGGGGGTTCATGCGCTCTGTGATGCGCTTGATGGCGCCGCCCTTGCCGGCAGCGTCACGCCCCTCGAACAGCACGACGATGCGGGCGCCCGAGGACTGCACCCAGGACTGCAGCTTCGCCAGCTCGACCTGCAGGCGCTCGAGCTCGGCCACGTACTCCTTGGCGTTCATGATGACCCATTCTCCACCCGCCGGGGGGACGGTGGGCTCATTCGGCCCTGAGCAGGCTGGCCGGGCGGGAACGTGATGCCACGAACGCCGGTCCGATGGCGAGCAGGTTGGCGATGAGAACGGTCCCGAGCGCCACCGCCACGGTGACCCACGCCAGCACGACCGATGCCGGCAGTATGCCGAGATTGTTGGCGAAGGCCTGCCAGACCGATCTCCCGATGGCGATGCCGGCCGGTACCCCGATCACGATCCCGACGAGGGCGACGGTCGTGGTTTGCCAGGAGACCGAGAAGGCGACCTGTCGCCGGACGAAGCCGAGGGCCTTGAGCAGGCCGAGCTCGCGGCGACGCCTGACCACGCTCACCACCAGGACGTGCAGGAGGGTCGCCGCGCCGAACAGGATGAGGATCGCCCCGAAGAGGAGCGGGAAGTTCACCGCTTCACCGAAGTTGACCAGGTTGGTGGGCGGGGCGGGAAAGCTCACGGCGGACGGATACTCCCGGGCCAACGTGGCCTCTGCGGCGCGTCCCTGCGGTCCGGGCACGACGCGCACCTCGAATGCACCCCCGGCTCCGATGACCGTCTTAATGAGACAGGCGCGAAGTTTCGGGCCGGGGGCGCACCGGCCGGCCGAGGTCAGCAGGCCGCCGAGGTTGAACACCGCCCCCGTGCCCAGCCCGCCGCTTGTGGCGGCGGATGACAGGACCACTGTTCCGACCACTTGGAACGGGGTGGGCTGCTTCTTTGAGCCCCGACCGAAGCCCACAACCTGGACGCGCGATCCGACGTGGGCGCCGAGCTGGCGCAAGGTGGTCGCTCCCAACGCGACCTCGTGGCCGTCGCTCGGGAGCCTGCCGTTGATCGTCGTGGCCAGCAACGGGCCCCGCAGACTCTGACCGGCGATGGATCCCACCACCCGGCCGTCGATGGCGACGGAGCTGCTGATGCCGGCGGTGATGGTCGAGATCCCTCGAGTGTGTTGGATGCGGTCCAGCATCTGTATGTTCTGGGTCGAATACCCGGTTTGGTTGACGGCGAACTGTTCGTCGTACGCCTGTCCGTACAGGGTGGGGGTGCTGGTCAGATGGGTGAGGCTGGCGCCGAAGACTGTCGTCGCGCAGAGCGCGGTGACGGCGAGGATCGACCCCAGGAGGGCCGAGCCGACTGGGACGGCATTGCGTCCGCGACCCCTTTCGAGGGCATGGCGGACCCCGATCAGCACGGTGGGCGGGGCACCGGCACTGCTCAACAGGGCCACGATCCGAGAGGGCCGTTCCACCCGCGCCGATCCGCCCTGGTCACGCGTTCGCGCGGTGCGGATGGCCGGCCACAGTCCGAGGGCGAGTACGACGATGACCGCCGCCAACCCTCCGAGGAGGAGGGCGGACGTGTCAAAGGTGAATCCCGTGTTGGGATCGGCCAGCCTGACTTCGCCCACCACGGTGAGCGGGGAGAGCCCGAAGGCGAGGACCACCCCGCCGATGGTGCCCACCAAACCGATGAGGAGCGTCCTGGCCATGTTGCAGAGCGCCAGCTGGCGCCCGCTGACGCCGAGGGCGCTCAGGGTGGCATAGGTATCGGCCTCCGTGGTCGTTTGCCGGTTCAGCGCCTGGGCCACCACGATGATCCCGACCAGCGCGGACAGGCCGGCGAGGATCCACCAGCCGACTGACTGGGGACGAATCGACAGGGCGATCGCACTTGATTCGTTGTCGAGGTCGGTCACCGACAGGCCGCCGATCGCCTTGGCCCGGGTCTCGAACTGGGGAAGATCGGCCGAGCCGTGGTGGAGACGCACGAAGTAGCTGTACAGCACGACTGTCCTCGGGTTGACCTTCCGGGCGAAGGCCTGGGTGGTGTACAGATCGTCGGAGGGAGTGGTACCGACAGGAAACTCGATCTCGGAGACCTCGATGCCCACCACGTGCAGGGCGACCGTCGGTCCCGACGGCGTGAGGCTGGCGTTGTTCAGCACGGCGCTCCGCTGGGACGTCGCAGCGAAGGGGACACGGATCACGGTGCCGACCCGCACGCCGTTGTCCTGCTGCAGGGCGACCGACGCCAGCACCTGATCCGGGTCCGACTGGTCGGGCATCCTGCCCGCCACCAGCTTGACCATGTGGGGCAGATCCTTCGGTGCCACCTCGAACACGCTGAAGTCGTCGTTGTTGATGGGGCGGGAACAGGCACAGGTGGGATTTCCACCGGTGGGGAGTTGTACGGGCGTCGACGAGGCGACCTCGGGGAGCGCGGCGATCGTGGGTATCGGCTTCACGGCGTACAAGAAGGCGTCGTAGCCGTGGGCCGCTTCGTAGCGCGGGAACGCCGTGGCGGTGTCGCGGCCGGCGACGACGGCCGCCAGGACCAACCCACTCACCAGGGCGACGAGCACGGAGAGCAACAGCCACGACCGCCACCGGTGGCGGAACGAGGAACGCAGCAACATTCTCAGAACCGCCAACACGACCTCCTGGCGAAAGTGTGGGCCGCACGAGGCGGGGAGACAAGGTGGTCAACCAGCGAACGAGTCGTGGTGGTAGCACGACTGAAAGCGAGGAAGGCTGCCCGTCCTGCCTTGAGGTCGCCGGCCAATTCGGACGCGGCAGCTATGGGACGACGCGACCGGCCTCGAGGGTGACGGTGGTGTCGCACCGCGCCGCCTCGCCGGCGCGGTGCGTGATGAGCAGGACACTGCGATCTTTGGCGGCGGCCAGGACGTCCGTGATCAATTGGTCGGCCAGGGGGGCATCGAGCCCGCTGGTGGGCTCGTCGAGGACCAGGACCGGGCCGCCGGCTAGGAGGGCGCGGGCCACGGCCAGCCGGCGTCGCTCTCCGCCGGAGACCGCCACCCCGTCCTCGCCCACGGGCGTGTCGAGCCCGGCGGGCAAGGTGGCGACCCACTGGCGCAGCTGGGCTGCCTCCAGCGCGATGGCGATCTCGTCGTCGGTGGCAGCGGGGCGCCCCAGGGTGACGTTGGAGCGGATGGTGCCGGCGAAGAGCTGGGCTCGCTGGTCGACGAGGGCACAGGTGGCGCGGACATCTGCCTGGGCCAGGTCGTCGGCGGCGATCCCTCCGAGAGAAAGGGAGCCCCCTTCGAGGGGCCAGAAGCGCAACAGCGCGTTGACGAGGCTCGACTTGCCCGCACCGCTCGAGCCGGTCACGGCCACCCGATCACCCGGTGCGACCACCAGGGTGACCCCGTCCAGCGCGCGCGGCAGGGTGGCGGCATAGCGCAGCGACGCATCGGCGAAACGGATCTCGGGCGCACCCGCGGCGAGCCGGGTCGGATCGTCGCCGTCGCGTACCGGGATGGGCACGGCTTCGAGGGCGAGGAGTCGGCGGGCCGCCGCGCCGACCGCCCGGAAGCGGGCGGCGGCCAGAGTGACGCCCGCGACGGGCTCGAATGTGGCCAGCGCGGCCAAGGGGAGCACGGCCACCATCACCGGGTCCAAGTGATGGGCGTGCACGGCGGCGATGCCCACGGCCGAGACGCCGACCAGCGCCGCACCCAGGCAGAGCTGGGTGAGCAGCGTGGCCACGGCCTGCGCGCGCGCTTCTCGGCGATCGAGGGCGGCGGCCCGCGCCGCCATGGTCTCGAGCTGTTCGAGCATGGCGGTGTGGGCACCGAACGCGAGCAGGTCGGGTGCACCGTGGATGGCGTCCACCACCTGGGCGGCCAGCGCGCCACCGATGCCGGCCGCCTCGTCGCTACCCGATCGCCTCCAGACCACGAGGGGGGGCACGGTGCAGGCCAGCGCCAGCGGCACGCCCAACGCGAGCGCGCTGACGGGCAGGATCAACCCGACCACGACCAGGCCCAGCGCGGCAGCGCCGAGGGCGATGCCCGCCGGGAGCAGGGTGCGCAGGTAGAGGTCCTGCAGTGTGTCGACATCGTCGATGGCGCGCGTCAGCAGGTCCCCGCTGCGCCACCCTGACAGCGCGGCCGGGACCCGCGGCGACAGGCAGTCGTAGAGCCATACCCGCCAGCGCGCAAGCGCGCGCAGTGCGGCGTCGTGGCCGACCAGTCGCTCGGCGTAGCGCAAGGGCCCGCGCAGGAACGCCAGGACTTCGATGGCGGCGAGAAGGCCGGCCAAAGCACCCAGACCCGGGCGCGACGCGGCGCGCCCGACGACGTAGCCCGATCCGGCCAACAGACCGATGGTGGCGGCGGCCGAGGCGAGGCCGAGCAGACCGGCCAACGCCAGCCGCCCATAGGGCGTCCCCGCCTCAGCCAGCACCCGGCGCAGCGGCCTCACGAGATCCCCGCGGTCAACGGCAGGGGTGCCGACGTCGCCACGTCGAGCACGGCGTCGAAATGGGGCAGGAGGAGTGGTTGGTGTGCGGCTAGTACCACGGTGCGCCCGGCCAGCCACGGGACGATGGCCTCCGCCATCTGGGTCACGGAGGGGGGATCGAGGGACGCCGTCGGCTCGTCGAGCAGCACAATCGGCGCGGGGCACAGGAGCGCGCGCGCCAAGGCGACCCGATGACGCTCGCCGGCGCTCAGGGTGAGCCCGTCCTGCCCCAATGGTGTCTCGAGGCCACCGGGCAGATGGCGGACCAGCGGGCCCAACCCGACTGCGGCGATCACCTCTTCGAGCGCGTCGTCGGCGGCCTCGGGTGCCCCGAGCCGGAGGTTCTGGGCCAAGGTGGTGGTGAAGAGGTAAGGGCGCTGGGGGACCCATGAGAAGTGGGCCCGCCACTCGTCGGGAGCGCAGGCCGACGCGCTCATCCCGTCGATCGACATCGTGCCGGCGGCGAGGGGTACGAACCCGAGCAGCGCGGCCAGGACAGAGGACTTCCCGGAGCCCGAAGGGNNGTTCTCGCGGCCGCCGTACTTGTTCGGGATCCACTCGCCTTCGCGGCGCGCATAGTCGCGATACAGCATCGAGGCAACCGCGTCGACCCGCAGCCCATCGACGTGATAGCGCTCGATCCAGTGCACGGTATTCGGGGTGGCGGCGCCCGGTGGTGGGGCCGGCCGTGCGGGCACCGTGTCGAGCACCTCGAGCACGCGGTCGGCTGCCGACTGCCCCTCGGTGCTGGCGTGGAACTCGGCGCCGGCGCGGCGGAGGGGGACGAAGATCTCGGGTGCCACCAGGAGCACGGCTAGCGCGGTCTGGAGGCTGAGCTGGCCCCACAGGAGGCGCAATCCCAGGGCCATGGCGACGAGGCCGACCCCGAACCCGGCGATCAGATCCATGGAGAGAGCGGAGAGGAAGGCCACGCGCAGCGTGCGCATGGTGGCGACGCGGACGCCGTCGGTGGACTCGATCACCTCGCGGCGCCCGTAGCCATCGCGTCCGAATGCCCGCAAAGTGGGCAGCCCCTCAATGAGCTGGAGGAAGCGTCCGGCCAACGAGCCCAGCCGGCGCCACTGACGCTGCGTGCGCCGGGTGGCCTCCCGGCCGAAGTGGATCATGGTCACCGGGACGGCCAGCACCAGGACCAGCACGACCACCAGGGACAGCCAGTCCTGCGTCGCGACCCAGGCCAGCAAGACGATGGGCACCACGGCCGCCATTGCGGCCTGGGGGACGTAGCGGGCGAAGTAGGCGTGCAGAGAGCGCAACCCGCGGGTGGCCGTGAGCGAGAGCTCGCCCGGCCGCTCCCCGGCCAGCCAGCCCGGACCCAGCGCGAGGACCTGACGGAGCAGCTGACCCCGCAACGCCGTCACGACCGCCTCGGCGCTGCGCCGAGCCCAAACCTCGCCGAGCAGCGTCAGGACGGCGCGGGCCGCCACTGCGAGCGCGACCGCAATGAGTTCGGGGCGGAGCATGCCGAGTGCGGCGTGGTGCAGCAGCGAGCGGTCGATGGCGGTGGCCAGCGCAACGGCCTGGACCACAATGCTGACGGCGATCAACGCGCCGATGGCCACCGCGGTCAGACTGGCGGATCGGGTGGCGGGCAGGCGCGCCGCCAGTTCGGGCGGGACCAGCCGGGGCCGGTTGTCGCGGGCCGGGCTCACGCGGTGAACGCGGTGCGCTCGATGTGGACGGTCTGGCCGATGAGGCCTTCGGCGAGGGCGGCGCGGGCGATTGCTGCATCTTCGCAGGTGGCGGCGGTCCGGGTCCCGTCAGCCAGGTCGGCCACGATGGCCGTCCGCGTCGGCGCGGGCGGATCGTCGGCGTCGTAGGTCACGGTGTAGGAGGCCACGACGGCCGGCCCGCCGGCGCGTTCGGGAGAGGCGACGGCCCTCGTGGGGGTAGCCGCGGCCGCCGCCTCCGCCAGGTCGGCGATGCGCGGGCCACGTCCGGGCGCCGGCGGCGTGGCGGACCACACGGCCAGCCCGGGTTTCGACAGCATCCCGCACACGGTGGTGAGCAGGCCGAGCGCCGAGGGCTCTTGGCGCAGGAGGGGGAGGACCGCTGCCGTCGCGGTGAGCACGTAATTGTTGAACGGGCCGCCGGCAAAGGTCATGCCGCCGGTGACCGTCGGCGTTCCATTGGGGTCGAGGCCGAGGGCACGTTGCTGCACCCGCACGGCGGACGGGAAGCAGGAGTAGACCTCGGCGATCGGTAGCTCCGCCAAGGGTCTTGCGATGTGGTCCGCCGCGGCACGTCCCAGCACCGCCATGGCCGGCCACGCCCACAGGTCGGCGCGGGCCGTCAAGGTGACGGCTTTTGAAGCATGGAGCGCAACGTGGGGGAAGACCCAGCGGTCCCGTGGCACTCCGGCATCTGCCGCGCGCCCCGCCGAGCAGAAGAGCAGCGCGGCGGCCTGGTCGACGGTCCACTGGCTGGCGTGCCAGACGTTGTAGGGATGGGCCAGCGGGCGGTTTCGCGGTCCGGGAGTCGAGATGGCGGCGGCGGACCGCGGCGCCGGAAAGGCGGCCGACGGGTTGTCGCGCGCCACCAGGTTGAAGCGGGCCCACAGGCGCGCCACCTCCTCGCCCTGTGCGTGCGGGTCCAGGTGCTCGTGGGCACCCAGGGCGTTCTCGATGAGCGCGTACTGCTGCACCGGTGGCACCACGATGCCGGCTGCCTGTTCCACCGGAGCGACGAAGTCCGCCTGGCGCGTGACCGTGACATCGGGCGGGAGAGCTTCGCCGTCCTCCTCGTGCCCACCGTGGCGGACCCAGGCGCGCGCCTCTCCGCCCACGACGAGCACGACATCGACTTCGCCACGCCCGATGGCGGTGAGCGCATCGTTGACGATCTCCTGTTGCGAGACGCCGATCTCGTAGCGAAAGGTCCGCGCGAGCGACGCACCGAGCCGCGTGGCGATCGTGCGCGCCGGGTCGGTGAGGGCCCAGCTCCCCTGCGGTAGTGCGATGCGATTCACTGCGGCGAGCAACGCGGGCGCGCCGGCATCGTCCGCTGCGGCCCGGGCGGCGCGGGTCATCAGTTCCGTGACGGGCGCACTGTCGGACGCCGTCCCGGCGCCGACCAGCACCGGGGTGCGTTCGTCGATGGCCCGGCCTGGAGCATGCACGAAGGGCGATGCTACGGTCCGCCAATGGCTAAGGGCGATACGGCGCAGTGGCGGGCAGCTCTGGAGGGCTTCAGCGAGGAGTCCTTCACCGCGGAGGGAAAACGGCGCACGACCTACCGGGTCGGCAGCGGTCCCGCCGTGATCGTGATCAGCGAGATGCCCGGCATCACGCCCCTGGTGGCTGCCTTCGGCCGCAAGGTGGCGACCGCCGGGTGCACCGCCGTGCTGCCCAACCTCTTCGGCGACCCGGGACGGCCACCGACGGGCGCGTACGTGTTCCAGTCCATCGGGCCGGCCTGCATCTCGCGTGAATTCGCCGCCTTCGCCCTGAAGAAGACGAGCCCGGTCACCCTCTGGCTGCGCAAGTTGGCGGCAGCGGAGCACGAGCGCTGTGGCGGCCCGGGTGTCGGTGTGGTGGGGATGTGCTTCACCGGAGGTTTCGCCCTGGCCATGATGGTCGACGACATCGTGCTCGCCCCCGTTCTCAGCCAGCCCTCGCTTCCCTTCCCGCTCTCCAAGCGGCACAAGGCCGACATCGGAATATCCGACGCCGATCTGGCCCGGGTCAAGGAGCGGACGGCCGAGGGCGCCTGCCTCCTGGGGTTGCGCTTCACCAACGACCCCTTCTGCTTCGAGGAGCGCTTCGCCACCTTGCGGCGGGAGCTCGGCGACGCGTTCATCGCGGTCGAGATCGACTCCTCTGCGGGCAATCCGAGCGGCCACCCCAAGAACGCCCACTCGGTCCTCACCGAGCACCTGCAGGATCGGGAGGGGACGCCCACCCGCGCCGCGCTCGACCAGACGCTTTCCTTTTTCCGGGAGAAACTCGGGGTGGGCACGGGGCCAGGCCCCGAGCCGGGACCCACCGGGGATTGATCGGCCGCTACTCGCTGCGCAAGAGCTGCGCCGTCGGCGTATTGGCCGCGATGCGGCCGGGGACGAACGCCACCAGGTTGGCCAGGACCATGGCGCCGACCCCGATGAGGATGATCGACGCGGCGGGCACCGTGGGGGCGGGGACGGCGCTGATCTGGTGGACGAAGAGATCCCACAGGAACCGGCCGAGGGCGATCCCCAGCGGTATGCCGACGACACACCCGATGGCGACGCCGACGCTGGCCTGCCAGGCGATGGCCCCCGCCAGCTGGCGCTTGGTGAAGCCGAGCGTCTTGAGGAGAGCGAGGTCGGTGCGCCGCCGCCGCACCGAGGTGACCAGCGTCAGACCGAGGGCCACCACCGCACCTGCGGCCAGGGCGGCTCCGAGCAGGGCGGGAGTCTTGCCCAGGGTGGAGTAGTTCAGGATCTCGGCCGGCCGTTCCACGCCCAACAGGGAGCCCCCCCCGTTGGCGATCTGGGGATTCTTGCGCACGATGGCGTCGAGGGATGCACGACCGGCCGCGGGGTTGGCATCCGGCTTGAGGCGGACGAGGACGGCATTCGGTCCGGCCACTGTCTCGTCGAAGACGTTGCGCGCCCCCGGGGGGATCAACTTGTAGGAGAGGAGCGCGCCGGTCCCCATTTCGAGGTGCGACGAGCCGGCCACCCCGATGGAGGGCATGGTGGCCGTCCCCACGATGGTGAGCTTGGTGAGGGCCGATCCCGCGCTGCGCACCTCCACGGTGTCGCCCACGTGCTTGTTGAGCTGGGCCAGGGTGGCCGACCCCAGCACGACCTGGTTGGCCCGGGCGAACCCGTGCCCGGAGAGGAGCGGGGGCCCGGCTGTAGCGCCGGGGCTGCCCCCCATGACCGGCACGTTCACCCCGTCGATCTGCAGCGTCGAGAAGTACACCCCCGCCCAGCCCGCCACGTAAGGGTCCACCGCGAGCTCGTGCTCGACGGGCGGTCCGGGGACATCGCCCAGCCCGCCGCCGCCATCGATGTCGTAGGTCCAGTTCCAGCCGTAAAGGGCAGGGTGGGAGACCAGCGTGCCCATGCTGGAGCCGAAGGTGATGGTGCTGACCACGACCACCACGGCCAGGATCGCGCCCAGGACGGCCGACCGCACCGGGACGCTGTTGCGCCCCACCCCCGGATCGAGGGCGAAGCGGATCCCGACGACGGCGGCAGGGGGCAGTCCCGTCGCCGTAGCGGAGCGTGTCACGACCGACCCTTTTTCGTGCTGCAGGCGCGCCGCCACGCGGTGGGGTGCCCCCCGGTAGGCCAGCACCAGGGCCAGCGTCCCGAGCCCGACCAGCAGCACCCCGACGCCTGCGCCGACCACGGTCCAGTCCACGCGGAAGGCGAACGGGAGGAGCGGTCCGATCGGGCCGAGGGGGCCCACGGGGGAGAGGGCGATGGCTATCGCCCCGGCCAGCAGCGATCCGACGAGCACGGCGACCAGCGTGCCGATGATGCTGTCGGCGACGGTCATGGCCGGACCGGCGCCCAGGGCGCGCAGCACGTCGAGCTCGCCGGCTGCGAGCCGGATCCGGCGCCCGATGACCTGTCCGCAGATGAGCAGAGCGGCCAGGGCGGCGATGCCGCCGAATACGCCCAGCGCGATCGACTCGGGCTTGAGCGTCCGCTCCGCAGTCGCCTCCACGTCGCGGGCCTGGATGTAGGTGAAGGGCACACCCTTGGGGAGCACGCTGCGCAGCCCTGCCTCGACCGCAGAGTAGTAGGGGCTGTTGATGCCGCCCTCAAGGGTGAGCGCGCTCTCCATGGCGTTGGAGCAGCAACGCAGGAGCTTGTGGGTGAAGGCCGGCGTGAACAGCACGATGCTGCTGCTACTGGCGCTGTCCTGGTCCTGGAACAAGGAGCCCGCGTCCACCGCCCCGACGCCGACCAGTTTGACCAGCATCTGCTGGTCCCGCGGCACCTTGAAGGTCGCGGCGGAGGAGCCCTGCGAGATGCCCTGGGAGTTGGACACCCAACCAATGTCCACCGACTCGCCGAGGTGCAGCCCGAGGAGGTGGGCCGTCGCCGAGTCCATCACGAACTCGTTCGCCTTGCGGGGGTTGGCGGGACGCCCCTGGGTGACGATGACGCGGTCCTCGTTGAAGCCGAGGCCGTCGACGCTGCCGTTGCTCCCCACCCCGTTTGACGCAGCGAGCGGTTCGTCGTTCCTCGTCACCGGACCCGCGTTGATCCCCACCTCGGACTCGACCCTCTCTACGTGCGGCAGATGGGCGATCTTGCGGAGGAGGGAGGGGTTGTAGCCCGAGTCGAGGCCGATCTGGGGGTTGTAGTAGCCGTCGAGGACGAAGAGGTCCGCCGAGTTGGTGCTGGCGGCAAAGTCGGCGGGCGAGGACTCGGTTGTCCGGGCGGCGGCGATGGCGCCCATGGAGACACCGCCCAGCAGACCGGTGAGGAGGACCACGGCGAGCAGGCCGCCCCGGCGGTGCGCAAACGTGCTGCGGAACCGGTACCAGGCGAACGAGAACGTCCGGCCGCTCACGGCCGGGCCCCCGTAGGGGAGAACGCCCCGTCATCGCCGACCGGGAGCCGCACGCCGGTCACCGCCGGCTCAACCGTTCCGGGTCGGAAGCCGGCCGAGGTCGTGCAGCGCGGTGCGCGCCGCAGCTTCGCCGCACATCCCGTGCACGCCCCCACCGGGAGGGGTCGACGCCGAGCACAGGTAGACGCCCTTGATCCCCGTCCGGTACGGATTCCATTTTGCCGTGGGCCGGAAGACAGTCTGGCGCAACGTGGCGGCGCCGGCGCCGATGTCGCCTCCGACGTAGCTCGGGTTGTGCGCTTCGACCTGCATCGCCGTAGTGGTGACGCGGGCGAGGACAAGGTCGCGGAAGCCGGGGGCGAAGCGCTCGATCTGCGCCTCGATGCGCTCCGTCATGTCGATGTCGGAGCCGTTGGGGACGTGGCAGTAGCCCCAGAGCGTGTGCCGGCCGGCCGGCGCCCGTGTCGGATCGACCACGCCGGGCTGGGTCACGAGGCAGAAGGGTTGCTCGGGGTGACGGCCTGCGGCGACCTCTGCTTCGCTGCGCGCCACTTCGGCGAACGTGCCACCCACATGGACGGTCCCCGCCTGCCGGCACTTCTCCGCCTGCCAGGGGACGGGCCCGGCGAGGGCCCAGTCGACCTTGCAGACCCCCGGTCCGTAGCGGAAACGCTCGAGACCGCGGCGGTACCGCTTGGGCAACTGGTCGGCCGCCAAGCGGAGCAGTTGGCGCGGCGTCACGTCGAGAAGCGTCGCCCGGGCCGGCGGGAGGTCGTCGAGCCGGCGTACCCATTTCCCCGTGACGACCTGACCGTCCAATGCCTCCAGCTCGGAGGTGAGCGCGTCGACGACGCGCCCGCTGCCGCCTTCGACGACGGGCCAGCCGTAGACATGGGCCAGCATGGGGAAAAGGAGGGCGAACGCGCTGGTCAGCGGGGTGGTGAAGGAGAGCATGGAGTGTGCTGCCGCACCGGCCACGACCGCCCGGCCCTCATCGGTGTGGAACCGGCCGGCCAGGTGCTCGGCGGGCGCCAGCCCCTTGAGGCCGAACAGTGCGGTGGCCACGGGGCTGCTCGGGATGGATCGCAACGGGCCCAAGAACGTGGGCAGTATCTGATCGGCGAGGCGCACCAGCGACGAGAACGTGCGCACGTAGGCCGCGGCGTCCGCACCCAGGCCTGCGGCGGTCTCCGCCACGGTGCCCCCCACCGCCGCGGCCCGGCCGCCGTCGAGGGGGTGGGCGAACGCGATGGGCGGCGTGAGGAGTTTCACCCCGCCCGCCGAGAGATCCGTGTGCCGGAAGAAGGGCGACGCTTGGAGGAGCGGATGCACGGCCGAGCAGACGTCATGGTGGAAGCCGGGCAAGGTGAGCTCCTCGGTCCGGCACCCCCCGCCGGCGGTCGCCGCTCCCTCTATCACGTCGACCACGAGCCCGGCCCGGGCCAGGGTCAACGCAGCAGAGAGCCCGTTCGGTCCGGAGCCCACGACGATCGCGTCGGCCCGCCTCATGGTGGGCTCACCATGCCAGTTCCAGACCGTCGGCGGCCCCGATGACGGGCACCGTGGACGAGGAGAAGCGCTGCACCAGTGCGTCGAGGGCTTCGTCGTTGCGATCCGGCCGGTGATGGAACAACGCGACGCGCTGTGCCCCCGCCCGGCGACCGAGCTCCACCGCGTAGTCGGCTGCGGCATGACCGAACGATGCCTGGGTGGCCACTTCTTCCGCCAAAAGGTGTGCGTCGTGGATGAGCAGGTCGACGTCGCGCGCCAGTTCGAGCACGGCCGGGTGGTACTCGCCCCAACCGTCCGGGCCGGGCCCGATCTGGGTCGGGCAGTGGTCGGGGATGTAGGCGATGGTGTGGCGACCGTCGGTCACCCGGTAACCGACGGTGTGGCCACCTTTGTGCGGCACGTCCTTGGCCACCACGCGGAACCCCGAGGCGGCGAAGCCGCCCTCGGCGGACTCGTCAGGGGGAAGCACGTCGAACGTCCACCGGCCGCGCAACTGGTGCGGCCCGATCGGGAAAAACGGGGGCGACATCATCCTGGCCAACGTGGACTCGGCGTCCGTGCCGTCCGCTTGCGCGGGGAGGCGGAGCGTGACCTGGGCGTCAGGGTGGTCGCCGCTCTCGAAGAAGGGCAGTCCCAGTATGTGGTCCCAGTGCAGATGGGTCAGGAGGATGGTGCCACGGAACGGTTGGCACCCGAGCAGCGCCGAGACCGTGCGCACGCCGGTGCCGGCATCGAGAAGGAGGGTCGGCGCGGGTGTGCCGGCCCCTGTAGCCAGGGCGACGCATGACGTATGCCCGCCGTAGCGAACGAACTCAGGACCCGGAGCCGGTGTGGAACCGCGAGTGCCGCAGAAGTGGACCCGCACCCGCTCAGTATCGCGCCTGGTCTTCGCGCCGGTGCCCTTCTGACAACTCTTGGAGATCCGCCCGCTCCAGCTGGTCGGCCTCGACCACGGCTACCCGGCACGCGGTGACGGCCTCCAACGTCGAGGTGCGCGCGCCGTCTTCGAGGTGCGCCCGTTCGCCCAGCAGCGCGCCGGGCCCGTACTCGGCCAGGCGCTCTCCGTCGTGCTCCACCCGGATCACCCCGTCGAGCACCAGGAACACGGTGGTGCCGGCCTCACCTTGTTTGGCCAGGATGGTGCCGGCGGGGAAACGGTCGATCCTGACCTTGCTGCCTCCGCCCATCACTCGGGCGGAGAGGGACCGCTCCAGGGCCGTTTCGACCGCGGTGACCAACGCCTCGGAGTCCTGATCGCCCCACGGGGTGTGCCGCCCGAATGACTGGCGATACCAATCCTTGAAGTCGGTGAGGCCGGATTTGTGCGAGAGCGCGCCCTGCCCGTCGTAGACCCAGTGACGGGGGAATCGGCTCGCGCCGGTGAGGGCGCGCTCGACCCGACCGTCGGTGTGCAGGGTGAGGGACAGCGTCGTCCACACCAAGGGGGCTTGCCACTGGATGAAGGGCCGGCGCCGCACGCGCCGGGGCGCGGGTAGGCCGGTCCGACCCCCCGTGGTCTGCACGAAGCGCACCCAGCCGTCTCCGAATTCGGGCTCGCGCTGGAGATCGGGGAGCTGGACGGCTTCGAACTTGTGCCGCAGGCCCGCCACGCTGACGGTCGTCGAACCCATCATGCCGCCGCCGCCGTAGCCGCACTCGGCCACGCGTCCCGTCCCGTCGACCTCGATCCAGGCGCGCAGCAGGTTGGCGAAGCGGAAACGGTCCGAGACCCGCAGCTCCTCGAGGTCGATGACCTCCGAGGGGGGAGGCGGGTCGTAGTGGGTGATACCGGAATCGAAGGCGATTCGCTGGGCGCCCTCGATGGCTTCGGAGGGTATCCATGACAGCGACGTCACGAGCCCCTCAATGCGGGTGGGGTTCTCATTGGGCATGGTGCCAGCATCTCCCGCACCGCTCCCTTTGACGAGTGTGCTGACAGGCGTGCCTAGGTGTGCCTAGCACCACCCTTGACCGGGAGGGTCACCCCCTTTCATATCGCACGGCCGTGTGCGAAAACTGGTAGCGATGGATCCCTCCGACAGCCGCCCGGCTCCCGCCGGCACGATCGACGTCCTCTTGGCCGACGACAACCTGATCGTCCGCGAGGGTGTGCGTGCGCTCATCGCCCGCCATGCGGATCTCCGGGTCGTCGGGGTGGCCGCCGACTACGACGAGGTGATTCAAGGGGCCCTGGACTGCGAGCCCCATGTCCTGGTGACCGACATCCGCATGCCGCCCTCGTTCAACCGGGAGGGCATCGACGCCGCCAAGGAGGTCCGCAAGCGCCATCCGGGCACGGGGGTCGTCATCCTCTCGCAGTACGACGATCCCGAATACGCCGTCTCGCTGCTGGCTGAGGGATCAGCGGGCTACGGGTACCTCTTGAAGGACCACATCGCTGAAGGCGACCAGCTGGTCGACGCCATACGGGCGGTGGCCACCGGCGGCACCGCGCTCGACCCGGCCATCGTCGATGCACTGGTCCGGCCCGTGACCGCGAAGGGAGGCCTTACGCCAGCGGAGGAGGCGCTCCTCGGCATGGTGGCCGAGGGCAAGCCGATCAAGGCGATCGCGGCGACCCGCGGGCTTCCGGCCGAGGCGGTCGATGCCGAAGTCGAAGCGGTCTTCGTGAAGCTGGCCGAGGGGGTATCAGCGGGGACACAGGGTGCCCTGCAGCGCCTGCGGCTGCTCCACAAGGCCATTGTCGACCGGGAGGAGCAGGGCGAGACGCTCTCCCGCTTGCTTCCGGGCGGCTTGGCGGAGAAGCTTCGGCGTGATGGGCGGAACATCGGTGAGACAGAGCGCGTCGTGGTGACCGTACTGATGAGCGATATCCGGTCCTACTCCACCATCGCCGAGCACGCCGACCCCAGTCAGCTGGCGGGCCAGCTGAACGTCCATCGCGCTGCCATGAACGATGCCATCCTCGGGGAGGACGGCACAGTCATGCAGTTCGTCGGCGATGCCGTGATGGCGGTGTTCGGCGCGCCCTTCGCCCAGGAAGATCACGCAGACCGCGCCGTGGCGGCGGCGCTGGGCATGCACGCCAAGCAACTCGCCATCAACTCGCGGTGGGAAGCCGAGGGGTTGCCCGCTTTCGGACTGGGCTTGGGACTGTCGACAGGCGAGGCCGCCGCCGCGCTCTTGGGCTCCGAGGAGCGACTGGAGTACACGCTGGTCGGTGACACCGTGAACATGTCACAGCGGCTCCAGCAATTGGCGGCAGCGGGAGAGACGGTGCTCTCGGAGGGAACGCTGAAGGCCTTACGGCAGCCGGTGCAGACCGTTGCGCTCGATCCGCAACTGGTGAAGGGTCGTGACACTCCGGTGGTCGCGTTCAGGTTGGTCGAAGAGCCTCGCGGCGCGATGGCCCCAAGTGAAAGGCAATGACATGGACGCCCTGGTGGTAGAGAAGGTCCGCAAGACGTTCGAGGCTGAGAACGCACCGGTGCGCGCGCTGCGCGGCGCTGATCTCGTGGTTCCCTCTGGTGACTTCGTCGCGTTGATGGGTCCCTCCGGTTGCGGGAAGTCGACCCTCTTGAACCTTGTCGCGGGTCTGGACGTCGCTGATGAGGGGACGATCACCGTCGCCGGCGAGCTGGTGACCGGGCGCAGCGAGGACGAGCTCTCCCAGCTGCGGCGCAAGCACATCGGCATCGTCTTCCAGTTCTTCAACCTCCTGGAGGGCATGACTGTCCTGGAGAACGTCGCCCTGCCCGCGGTGATCGCCGGGCGCAAGCGCCGCATGGCAGAAACCAGGGCGCGTGACCTGCTCGACCTGCTCGGCATCGGGGACAAGGCGTCGACCGTGCCCGGGATGCTCTCGGGTGGGCAGCGCCAGCGCCTGGCCATCGCCCGCGCCCTGGCCAACGAGCCCACGCTGCTCCTGGCCGACGAGCCGACGGGCGCGCTCGACTCCGAGGGTGGTCAGGAGGTTATTGAGCTGCTGAGCCGCCTCCACACTGGCGGGCAGACCATCGTTCTGGTCACGCACGATCCGAGCGTGGCAGCGGCCGCGGCCCGCGTGGTCCGCATGCGTGACGGCCGGATCGTCGAGGAGAGCGCGGATGTTCCGGCCGGAGTGCACTAACGGTGGGGCGGGCTGCCCTCAGGGTGGCCGCGTACCGCTTCCGCTCCACCTTTAGGCGGCGGTGGGGCGGCTACTTCGCCCTCGTCCTGTTGATCGGGCTGGTGGGCGGCCTGGCCATGGGCTCGGTGGCGGCCGCCCGGCGCACACAGTCTTCCTTCCCGACCTTTGTAGCCAGCACCGATCCTCCGGATCTGGAAGGCATCACGTCGTTCGTCAACCCGACGCCCGGGGCGGCCGGCCGGGGCTACAACCCGACCGTCTTGGCCAAGATCGCCCACCTCCCGCACGTGAGCCAGTTCTCGTTCTTCGCGGGGGTCAACACCATCCCCCTCGGTCGGGGCGGGCACCCGGAGAGCCCGGCGGCCTTCCCCGCGCTGGCCGGACAAGGTTCGGGCCTCGGCAACTCGGCGGCCAGTCGAGGCGCCGCCACCGCGGTCGAGGGGCGAAATGTGAATCCGGCGCGTGCCGACGAGTTCGTGGCCACCGTCGCAGTCGCGCAAGCCTTCCGCTGGCACGTGGGGGAGGTGGTGCATTTCGGCGCCTACACCAACGCGCAGTCCGCACTCCGGGCGTTCGGCACCACCCGGGTGCCGCCATACCGGCGCTTCACCGCCAAGCTGGTCGGGATCGTGATCCAGAGTCAGGAGGTGGTCGAGGACCAGGTGGACGTCCCGAGCAATGCAGACCTGATGCTCTTCACCCCGCCCGTAACCAGATCGCTCCTGCAGTGCTGCACGTACTACACCGGTGCATCGGTCCAAGTGGCCGACGCCAGCCGCAATGTCCACACCGTTGCGGCGGCGATCCAGCACGTCCTGCCCGCCGGTTTCAGCCCATTCGCGGTGGAGCCGACGGCCGTCATAGTGGCGAAGGCCGAAAGGGCGATCAAGCCGGAGTCCATCGCCCTCGGGGTCTTCGGCGGCATCGCCGGACTCGCTGCACTGCTGATCGCCGCCCAGCTGATCGGTCGCCAGCTGCACCTGGGCGCTTCAGATCTCGACACGCTGCGCGCCCTGGGGGCGGATCCGGCCATGAGCATGACGGACGGACTGCTGGGCATCATCGGCGCCGTGGTCCTGGGTTCGATAGTGGCCGCGGGTATTGCCATCGGCCTGTCCCCGCTTTCCCCCCTCGGCCCGGTGCGGACCGTGTACCCGACACCCGGAGTGGCGTTCGACTGGACCGTGCTCGGCCTCGGCACGGCCACGCTGCTCTGCGGGTTGGGGGCGCTCGCCCTCCTATTCGCCTACCGCGCGTCACCGCGCTCGGGCCAGCAGCGCGCCGCGCTGATCGCCGAGCGACGTTCGCGCGTAGTCGGCGCAGCGGTATCGTCGGGCCTGCCTCCGACCGCCGTGACCGGGCTCCGGTTCGCCCTCGAGCCCGGATCGGGCCGCAGCTCGGTGCCGGTGCGGTCGGCCATTCTCGGCACCGTCTTGGCCCTGATCGTCGGGGTGGCAACCGTCATCTTCGGTTCCAGCCTCAACTCGTTGGTCTCCCACCCCGCCCTCTACGGGTGGAACTGGAGCTACGAGCTGAGCGCCAACGGGGGCGGTGTCATGCCGGGTGCCCATTCCGCTGAGCTCCTGTCCCAGGATCGCTCCGTCGCCGCGTGGTCGGGGGTCTTCTTCGGCACCATGCGGATCGACGGGCAAATCGTCGCGGTGCTCGCCGAGCGGCCGGGGACGGCCGTGGCGCCCCCGTTGCTCTCGGGGCAAGGGGTCGAGGTCAGGGACCAGATCGTCCTGGGCACGATCACGCTGGCCCAGCTGCACAAGCACGTGGGCGACACCGTGGTCGTGAACAACGGGTCGGGTGTGACCAAGAAGCTCCGGATCGTGGGGACGGCCACTCTGCCCACCATCGGCACCGGGGGGAATCTGCATCTGGAGATGGGGACGGGTGCGGTGGTACCCGACCAGCTCCTCCCCCCGCACGCGGACACCGGCTATCAACTGTCCGGTGCCGCACCGGGCCCGGACGCCATCCTGGTGCGCCTCAAAGACGGGGGCGGGACGGCCGGGCTCCATTCTCTGCAGCGGATCGCACGGGCCACGAGCACACCGGCCGACTACGGGATATCGGTGCTCGCCGTACAGCGCCCGGCCGAGATCGTGAACTACCGCTCCATGGGCACGACACCGGCGATCCTCGGTGCCGCCTTGGCGGCCGGAGCCGTTGTCGCACTGGGTCTCACGCTCGTGGCCTCGGTCCGCCGGCGACAACGGGACCTCGCCCTCCTCAAGACCCTCGGATTCACGCGCCGGCAGCTCGCCGTCTCGGTGGCCTGGCAGGCCAGCGTCGCCATCGTCATCGGCATCGTCGTGGGCGTGCCGCTGGGAATCGTGCTCGGCCGGTTCTTGTGGAACCTCTTCGCTCATGAGATCAGCGTGGTGCCTTCACCCAGCGTTCCCGTCACCGTGGTCGTGCTCATCGCCCTCGGCGCGGCCGTGCTGGGGAACATGGTCGCAGCGCTCCCGGCGCGCATGGCCGCCCGTACACCGACCGCACACATGTTGCGGTCCGAATGAGGATGTGGAGAAGATGGAAGTAATCGTGAGCGATACCGGCGTCGAGATCAGCACGCCGCGGCCCAAGCCGGAATCGGCACAACTCGTGCTCAACGGGTTGCTCTTCGTCGTCACCCTGGCGGTGGTCATCATTGGCGTACGGGCCCACGTCACCGAGGGCATCACCGCGGTGAACGGGGTCGCCTTCGGTCTGACGCTGGTGTGGGCCGTCGCCGGCGTGGTGGCCGCCCGCTACTCGGACCGCACGTCGACGCCCGCGGATCTGCAGGCCCTTCTCATCGGGGCCGACGCGCTCCTGGCAGCAATCGCCCTGACCTTCGGGCGGCTGGCCCAGGGCGAGTCCGTGCACTCCTACGGTGCCGCCCGATCGATCGCCACCGTCACCGCGCTGTTGGTGACGGCCGTGTCGTTCCATTTCTTGTTGGCGCTCCCGAACGGCCAGCTGCCGGGGACGGGGCGACGCACGGCAGTGATCGTCGTCTACGCCGCCGCCCTGGGAATCGGGCTGTCTTACGTGATCGAAAAGGACACGTTCTCGCTCCTGGCGGGCGGGATCGGGTGGTCCATCGCTGCACTCATGGCACTCCTGCCCACCCGGCTTCGCTATGTGAGCGCCATCGGGCACGCGCGGGAGCGCTTGCAGTGGTTCGCCGTCGGAACGGTGCTGGCTTCCTCAATGGCCCTGGTCGTCGCCGTGCTCCATGTCCTGATTGACAAGCCGGGCGCGCTGGGCGCCTATGCGGCCGGCAGTACTGTGCTCATACCGATTTCCCTGATGGCCGGCGAAGCGAGGGGGTTGGCGCCGCAGGGCGGCCGCATGCTCGTGCGATCCTTCACGGTGTTGGGGTTCGTCTCCATGGTGTCGGCCATCTACCTGGTCGTGGTTCTCGGACTGGGGCACAAGCCGAGTAACGAGACGGATCGCACCACGCTCGGGCTCTCCTTGCTGGCGACGGGCATCGCCGCGCTGGCTTTCGTCCCGGCTCGGGAGCGTTTCATGGGCTCGGCGACGCGCTTCGTCTACGGCGCCCGTCAGGCCCCCGACGAGGTGCTCCGCACCTTCGGCAGCCGCCTCACACGGGCCATCCCCATGGACGAGCTCCTGCTCCAGCTGGCCGAGTCTCTGCGCAAGACCATGGGTCTGGTGAGCGCCGAGGTGTACACCGGGATGGGCGAGGTGCTGGAGCGGGCGGCGTCCGTGCCCGATTCGGGCCCGCTCTCCCTCGTGGTCACCAGCCGGGAGCGTCCGGTCGTCACCCGGGCCGGCGTCTCGGGGAGCGCCTGGGCGTCGGTGTGGTTGCCGGCGCTGCTCAACGGGCGGGAGAAGGCCCAGTTGCGGGTGGCGCCTGTCAGCCATGCCGGGGAGCTGCTTGGCCTGGTGGTCGTCGAACGCCTGGCGGCGGACACGGCCTTCTCGGAAGAGGACGACCGCGTGCTCACCGACCTGGCCCGGCAGGTCGGGCTGGCGTTCCACAATTCGCAACTCGACACCGCCCTGCAGACGACGCTCGACGAGTTGCGCAAGCAGGCGGACGCGCTGCGCGAATCCCGGGCCCGAATAGTGGCCAGCGGTGACGCCGAGCGCCGGCGCGTCGAGCGGAACCTGCACGACGGGGCGCAGCAGCACCTGGTCGCCCTGGCCGTCAATCTCCGTCTGGCGCGGGACATCATCGTCGATGACCCGGCCGCCGGCACCGAGATGCTTGACGGGCTCGCCGTGGAGGTGCAGGAGACGATCCAGGAGCTCCGTGAGCTGGCCCACGGCATCTACCCGCCGCTGCTCGTCGACAGCGGCCTGGTGGAGGCCCTGCGCGCCGCGGCCAATCGCAACCCTCTGTCGGTCGAGGTGGTGGCCGACGGTATCGGGCGCTACTCGTCCGAAACCGAGGCGGCGGTGTACTTCTGCTGCCTCGAGGCACTCCAAAACGCCGCCAAGCACGCCGTCGGTGCGGAGGTTGACGTGCATCTGTGGGAGGAGTCGGGAGGACTCCTCTTCTCCGTCAGCGACGATGGCCCCGGATTCGACGTGGAGAAGGCCCAGCGGGGGCATGGCTACGTCAACATGGCCGACCGGCTGGGCGCGATCGGCGGCACGGTCCGCTGGGAGTCCGAGCCCGGCAAAGGTTCCCGGGTGACCGGATCGGTCCCGTTGATCTGATCGGAGGCCCTGAGGCCGGCGGACCGAGCCGGCCCTCAGCCGGTGACGAATTCTCCCGAATCGCGCGCTTCCCACAACCGGCGCAGGGTGTCAGCGCCGAGGTGTTCCTTGTTGATGTAGGCCCGGGCACCGCTGGTGGCGGCGTCCGGTGGCAGGTCGCCCACCTCGTAGGTCGAGCACAGGACCACCACCACCTCGGGGTGGGACGAGACGATGCGTCGTGTGGCCTCGATTCCGTTCATCTCGGGCATGTTGATGTCCATGAGGACCAGCACCGGGTGCAGCTCGTCGGTCATGGCCACGGCTTCCGCCCCGCTGGCGGCCTCCCCGGCCAGGTCGAACTCGGGCGAGCGGCGTAGGACGGCCTTCATGGCCATGCGGAACGGCGCCTGGTCGTCTACCACGAGCACGGGGAGCGGCTCACTCATCGAGTCATCATCTCATGGTGTCGAGCCCGTAAGGGTGGTGCTGGCACACCTGGGACGGTGGGGTCAGCTTCCCCCCGGCTCGCTCAGGTAAACCAGGACGGCTTTGACGCGCCGGTTGACCTCTTTTTCCTCCGTCAGGCCCAACTTGGAGAAGATGGAGTTGGTGTGCTTCTCGACGGCGCGCTCCGATACCTGCAACGAAGCGGCGATGGCGGCGTTGCTCTTGCCTTGGGCCATCTCGCCGAGGATCTCGGACTCGCGGGGGGTGAGCCATGACAGGTCCGAGGTCCGGCGCGTCGAGCGGGCCTCGATGAGCTCGTCGACCACCATCGGATCGATCATCGACCCCGACTGTGCGACCGTGTGGATAGCTTGGGCCAGCTCGTCGCTGCCGGCGACCCGTTCCTTGAGCAGATAGGCCCGGCCGGCCGACCCGGTCTCCAAGAGTGCCAACGCATAGGCCGGGGCGGTGAATTGGCTCAGGACCACGACGCCGACCTCCGGCCGATTCTCGCGCAGCCACGAGGCGGCCTGTATGCCCTCGTCCGTGCCGGTCGGGGGCATCCGGATATCGGTGACGACGACGTCCGGCTCCTCTCTTTCGATGAGCTCGAGCAGTTGTGGCAGATCGCAGGCGGTTCCCACCAGTTCGAGGTCCGCGCGGGCGTCGATGATCCGCGAGATGCCCTCTCGGAGCAGCACGTTGTCCTCGGCCAGCGCGACGCGGAGAACTGCCATCAGGGGGATCACGGTAGCGCGACCGGAGTGACGGCACATTCGAGCGGTCCCTGGCTCTCACGCTCGCCGCGTCGGTCCGCCGCCGACGCCGGGAGTGGCACCTCTTGCGGACCCTCGGCTCAACCCGGCGCCAGTTGGCGGCGGCGGTCGCCTGGCAGCCGTCGGTGGCGGCAGTTGCCGGCGTCGTGATCGGCATCCACGGCCTTGATGTTGCGGGCCGAGTAGGAGTTCAAGGTCCCCGGCGGAGCCCTTCTACGTGGTCGTCGTCGTCGTGCTCGGAGCCGTCGGGGGCGCGGTCTTCGTCGACTTGAAGTAAGCCCGGATCTGTTGCACGTCGGACCGTGCCTTGGCGATGCCCGCCACGGCAGTGTGCACCGAGCCGGCGGCCGGTGCGAGGATCGCGTGGTTGGCGTTCCACTGCGCCGGAGTGTCGCCCAGGACGCTGGTGGCCAGGCCGGAGGTGGCGTTGGTGGCCGCGGCGATCTGGGCGTTGAGGTCGTCGATCAGGGGCTGCAGCGCAGCCTGATTGGCGGGGTTCACCTTCGATTGCGCCTTCGTCGAGAACGTCGTCAAAGTGGGGATGGCCGTGACGTCGATGCCGTCCGCCACAGCGGCCACGCCCGCGGCCGGAAGGACAAGAGCCAGGACGCGGAAGTTGATGTAGATGGTGGCGGCGTCGGCTTGCGCCTCGGCGACGGTCGTGTCGGCGGCGATCTTTTGGCCGAGCGCCTGGAGAGGATCGATGTCAGCTTGCAGGTAGCTCGCCAGTTGGGGGGCGTCCGCGCCGAGGTCCTTGCCCGCGTTGACCTTGGCGATCGCTGCGTTGAGATCGTTGACGCGCAGTGTGATGGCAGCCGCCGCTTTGGCCTGAATGGTCGAGAGGCTCGCCGGGCTGGTGGCGGGAGTGCCGGCCGAGGCGGATGCGCCGCCGGCGCCGAGTACCGCTGCTGAGGTGAGGACGAGCGTGCCGAGCCGGAGAGCGTTCTTCGACATGTGTACTCCTTCCATCGGGATCAGCCTGCGCTGTCCTGGTCTGCTTCTCCTCACAGACTGAGCCGATCGCGTCATCGATGTATGGGACAAACATGAGGGTTTTGTAAGGGATCTCCTGTTTCCCCCAATCGGACCCCGCGAAGTGCCAGGCTGGTGCGCGTGAACCCGCAGAACGGCACCGTGGTGGTGATAGAGGACGACCCGCACATCGCGGACCTCGTCGATCTCTACCTCCGCCGCGACGGGTTCCGGGTGCTGCTCGCCCGGGACGGCGACCAGGGTCTGAACCTGATAAAGGAATCAGACCCCTGGATCGTCATCCTCGATGTGGGTCTGCCGGGAAAGTTGGACGGCTTCGACGTGTGCCGCGAGATTCGGGCCAAGGGGATCATCCCCGTCCTGTTCCTGACCGCTCGCGACGACGAGGTGGATCGTATCCTCGGGCTGGAGCTGGGAGCAGACGACTACCTGGTGAAGCCCTTCTCACCACGCGAGCTTGTCGCGCGCGTGCGCGCCATCTTGCGGCGGACGAGGGAGACCCCCGTCGTGCACGAGATCGTGAGCGTCGGCGACCTCGAGGTCGACCTGCGCCGCCGGGAGGCGCGACGGGGCGGCGAGGTGGTGGCGCTGACGACCCGTGAATTCGATCTGCTGGCGTTTCTTGCCGCCAATTTGGGTCTCGCCCTCTCGCGCCAGCAGCTCCTCGATGGCGTGTGGGGCGCCGACTGGTACGGCGACGAGCGCACGGTCGACGTCCACGTCGCCCAGTTGCGGAAGAAGTTGGGCGAAAGCCTTCCCCTGGCCACGGTCTGGGGTGTCGGGTACCGGCTCGGCTGAGGCGGTGATGGTGTGCGCCGCAGATTGATGCTGGCCTTCGTCGGCCTGGTAGCCGGCGTGCTGGTCATCGCCGGTGCCGGCAGCATCATCCTGACCCACAATGCGGCGCGCACGCAGGCGACCCAGCAGCTGGTGACCGAAGCCCAGTCGCTGTCGGCGGGAACTAGCTACACGCGAAGCCTGAAGGTACTGGCGGCAGTGAGGAAGGTGCTGCAACTGGAGGATGCCCGGATCATCCAGATCACCCTGCTCGGCAAGGTCCCTGCCTCCCTCCCGCAGGGATTGACGGCGGGCGATCTTCGCCCGCAGGATCTGCTGGCCGGCGACACCGTGTCGGGGCAGGACGGCAATCTCGTCTACGCGGCGGTCCCGATAACGCTTACTCCGAGTGAGCGGATACGGCTGGGGCGGCTGGAGCGGCACAGCGTCGATGGCCAGTTCGTCATCGTCCTGACGCGCGAGGTGGGCGATCTGGGCCCGAGCTGGAGCTACTTCCTCATTTCGGGCGTGATCGCGCTCTTCGTCGCCGGGCTGGTGGCGTGGCAGCTCAGCAGGCGGATGTCGCGTCCACTGGTCGAGGCCATGCACGCCACGGCGCGCATAGCTTCTGGCGACCTCCAGAGCCGCGTGCCCCAACGGGCCAATGACTACGCCGAGTCGTCCTCGCTGGCCCGGTCCATCAACGAGATGGCGCAGAGCCTCGAGGACGGCCGGGCCCGGGAGCGCCATCTCCTCCTCTCGGTCTCGCACGACCTGCGGACACCGCTGACCTCAATCCGTGGCTTCGCGGAAGCCATCACCGACGGCGCGGTGGAAGACACGGCCCAAGCGGCAGAGGTGATCATCGCCGAGTCGCGTCGACTGGAGCGGTTGGTCGGAGACCTGCTCGAATTGAGCAAACTCGAGGCGAAACAGCTCTCCATCTCTGTCCGGCCCACGAACGTGGCCGAAGTGGTGAGCACGACAGCGGAGGGCTTCCGCCCGCTGGCCTCCAAAAGTGGCATCGCGCTCTATGTCCACGTGCCCTCGCACCCGTTGCCGCCGGGGCTGGCCGATCCCGATCGGCTGGCCCAGATATTGGCGAACCTCATGGAGAACGCCCTGACCTTTGCACGCAGCAGTGTCTCGGTGGCCCTGGCGTCCGGCGGCCCATCGGGGGATCCGGTGAGGCAGACCATCACGGTCGAGGACGATGGTCCTGGTATCGCAGCGGGCGACTTGACCCGGGTGTTCGAACGCTTCTACCAAGCCGATCACGGGCCGAACCGGAAATTCGGCTCAGGGCTCGGGTTGGCCATTGTGTCCGAACTGGCGGCCGCCATGGGGGCGACGGTACGGGCCGAATCCCCGATAGACGCCAATGGCGGCTCGCGCCTCGAGGTGACGCTGCAACGATGGGACGACGCCGCGCGGACCTAGCGGCGCCAACGCGGAGACAGGGATGACGGTCAGGCGGCGGGAACCTCGCTGGCGCAGAACTTGCACTTCGTGGCGGCCACCGGCAGTCCGTCCGAGAGGCAGCTGGGGCAGGTCTTGGTCGGTGCAGGATCCCCGAAGACCGTCGATCCTCGCTTCTTCATGTACGCGCGATAGGGCACGACGAGCACGGAGTAAATGACGGCCATGAAGATGATGAAGTAGACGATGGCCGAGATGAAGGCGCCCAAATTGATGCGCTGTCCATGCACGGTCCAGCCGAGTCCCCCCGCGCCGGAACCCGCACCCGCCGCGTTGACGAGCGGCGTGATCACGTTGTCGGTGAAGGCTTTGATGAGGGTGCTGAAGCCCAGAGCAACGACCAGGCCGACGGCGATGATGATGAGGTCACCTTGCATCAGGAAGTTCTTGAAGCCCTTGATCATGTCTTCGCCTCCCGCTACGACTGGACAAACCGGCGCTCCCAAACGTAATCGAGTGCGGGATCTCCGGCTGTGGTTCCCCGGCCGAGCCGGATGTACCGCCTCGGGGCTTTGCGGTGCTCATTGGCTCGGCCGTGGCAGGTGAACGCTGCGGGAGGTGATCTTCGGGTTCGCTCCGAGATAGTTGAGCGGCCCGGCCGAAAATGGTGAGGGTGATCGTCTCGGCTGCGCGCAGCCGCGGTAGACCCGCGGTGGTGTGCCGCTGTAGCCCCGCGGGCGCCGACGATGAAGCCGATGTTGAAGAGCGACGACAGCATTCGCTTGCGGATACCCTCGTTGCCGTCGTAAGACGCCCAGGTTCCGAGCGCCCTGGGGAGCCGGTTTCGCCCACCGGCGCGCGGGTACGTGTGTGCCAGGAAGGAGGTGATGGCAATGCTTGGGGCAAGGCCGATCGAGTGTACCGTGGCAGCGGTCGTTCGCCCTTATCTGTCATTCGTGTGAACGCCAGGGTGTTGAGGCCCCTGTCTCGGTTGGGCGTGCGGGTAGGCGCTGTACTTTGTGGAGATGTGGTTTCGCCGTAGGTCCTCGTCGAAGAGGCGCCCGCTCGCCTGGTACCAGCGCTCTGAGCTCTACGAGGCCCAGCCACAAGCGCCCGAGCCACAGACACAAGAGCCCGAGCCCCACACACAAGAGCCCGAGCCCCCGACACAAGAGCACGAGCCACTAGGGCATCAGCGACAGCCAGAAAGCGAGGAGACGATGACGGAACAAGAGGCTGCCACTTATGAAGAAGCGCATCAGCACCAGGAGGCGGAGCATCGACACGATCCGATCGTGCACTCCCACCTCCATTTTCACGTCACCCATAATCACAACCCGCAGACCGGCGGCTTCGAACATCTGAGCTCCTCACATACCCACCAGCACGATCACGCCGGCCTGACCCACACGCATCGACCGCACGAGAGCTTCGAGTCTGAGCATCAAGGCGAGGCTCACGTTCACGACCACGAGGAGCCGGTATCGGGCGGGAGCTGGGAATGATGGCGACGCCAGACTGATTTCTTGCCGCGCCGAGGTCTAGGGAAGATTCGGGAGAGGAATCGGCAGAGTTATCGGCAGAATCGGCAACGTCACAGACACTGTGGTGGTCGTCGCTGCCGGAACGGTGGTTGTCGTCGTAGGGTCCGTTGTCGTGGGAGGGGGAGCAGCAGTGGTCGACGTCGAGGTGGACGACGTGGTGGTGCTCGTCGTGGGTGTCGGCCCGTGGTGACCGCCACCACCTCCGCCGCCTTTCCGGTCAGTGGTCGTCGTGGTGGAAGGAGCGGTCCTTTTCGTCGTCGTCGTGGTCACGGGTTCGGTCGTCGTTGTGGCCGGAGCTGAAGGATGCGGCGATGGTGCGGATGAAGTCGGCACAGACGTAGTCACGGAGGGCGCCCCTGGAGCAGCGGAGGGGCCGATGTCGGACGCGGTCGGCGAAGTTGGCGACGTGATCGTCGATGCTGCCGTGCGGACCTTCGTCGTGGTTGAGGAACTCACGCCATTCTGTGCTGGGTGTGTCGCAGCTGCCGTGTTGGAGGTGTCAGGGGATGGTGGGGGCAGCGGGACCGGCGGTGGAATGGTGGGTGTGGTTGCGTGCGTGCTGTGCCCATCGCCCTTCGGAAGCGGAATTGTGCCGACCGCATCCTGGCGGACGACGAACGATGCCGGCTCGTCGCGATACGCCACGAGCGCGATGGCCAATGCAACGGCGAGCAGCACAACCACCAGAGAAACCCGCTCGAGACGGGCCCGACGCTCCCCGGGATATCGCCGTGCGACGCGCACATAGCTCTTCGCGGCAGGGTCTCTTCCACCATCGGCTGGTGGCGGCGTGCGCCGGAAACGCGGAGCCATTGCAGCACCCTATCGAGCCGTGCGAGCGTGCGTTCCCGCAATGGCCCGTTGCAAGCCGGACGATCCGGCGCCGAAGGATCGCTCCACTGAGACCGTGCCCATCCTCAACGGATCTGCGTCCATATTGCAAGGAGGGTTGAGCATTGCTCGGGTGCAATGCCCCAGCCGCGCCTCTCCTCGCTGGGGGTCCGGGGAACGTTGCGAGGGTGCCGCCCCGGTACCGGCTGTGCTGGTTGAGGTTCCGGGGGCTCCGCAGGAGCGGGTTGATCAGGAATGGTCATGCCGGCCACCTACCCGAACGCACGTGGTCGAAACCGCCGCCTCTCCACCGGCGCACCGGGTCGTCTGTCCTGATCAGGATGCGTGAAACCCGGCGGTGTCTGCCGGGCGCAAGGTACTGTGACACCGAAAGTCAGGAGGGGCGCTGTGGCGGACGGGATGTTCTCGCTTGATGGTCGGGTGGCGATCGTGACGGGCAGTGGGACCGGAATAGGCCGCGCCACGGCTCTGTTGCTCGCCGAGCACGGAGCCGACATCGTTCTCGCGGCGCGCCGCGTTGCGTTGCTCGAGAATACGGCGGCGAGCATCAGAGAGATCGGACGACGCGCCTTGGTGGTACCCACCGATGTCACGGACTTCGGTGCCTGTGAACATCTCGTCGGGACCGCTCTTGAAGAATTCGGGCACGTGGATGTACTTGTGAACAATTCCGGAGGCAGCATCAACAAGGCACCCGAGAGTTGGACGGTTGATGAATGGCACCAGATCGTCAACTTGAATTTGTCCAGCGTTTGGTTCATGTCGCAGGTGGTCGCGACACCCATGCTCGCGCAAGGCCGTGGAGCCATCGTCAACATCTCATCAGGTGCCAGCTTTTTGGCATTGCCGACCGTCGCGCCGTATGGCGCGGCGAAGGCCGGCATCAACAGCCTCACGCGCGCCCTCGCTGCTGCGTGGACCGGCCAAGGGGTCCGGGTGAATGCGGTGGCGTGCGGCGCCATCAAGACAGAGGGCTACAACAAGTCGACGAAACGCGCGCAGCAGACCGATGATTCGATACTCGGACCTGGGAACGCAATCGGACGAGTGGGAAGGCCTGAAGAGATCGCGTATCCAGTGCTGTTCTTTGCCTCTGATGCCTCGAGCTACTGCTCGGGCCAGACCCTCTGGGTCAACGGCGGGGTGAAAGCTCCATCCACGATGTAGCCCCGAGGAGCACTCGGCAAAAGGGCCGCTGCCTCCCGATAGCCCGGGGTCGACTCCCAGTGCGAGAACGAGCCGTTCTGTAGGGAGATCTTTGCTCTGGGCCGGCTGAGACCGATTAGTTCAGTCCCCGCGGGGCGTCGTAATGGCGTGGACGAGTGGACAGACCAAGTGGGTGAGCTCATGAGGGTGCGCGCAGACAGACCGTCGTGCGGAGGGGTGGAGGGCGAATTACCCTGTCACAGCGATCCACTAGCTTCGTCCGGCATGCCCAGCGCCATTCTCACCGAAGGACTCGTGCGGCGTTTCGGCGAGTCACTGGCGGTGGACCACGTCGACCTCAATGTGGCATCCGGGGAGATCTATGGATTCCTCGGTCCCAATGGCGCCGGCAAGTCCACCACCGTCCTCATGTTGTGCACACTGCTGGCGCCCACAGAGGGCCGGGCCGTCGTCGCCGGCTTCGACGTCGTTCAGGATCCCGGGCAGGTGCGTCTGCACATCGGGGTGGCGCTCCAGGAAGCGGCCCTGGACCCGGGCCAGACGGGATTGGAACTCCTCCGTCTGCAGGGCCAGCTCTACGGCCTCTCCAAGCGTTCCATCGATCGGCGCCTGGCCGATCTTTCGGATCTGATCGATATCGGCGACGCGATGGGACGCCGCGTCGGCACCTATTCGGGGGGCATGAAACGCCGGCTCGACCTGGCCGCGGCGCTGGTGCACAATCCCGACGTCCTCTTTCTCGACGAGCCGACCACCGGCCTTGATCCGGTCAGCCGGATCAGCGTGTGGGCCGAGGTGCGACGTCTGAACACTGAGCTGGGCATGACGATCTTCTTGACCACCCAATACCTCGAGGAGGCGGATGAACTGGCCGACCGCGTGGGGATCATCGACCAGGGGCGGATCGTGGCCGAGGGCACGCCCGCCGACCTGAAACGGTCGATTGGCACCGATGTGATCATCGCGCGCGTCGACGGCGAAGCCAGCGCTGTGCGGGGCCTGGTGCGTTCGATCCCGGGCATTATCGGGGTGGAGGCGCACGGCCACGAGCTGGTTATCGCCACAGAGAATGGTTCTGAGGCCATCAGCCCGGTTGCTGTTGCGCTGGCCGGCGGTGACGTGCGGGTCCAGGAGCTGACCCTGCGTACGCCGACGCTGGACGACGTTTTCCTCGAGCTCACCGGCACGCACATCGAACGGACCGAGAACGAGGAGATGCCCGCATGACCGCCGTGACCGTCCCTATCAGCATCGAAGAAATCCGGGCCCAGCCCGCCGGCTTCCTGCATGACCTCAGCTCCATCGCCGGGCGGGCGTTGCGGGCCGTGCCTCGTGACGTCGCCACTGTTCTGCCCCCCGTGTTCATTTCACTGTTCTTCTTCATCGTGAACGTGGCCACGCTCAAGAAGGTGGTTGACCACATCCCAGGGCTGAACTACACGGCCTTCCAGATGGGCACCGCGATCCTGCTCGGCGTGACCGGCGTCTCACGAGCCCCCGCTCTCGTGCTCGATATTCAGAACCGTTACTTCGACCGCCTCCTCTTGACCCCAGTGCGGCGCACCGCCATCCTTCTGGGGCACATAGCGGCCGACATGGCGGTGGCCGCCGTCCTGACGCTGCCGATTTTGGCGCTCGGTCTGACACTGGGCGTCCACTTCCAGGACGGTCCGCTCGGCGTGCTCGTGTTCATCGCCCTGGCAGCGCTCTGGAGCCTCGCCTTCGCCGGCTTTGGATACGCAATCGCGCTCAAGACGGGGAACCCGGCTGCCGTGAACTCGACGTTCCTTCTCTTCTTCCCGTTCCTGTTCCTTACGTCCGCCTACGTTCCGCGCAGCCAACTGTCGGGCTGGCTCGGGAAGGTGGCCACCGTGAATCCTGTGACGTATCTTCTCGGTGGCCTGCGCTCAATCGTCCTGCAATCTGGCTGGCAGTGGACCGAGCTCGGACAGGCACTCCTCGCCATCGTCGCCCTCGGCGCGGTCTCCATGGCGCTCTGCTTCGGCGCTCTGAGAGGCCGGATCAAGCGGGGTGCGTGACGAATCGGTCGACGCTGGACTTGGGCGCAACCGGGTGAGATCCTGGAAGGCATGTTCGAGCGTTTCACCGACCGGGCCCGACGAGTCCTGGTGTTGGCTCAGGAAGAGGCTCGCCTCCTGAACCATTCATTTATCGGAACTGAACATATTCTGCTCGGCCTGATTCACGAGGGCGAGGGAGTTGGTGCTCAGGCACTCGCCTCCTTGGGAGTCACACTGGAGTCCGCACGACGCACGGTGAAGGAGATATTGGATAGCGACATCTCGCTCGGACCCAGCGGATCACCGCCGTTCACGCCACGAGCCAAGAAGGTCCTCGAACTGTCCCTGCGGGAAGCTCTGCAGTTGCAGCACAACCACATCGGTACCGAGCACTTGTTGCTCGGGCTGCTGAGGGAGGGCGGAGGCGTCGCCGTCCAGGTACTGGTGAGTCTGGGGATTGATCTGAATCAGCTTCGCCAGCTCACCCTCGACCTGATCCCAGAAGAACTGGCGCACAAGGAGGAATTCCGGAGGCGGGAGCGCGTACATGTCTTGGAAGGATTGATTCGTGCCGTTGAGGACATCGACCGAGTCACCGACCTGGTGAAGGGCCGTCCCGATCGTTCAGCCGCGGTGGCCTCCCTGATGGACTCGCCGCTGCAGTTCAGCGAAATCCAGGCCGAGCGAGTTCTAGATCTTCACGTTGGCTCCCTGACCGCTGATCGTATTCAGGCTCTCCGTCATGAGCTTGCCATGTGGCAGGAAACCGAAGGGGACGAGGATTCGGGGAGTTGACCACGGTGAAGTGACCACCGTTCGTATTCGGAAGTACTTCCATCGCGTACCACGCATACTCTGCTTCGGCTCGGGTGCCACAATGCTGGAACTGCGAGCGAGGAGATGCATGCGGACGCGTCAGTCGGGCCATTTTGAGCTATTGGCGAGGAGGTGTCGTGCATGGAGGTCAATACCCGAGCACCGGTAGTGGCCTCAAGTGAAATAGTGGTGGGCGCGAGTCCCGAAGTGGTGTGGGCGGTGCTATCCGACGTCGACGGTTGGCCGGATTGGAACCCCGGCGTGAAGACAGCGTCGATGGACGGTCTCCTGACGGTGGGGACATCGTTTCGATGGAGGGCAGGCTCCATGATGATCAACTCCGTAATGCGCGAGATCGACACTCCTCGCACGATTGGGTGGTCGGGCCAGACTCTGCGCCTACCGGCGATTCATGTGTACCGGATCGAACCTTGCGCCGACGGCTCCTTGGTGCGAACGACTGAGTCGTGGGATGGGCTACTCGCTGTTCTCTTCAAGAAGGCATTGACGAGGTATTTGCAACGATCACTCGACGCCGGGCTCGAGTATCTGAAGGTCGAGTCAGAAAGCAGAACCGCTGGTCAAAAGTCGTAAGGAGGATGCCGGGCGCGAGTGAGGTAGCGAGTGCGACCGGGCTGCATATAAGCGCTGGCAGATCTATGCCTGATCCTCGGGAATCGCATCCCACCACTGGCACCACCATTCGCTGCCCACCAGGATCCGTAGCTTCGGGTGCCAGCAATAGGAGACGTCGTTGTACGGCTCGAGCTAGTACCGACAATTCTCACACTTCTCGTCGCCGGACGTCTTGCCTTTTTGGAACCGCATTTGCTGAAAGGTGCCGGAGCTCCATCGAGAGCTTTTCGTCGATTTCCTTGGGTTCCGGTTCGGGGATCACTTAGTCGGAACACCCGAAAAAAGTAGTGGCGCGTCGAGCCGGATCGCAAAGTTCCCTCCGTTTCTTTAGGCCCGCCGGCGAGAGCCTCGCGTTCGCCTGACGGCGTTGACCACCGGGGGAGAGCGATCGCGTGCGTTGTAGGCGGGGTCATTTCTCGCCATCCGAGTCAGATGCTGCTCAATGATCTACAGGCACGCTGACTAGGGATTATCGGTAAGCCAGGCCAGCAATTGGAGACCAGTCACAAGTGAATGCACAGGGACGTCTGTTGGTACGTTCGGCGAGCAGCCGTGACCTGCGGTCGTCCGTTCCGATCTGCCCCGTGCGAGCGACAGCGGAATGAGATACCGTCGGCCTGGGGAACTAGGAATGGCGTGTGGCCTCAATCAGAGGTGGAGCCGGCTAGACGGGAAGCGGTAGTCATGCATGCGCGGGCGGAAGCATCCTCAGGTGCGTAGGGCCTCGAGAATCGTTGGCGTGGCGACGATTCTCGGAATGATGGCCTTGGCGGCCCCGATCGGCACCAGCCCTGCGGAATCTCTTCCGGCGCCGGCCTGGACGGTCTACGTGGCGGACGGCAGCAACGTCACTCCTATCGACTCCGCCACCAATACCGCCGGAACCACGATCCCGGTAGCCGCGCAAACGGTATTGCCATCACGCCCAATGGAGCCACCGCGTACGTGACAGACCCCGGCGTCAAGGCGGTTACGCCGATCAACCTCGCGACCAACACGGCCGGAACCCCGATAACGCTCACAGGGCCGATTTCAGATTCTCCCACCTCCATCGCCATCACGCCCAACGGGACCGCCGCCTACGTGGCGGGGAACATGGTCGTGTGGCCGATCAACCTCGCGACCAAAACGGCCGGAACCCCCATTCCGGTCGACTATGCCGATGACCTTGCCATCACGCCCAACGGGGCCACCGCCTACGTGACGGACCCATTCGACAACCTCGTCACGCCGATCAACCTCGCCACCAACACTCCCGAGACCCCGATCACGGGCGTCATCTTCCCCGAAGCCATTGCCATCACGCCCAACGGTGCCACGGCGTTCGTGTCCTCGGGAGGAGGCGGCACGGTCACGCCGATCAACCTCGCCACCAACACTCCGGGGACGCCAATCACCCTCGCAGGGGTTCCCGCCAACGGACCGATCAACACCATCGCCATCACACCCAACGGAACCACTGCCTATGTGACACAGGGCCAGGGCTTTTCCAATGGCGCAGGGGACGTCATACCAATCAACACGTCCACGGACACCGCCGGAACCCCGATCCCGGTCGACACGAATCCCAACGGCATCGCCATCACGCCCAATGGGGCCACCGCCTACGTCACGATCCACGGGTGCATATCTCCGCCCCCGCCGGCCATGTCCACCTGCTCCAGCCCTCCACCCCCGGACAACATCGTCACGCCGATCAACCTCTCTACCAACGTGGTTGGTGCCCCAATCACGGTCGGTCTCCAACCAGGCGCTCTTGCCATCACCCCCGATCAGGCCCCGGTGGCGCACCTTTCGGTCACCCCGGCCCAGGCGGGCCAGCCCACAGGCTTTGACGCCTCAGCCTCGACCGTTGCCGTCGGTACCATCACCACGTACGCCTGGAAATTCGGTGATGGATCGATGGCCACCACGTCGACACCCACCACCACCCACGCGTACCTCGCCGCCGGCCCCTATAAAGCCACGGTCACCGAGACGGACTCGGCGGGAACCTCGACGACGCAGACTTTCACCGGTCAGACCATGAGCAACAACGGGGGACCGTCAGCCGCGGCCTCCCAGAGCTTCACCGTCAGCAGCCCTCCCACCACGAGCGTGGTCCTTCCTTCGAACGGAGCGACGCTGACCGGATCGACCACCCTTGATGCTTCCGCCACGAACGCAACCATCGTGGAGTTCGAGCTCTTCGGTGGCATCTACGGCTATGACGC